>CAYGLP010000005.1:0-53838 GCA_964350965.1 uncultured Nitrosopumilaceae archaeon | reverse complement strand
ATACTTGCAGATCAGCTCAAAGAAGAGATGAGTGCAGAAGTAGCTACGCAAAAATAGCTAAAAACAAAGATATACTGTGCACCTTCCCGAAAATCTTCGTGATAGTCTAAAAAAACCACTTGGAATTTTAATTAAAGATTCTGAAACTACAAAAGAAAACATTTTGAAAAATATTCCTCAGGGATCGTTTATAATTTCGGTTGGTGATGCCACTACAGAAAAACTGATCAAATATGGAATCATGCCATCGTTACAAATTGTAGATGGTTTGGAAAAGAGATTCAAAAGAGAATTGCCAATATCTGCTGTCAAGATAACTTTTTCCTGCAACAATCCACCTGCACAAATAACTAATGAAAGTATTGATGTGATAAAAAAAGCGCTCAAATCTACTCCCGCAAGAATCACAGTAATAGGCGAAGAAGATCTTCTAGTTCTGCCAGTTTGTATATATGCGCCTGAAGACTCAGTTGTCATGTACGGACAGCCAAATGAAGGTCTGGTAATTGTAAGAATAGATTCGGAGATAAGAAATAAAGCTCAGTTGATTATGAATTCTATGACGTAGGGGAATGATGACACGGTGGCTGTATGATCTATGATTAAGCTAACACAAGTCTGACCCTAACCATTTTTTGGTAAAATAGAAAAAATGAACAAGTTCAGATACAACAATTGACATTTGTAATTAAACTGTCCATCTGCAATCTCAGATCATAATGAAGATAGATTCCGATCTTAGATTTAGAATCCTAGAAAAGACAGGTATCTATGCAAACAGGTTTGGCATACAGGAGCCAAAAGTGCTTTTGACTACAAGAGAAGTTCTGGATATGCCAAAAAAGATGACAGAGGGCAGGAGAACTTCAGCCTACAAGTATTATGGTGTGTCCTATATGCAACACAACGTGATTTTTCTAAATGTTAGAAAGCTTCCAGATGAAAAATCTTTGGAAAACACAATTGTACATGAATTGATCCATCTAAGATTCCCATATCTTAGTCATGGAAAAAGATTCAACAAGCTTGTCAGGCGGGGTCTTTCTGGAAAAACATTTGCACCATACAAGAAAAGAAAATAACAAAAAACAGTCAGAGATGATTTATATTTACCGCAAATAGGCAAATTTAACAAATGCTGCTGCAAGATTTGATGATACCCGTAGGCGCTACTATTGTTTCGTTTGTCGTCGCTGCAGTATTTGCATTATGGGTTTCTAAACAACAACCAGGAACCCAACAGATGCTTGACATTTCAAATGCAGTAAAAGTTGGTGCAATGGCATTTTTGCGAAGAGAGTTTAAAATTGTCATCCCTGTGGCGATAGGGCTTGCAGTAATCATTGGCGCAGCAATCGGGTTTTCAAACGGTATTGCTTTTGCAGTAGGTGCAGGACTTTCTGCAGTTGCAGGATTAATTTCATTAAAGATCACAGTAAAGGCTGCAGTTCGTGCAGCAAATGCGACAGGAAAAGGACTTGGACACACGTTTGCGCTTGCATTTAGAGGAGGAGCAACTGTTGGTCTTGCGGTTCCTGCCATGGCACTTTTAGCAATCACATTACTTTATTTCATATTTCCAGATCCTATCACAATAGCTGGTGTTGGTATAGGCGCAAGTCTCATTGCCTTGTTTATCAGAGTAGGTGGAGGAATCTTCACAAAGGCTGCAGACATGGGTGCAGACTTGGTGGGCAAAGTAGAAGCAAACATTCCAGAAGATGACCCACGAAACCCAGCAACAATTGCAGACAACGTTGGTGACAACGTAGGAGATGCAGCTGGTATGGGTTCCGACATTTATGAATCATATATTGTAACTATGCTTGCTTCGTTACTTCTTGCAGCATTAATTGGAACACCAGAAAATCTTCTTTATCCAATCTTAATTGGAGCATCAGGATTAATCGCATCAATAATTGGTACTGCTACAATCGGACCAAGAAAGATGAAAGATGTAATGAAACCTCTGAATCGCGCATTTTATGTTTCTGCTGCAATAGCAATAGCACTCAATTTTATTTTCACAAACTTGTTCCTTGGACAAACTCCTCTTGCATACGCATTGTTTGGTACAACTATAATTGGAGTAATTCTTGTTCCAGTAATACAAAGAATTACGGATTACTTTACTAGTTACAGATTCAAACCAGTCAGAGAAATTTCTGAATCTGCAAAGTGGGGATATGCATCGTTAACATTGATGGGAATAATTCAAGGAATGCGTTCAACTGGACCATTTATGATTGCAATAGTTGTTGCACTTGCATTATCATTTGCAATAGCTTCAGCTGCAGCACCAGATCCTTCACAAGCAACAATTTATGGAATATTTGGAACGTCGCTTACTGCAATGGCTATGCTTAGCCTTGCTGGTATAGTACTTAGTATAGACGCATTTGGTCCAATCAGTGACAACGCAGGAGGAATTGTAGAAATGACAGGTATGGGAGAAGAAAACCGCAAAGTTACTGACGAGATTGACGCAGTAGGAAACACTACAAAGGCAGTTACCAAAGGATTTGCAATTGCAAGTGCAGGTCTTGCAGCTTTAGCAATGATTCAGGCATTCCAATATGAAGCAGGAAAAATATTCGGTATCGCATTTGATTATAGTCTTTCAAATCCATCAATCATAATTGGGCTACTTGTTGGTGGACTCTTACCATTCTTTATCACAAGTCAGCTCATTGCAGCAGTTTCAAGAGCAGCAGGAAAGATGGTTGAAGAGGTAAGAAGACAATTCAAAGAACATCCAGACATACTTACTGGCAAAGTTAAACCAGAATATGCAAAATGTGTTGATGTTGCAACAGTAGCTTCACTAAGAGAATTATGGAAATCTGCTACTCTAACAATAATTGCTCCAATAATTCTTGGAGTAGTTTTAGGTCCACCAGCTGTTGCAGGATTATTGATGGGGGCAGTTGTCACAGGAATTTTCTTAGCATATCACTTGGCAAACACAGGAGGAGCATGGGATAATGCAAAAAAATATGTCGAGATTCAAGGACGTAAAGGTAGTGAAGAACACAAGATAACAATTGTTGGCGATGTCATTGGTGACCCATACAAGGATACAGCAGGACCTGCGCTAAACACCGTAATCAAATTGCTAAACACAGTAGCAATAGTATTTGTTTCTGCATTTGTTGGGATTCTTGTTCTAGTACACTAGACTTTTTTTTCGTCAATTACCATAGTCATATCAAGTTCATCTATTTGTGCCTCGATTGTTTTCTTTATGGCATTATTGTGTTCATTACAAAATTTGAAAAATCCATCAACTGTCTCAAAGCAGCCGCAAATCCATTGTGTCTTTTTCTCTCCTTCCACGGTTAATTTTCTATAGACGTCTTTCTTTGCCTCCATCACACCACATCATCCAATTCATTCTAAAAAGATTTCTGACTGGCAGTATGCAGAATTTAGTATAAAAAATTAAAAAATAGTTTTATGGACAGCCTTCCATCTTTTGGATGAAGTATCCATTTGTGCGAATTTGATTCGCGATTGGCTCAGGTGCGCCTTGAGTGTGGCAAAATTGGCACTCTTCGGTTGTGACTTTTGCATCACTTTCTCCGACAGTTTTCAGCCATTCTTTTGCAAACTCAATTGCTTTTTTATGATCTTTGACATCTGTAATAACATCAAAGTGCATGGTGTGGCCATCCTTTGCCTCAACATATGTATCGTATACATGAATGTCCATGTTTTTTTATCTCAAGAAGGGATATTTAATTCAAATCACTAGATCCATTATGAAACATAAGATCACAGTTGATTTTCCAAAAATTAAGACTATAGACTTGGAACTAGATGATGAAATGTCTCCAAACACAGTCAAGTCTTTTCTTGATCGTTTACCATTTACTGTTACGATAAATTCTTGGGGTGAGGAGATTTACACAAGTGAAACTCCAGTTGTAATAGGAGAAGAAAATGCAAAAGCAGTAGTAGAACTGATGGATGTGGCTTATTGGCCTTCAGGCAAAGCAATATGTCTCTTTTTTGGTCCAACACCTATAGGAAAAAAAGATGAGATCAAACCATATTCTCCTGTTAATGTAATTGGTAAAATCAAAACAACTGATAAAAAATTTCTAAAAGATGTACCTGATGGAATGATAGTTACTTTTAGAACAGCTAAATAAGACATCATGAAAATGCTTTTACGTCATGAAGCATTATGTATCATGATTGTGGCACCTCAAAACTACGCTCAAATGCAAAGAGTGTAACGTATCCTTTACTGATAAAGAGCATCTAGAAAGACATAAGAAAAGCATTCACAAGTAACTCATTCTACAGATAGATCGAATGGTTTTATTTTTGATTCAAACACATATGCTTTGAATTGTTCACTTTTGTTTGAAAATATTATCCAAGGTACAGGATTTATCTCCATGAATTTCTGGTCTGTCATAGATGGATAAGCTTCAGAATCTGGATGAGAGTGAAAAATTCCAACCACATCCAGTTTTCTTTTTTCTGCTTCTTGATATACTTTGATGAGTTCGTCGTTTGAGATGGTAAAGTTTACTGGTGAATTTTCTATGTTATTTGTTAAAAAAACATCTTTTACTCTAAAATGATTTTTTTCAATTTTGCCAAACAAAATGGCGCAAGACTCATTTGGTGATGCTTTTTTTGCATGCTTAGCTAGAATATTGACATGATCTTTAGAAAGTAGAATTGCTTGTTGCAATGTTGCTCTACTGTACTGTAACTTTTCCTATCATCCATGGATGAACTTGACAGTAGTACTCTGTCGTGCCAGCAGAATTAAATTTGTGTTCAAATGTTTTTCCTGCAGCGAATATACCTGAATCAAATACTCCTGATGGTCCTGCACTTGGATTTCCACTTGTAACTGTATGTGCAGCAGTATCGTCATTTGACCAAACTACTGTAGTTCCAACTGAAACTGTAATTTCCTGTGGATCATAATACAATTGTCCTTCACTTTGTGTCATTGCTCCCTGTGGAATACTTATTTTAGTAATTACTGGCGCGGTCGGTTCTTTTACTACCAGCGTTGCGGTCATAAACGGATGAACTTGACAGTAGTATGGATACTCGCTTACTGCCAAGTTCTCAGTGTTGAGTTGGTACTGGCTTTCTGCAGAAATAAGACCGGAGTCAAAGGTCACACCAGCATCGGAGGAACTTGTAACAGTATGAGCTACATTGTCATTATTTGTCCATTCTACAATGTCTCCTTTTGTAACAGTAACAACATCAGGGTTATAATCGGGAGCATCTGGCGTTGAAGAACCAGATAAGATTTCTACTGTGATTATGGGTGCTGTTGGTTCAGTTGGTTCTTTTGGTTGTTCCTCTTCCTCAAGTACAGGTGGTTGTAATGAAAACTGTGCACCTGGTCCTACAAATCCAAGTGTTACAAATGATGCAATTCCGACACCTGCAGCCAAGATAAATATCACAGATATTGGCTTGGCATATTGAGGTACTTTCATTGCGGCGTAAGAGATGACAATTGTTGGAATTATAACAATTAGTAAAACTCCTGCAAATGTTGGTAATGAGGAAACAGACGTCATTGTGAAAGCAAATGCTCCAAAGGAACCGGCAATACCGAAGATCACCAAAGTCGTAGCTTTGGCTTTGTTACTTGTAGAAACTCCTCCACTTAGAATTCCACAGGCTAGAAAGATCAAACCTATGAACATTGTAAGTCCAGTAAGAGCGTGCATTCCATCAATGAAGGTCTTGGCAATGCCAGCGTACGAGATGACTACGCCTGCTAGCCCCACTGCAGTAAGACCCATTCCAGGCATCATCAGATCCCAGTCGCTCATTTGTGGTACCTGAACGAAGTGAGATAAATAATCCTTTTGGACGTGAGATTGTAAACTTCGAAGAAATTAAATCCCTAACAAAACGGCTAACAAAGAGTTGGGACTAAAAGAGATCTTAGAAATATCAAAACCGCGTATTGTAATTCTACTTGTAATTACTGCTGTTACATCGATGTATGCAGCAAGTGCGCTTCCAGGCATTTGTGACTGTGAGTACAAGCTGATCGATCCTGATCTGAATAATTGGGGTCTTTTGCACATCATCATATCTGGTGCACTTGCTTCTGCAGGTTCTAGTGCACTAAATCACTACTACGACAAAGACATTGATCCTTTGATGAAACGTACAAGTACTAGACCAATTCCATCTGGCAGAATGTCTGCAAAAAGTGTACTTGTGTATGGTTTGGCAGTTAGTGCAGTTTCAGTAATTTATGCCGGAATTACGTTAAATCTTGTTTCTACATTTTTCATTGCATTAGGAATTTTCTTTTATGTCATAGTGTATACTGCGTGGCTTAAGCGAAATAATGCATCAAACATTGTAATTGGAGGATTTGCAGGAAGTGCTGCTTCAATGGCCGGATGGTCAGCTGCAACTGGTTCAATGGATTTACTTGGAGCACTGGTAGGAATGTTGGTTTTTGCCTGGACTCCATCTCATTTTTGGTGTCTTGCTATGAAGATTCGCGAGGATTATGCAGAAGCCAAAGTTCCAATGCTTCCAGTGTTGATCGGTATGGAAAGAACATCAAAGTATATTTTGATTAACACCGCAATCTTGTTGCCTTATTCTCTTATGCTCTATGTGTTTGGATTAGGTCTTGTGTATCTAACAATTGCAGCAATTTCTGGTGGTCTATTGTTTGTGTATCATTACAAGCTTACAAAGAATCCAACATCAGAGTTTGCCTGGAAGGCATACAAGGTCACGGCACCATATCTTACGATAATTTTTGTAGCAATTGCATTAGATGCTGCGTTTCACTTTAGAATTTAATTAAATTTCTTGATCTTGTACTTGCTCTTGTTCTATGCCTGGAAATCCAGCTTCATAATCGTGTTCTAGTTTTTCACGATTCTGTATTTCTACTTCGTCTTCTTCTTCTTGTTTTTCTACAATTTCAATTCGGCGTTCATCTTTTGTAAGCCAACCTACTTTGATTAGCCCGTATATTTCCAAATCAAGCAAAGTTTTGTTAAATTCATCCTCAGGAAGAACAATCCCTTCTTTTACAAGAATCTTTAGCAGTTCAGAATCTGTAAGAGAACTAGATTCCTTTACCTTGTCATATACTAGGTTTTTCAATGGTATAGTCATGTTTAACCGTAAAATGTCTTATCGATTTGTTTTGGTATGGCGTATGATATATTCTCTTTTATTGCACCATACCATTCATCAACAACTTTTGTGATGGATGGTTTAACGAGCTTTAGTGCTGCTGCAAAGTCTGCACTTCCTACTTTAATGGAATCATTTTGCATGGCATGCACTGCAGATTCCCTACATATTGCAACAAGGTCAGCTCCACTGTAACTTTTTGTTGCTACTGCAATTTCCTTCAAGTCTACATCGCCTGAAAGAGGCATTGGGCGTGTAAGGATCTTAATTATTTCCAGTCTTCCCTTTTCATCAGGTGGTGGAATATACAATATCAAGTCTAATCTACCAGGTCGTAGTAGTGATGTTTCTATCAAGTCTGGTCTGTTTGAAATTCCAATTACTATAACTCGTGAAGCTCCTCCATCTTCCATTTCAGTCAAGAGTTGACTCAAAAGTCTCTCACCCACTCCACTGTCCTCTCCTGATTTTGTTCTGGCAAACGAATCAAGCTCATCAAATATCACAATACATGGAGATGACGCTTTTGCTTTTCTGAAAATTTCTCTTATTGCTTTTTCCGATTCTCCAACCCATTTGGACAAGACTTCAGGACCTCGTACAAGAATCATGTTAGCACCACTTTCTGTTGCAAGTGCTCTTGCAAGCAGTGTCTTTCCACATCCTGGTGGACCATATAGTAATGCACCCTTGGGTGGTTTGATGCCCATCTTTTGGAATTTTGTGGGTTCTTTTATTGCAGTAATCAAGTTGTCACGTAATGTTCTTTTTGCGTCATCTAATCCGCCAACATCTTTCCACCACACTTTTGGACTTTCAACATAAAATTCTCTCATGGCAGTAGGAACTATCTCATGCATTGCATCATAGAAATCTTGTAAGCTAACTCTCATAGATTGTAAAATTTCAGGTGAAATCTTTTCAGTTTCCATATCAATCTCAGGAAGGTAATTTCTAAGTGCTTTCATAGCAGCTTCTCTACAAAGTGATTTAATGTCAGCACCAGTGTATCCATGAAGTTCTGCAGCAAGTGTTTTAAGATCTACATCATCGTCAAGTGGCATGCCTCTTGTGTGAATGTGCAGTATCTCCAATCTTCCATCTGCGTTGGGTACAGAAATTTCTATTTCTCTATCAAATCTTCCTGGTCGCCTCAAAGCTGGATCAACACTTTCTGGTCTGTTTGTTGCACCCAAGACAATAACATGTCCTCTTTCAGTTAGACCATCCATCAAAGCCAAGAGTTGTGCGACTACTCTTTTTTCTACATCGCCGTATGCTTCCTCTCTTTTTGGAGCAATGGCATCTATTTCATCAATGAATATTACACTTGGAGAATTTTCTTTTGCTTCTTTGAATATATCACGAAGTCTTGCTTCTGTTTCTCCGTAATACTTGTTCATAATTTCTGGTCCATTGATAGAGTAAAAGTTTGCTTCAGATTCACTTGCAAGAACTTTGGCAATCAAAGTTTTTCCACATCCTGGTGGACCATAAAGCAAAATTCCGCTGTGCGGTTCTATTCCAAAGCTAGTGAAAACTTCTGGATGCCGAAGTGGGAGTTCTACAATTTCTCGCATTCTTTTTGTTTGTGCCCTCAGTCCTCCAATCTCTTCATATGTTACACGAATTTTTTTATCAATTGATGTTTCAGTTAGAATTGTAAGAGTAGTTCCTCGTTCAATCTTAACAACACTCTTTGGTGAAATTTTGTGAATTTTAAAGTCCATGGAGTTTCCAAGAATCATTACTGAGATTTCATCGCCTTCAGATAGGGGCAATCCTTTGAGTCGGTTTTTAACAAAATCAGTAAACTCCTTGTCTACCGTAACATTGCCATTTACTGGCATCAATACAACACTTTTTGCAGGTTTTGCTACAATCTTTCGTACAGTTACAGGATCATTTACTGAAACACCAACATTCTTTCTTGTTTGACCGTCAATTCGTATCATGTCAGGTTCTTTATCATCATCATCTGTAGGCCACACTATTGCACAGCTAGATCTTTTTCCAATAATTTCTACCATGTCGCCAGGCTCCACATGAAGATATTCCATGGCTTCAGGTTCTATTCTAGCGCGTCTTTTTCCTACATCTCTCTGTTTTGCTTCACCGACACGCATTTGCAGCGGTTCGTCTTTTCGTACCAAGAAAACACCTACTTTACATCAACAGATGCTCTGCTCATGCCCAAGACCTCAAACTCTCCTACGCCTTCAATAGATCTGACTGCATTTTCAAGCGAGTCCATCTGTCCTCCCTTGTCGTCTAGGGAAAACTCTGCATTAATAAAGTAGAGACCAAAAGCTAGTGGCTCTTTTGTGTATTTTGAAAGCTTTATTCCGTCCTTTAGTATTGTGTCGATCTTTTTTGCTATACTGTCTAGATCTACTTCTGTGCCGGTAGGAAGAATTTTTGCTTTAAGTAAAAGTCGTGCCATTTTTTATGGTCCATCAAATTTACAAGAATTGCATTTGTAAGCTCTTGCAGCCTCTCTGCAGCTCTCGCATCTCCATAGTAATACAGAACCGCAGTTTGGGCAGTTGAATTTCACACATTTATCATTAGGCATGATAGTTCTGTGACACGAACTACACACTGGTAATACAATGGATGATGACATGTTCAGACCTGAACAAAAACCGAATTTATATCTTGCTTATCAATTACACTTTATCTCATGTTAATAGTCGTCTAAACTCACTACCTAAAATTGCCTGTACTGCCTTTACAGATCCTTTTACACCAAGAAGTTTAGCAAGAGAAACTGTATGAAAATCAAATGTGCCTTCTTTTGAGATCTCTTCTAAGATTTCTGGTGTAACAGATTCAAACATCTTGTCTATGGCTTTGTTGTCAAATCTTTCCAAGAGTTTTCGTGCAAGAAGCATGTTTTGAAATTCATGGTCAAATTTTTCAGACCAAGATTTTTGATATTCCAATAGATCGGAGTGATTGCCTGATTTCAGATATTTCGATATCGTTCTGCCTGCAAATATGCCGCCAAGACCGCATGAATATATACCTCCCGCAGTTGTAGGCTTTGACTGACCAGCAGCATCTCCTATTGTAACAACATTTTTTGTAACAAAGTTTTCAATGGGTCCCTTTATCCAGATCGGTGCAAAGATCTTTCGCACTACGGAATACTTTCCTTTTTGTGAAAGAAAGTTTTCAAGTGCTACGGCTGCGTTTATTCCCTTTCCTGCAACACCGACTTTAGCAATATCAGTATGTGTAGGAATAATCCAAGCAAAGAATCCAGGGTATTTTTCTTGATCAAAATAGACTTCGATTCTATCCTTTTCAATCCAGTCTGCATATACTTCATACTGTGCAGATTGCAATATTCCTTCTCGATCTTTGTGAATTAGTGAGGAGACTCCTCGTGCGTCAACTATAATTTTACATTTCAGTATGCCTTCTGAAGTCTTTACTTCTTCACCGTTGATTTCTTTCAGAGATGTTCTGACACGTATTTCTGCACCGTTATTTTTTGCTTGATGTGCTATTTGTTTATCAAAATCTCTTCTGTCCAATACTACAACTTTTTGTGCTCTAGCATCAAGTGTGAAACTCTTTCCAGCTGGCGAAATTATGGATGCAGATCTTATCTTGTTATCAAGTATTCCTCTGATTGGAACCACACCAAGTTCCTCAATTCCTGAAACGCTTACAACTCCACCGCAGTGCTCTGGAGTACCAATTTCATAATCTTCTTCTATAACCAAAACGCTGTGACCTAATCGTGCAATTTCTCTTGCACATAACAATCCAGAGACGCTTCCACCTGCAACTATAACTTCATAATCCATGACTTCTCATTTTTGATGCAATTATTTATTTCAATTCAAAAGTTTAACATACTCTAATTACTTTGTAAAGCAATAATGGGCACAATTAAACAAGTAATCGTGGTGCGAAAGGATCTTGATATGGGTACAGGGAAAATTGCTGCTCAAGTTGGACATGCTTGTGTTTTAGGAGCAGAGCATGTACGCAAATCATTTCCAGAATGGTACAAAGAATGGGTCATGTCAGGTCAGGAAAAAGTGGTTGTCAAAGTGGCAAGTCTTGAACAACTAGAACAGGTAAAAAAACACGCCGTATCTTTAGATCTTCCTTGGTCTGAGGTAACAGATGCAGGACATACACAAATTTCTCCTGGAACAGTTACTTGCATTTCAATAGGACCAGCACCAGAAACAATGATAGATAAAGTTACAAAAGATTTGAAACTTTTGTAGAATAAGATATAACACGGAAAATTTGTCTGCCCTTTGTGAAGAAAAAATCAAAACAACTCTTAATGGCTGCTTTTTTTGGAATAATACTTGCAACTTCTACATTAGCAATTGCATTAAATAGCTATAATCCAAGCGAGAATGAAGAAACAAACACAACCACTACAGGAACACCTGCAGACAACTATCCTGCTGATAAACGTGTAACATTTTGTGGAACAAATTCTACAAAATCTAATAGGTACATAACTGAGTTCAACGTTCCAACTTTCTGTGCACAGCCTCTAGCTATAACAACTGATTCATTTGGAAATGTTTGGTTTACTGAATCAAATACAGGAAACATAGCAAAATTCGATCCTTTTTCCAGAATTTTCACAGAGTATCAAAATGACAGATGGCCAAAAGGAGATCAATCCATGATGTGGGGAATAATTTATGCGCCAGATGGAAATGTTTGGTTTACAGATGAATCTCATGATGTGATATGGAAGTTTGATAAAAACAATTTTACAAGTTTCAAATATCCTCTATCAGAAACGGGGGAAACTTTTCCCCAGAGAATTGTCATTGATGATCAAAAACTTCTCGTAAATGACTTTACTGGAAACAAGATTACGTTTTTTGATTCTAGTCAGTCAGGCAAAGAGATACAGTATTCCAAAGTAAATTCACTTACAACTGATACCCTTACAGCCTCCTTAACTATTGATTCTGATAAAAAAGTTTGGTACACTGTTTGGAAGTTTCAAGAAGGAGGAAGTCTTGTACGATACGATCCACAAACCTCCAATGGAACTGCGTTTAAGCTTCCATATGGGATGTTAGCACCTAATGGCATTTCATCAAGTCCAGAAAATAAGATCTGGATTACTGATGCTGCAAGCAGTCTCTTTTTTAGTTTTGATCAACAATCACAACAGTTCACCAAATTCATCACATCAATACCACGTGAAAGTACGTACGGAAATTCTTCTGGAATAATCAAGACTCCTGTATCCGGACCATATTGGAATCAATTCGATGATACAGGAAGACTGTGGTTTAACGAACAGACTGGAAACAGTATAGCAGTCTTTGATCCTACAAAAGAAACACTTGTAGAATATTTCGTACCTTCACAAAATCCCAATTGGTCTGACTGTATCGATATTGAAAAGTGCGGAGTTGCACAAGTGTTAGACTTTACTATAAGCAATGACAAAATTTGGTTTACAGAATGGGTAGAAAATAATATTGCCGTTCTTGATTCCAGCATTCCACTTCCAATTGAAGTAAATGTAGATAAAAAAAGCCTAACTTTGAGTCGTGGAGAGAATTCTACGATATTATTCACAATTACACCAAATGAACAACTTGTTGAGCCAATCAAATTAACAACTGCAAATACTGCGACTCTAAATGACGTTAAAGTCACAACTGAGAACCAAATTACTCTTAGCAATAACCCAGAGACTGTGCCTTTTACAGTTTCTGTAGATAGATTTGCATTATCTGGAACTTACAAGATTCTGCTTGGTGCAGCATATCGAGAAGTCACTGTATCACAATATGTAACAGTTACAGTAAAGTAAGAAGTGATTCCAAAACTAGACTTCGATATTGGTATTTTTGTATATAGTACCAAGTTTAAAGGGATTGGTGGGAAAATAAAATCATCACCTGAAGATTTTTTTGTCACTGAAATTTTAGATGAAAAAGCGTTATCAAAACTTTCCAAGACAGATGGTTATGCAGTATACAAATTAAAAAAACATGGAATAGATACCAATCATGCTCTGTCTGAAATTTTTAAAATACATGGAATACGATTGAAAGCACTTGGACTAAAAGATGCAAATGCAACTACAGAACAATTTGTTTGCTCAACGGATACAAAGAATGCCGTGAATTTTTCTACAAACAGGTACAATCTGGAATCACTTGGCTATGTTTCTAAACCGCTCACAAAAAAAGACATGATTGGAAATCATTTTAAAATAAAAATAGAAGATGCATCATTTTCAGAGATTTCAAAATTTAATGAATATGAACGAGTGTTGAACTTTTTTGGTTATCAGAGGTTTGGAAGTAAAAGACCAGTATCACATCTAATAGGAAAAGCAATCTTACAGAATGACTTTGAGCGTGCAGTTAGTCTTCTTCTTTCTTTTAGCTCAGAATATGATTTACCTGAAAATACAAAGATTAGAAAAATGCTTGAAGACAAATCAAACTATACCAAGGCACTAAATGAAGTTCCACCACAGATGGATATTGAACGAGTCGTTTTGTCTGAGATGGTGGAACATGGTGATCCTCTAAGAGCTATGAGAAGCATGTCTCTTACCATCAGAAGATTTTTTGTTCAGGCATTTCAGTCCTATGTCTTCAATCGTACAATAAGTGCAGCCTTTGAGCACGGTGAAGATCTGTTATTACCAAAGTCAGGAGATGTGTGTTATGACAAAAAAAGCATGCTGGGGAGATTTGAAAATGATCCTAGTCAGAGACTCGCAATACCACTTGTAGGATATTCATATTCTAAAAAAAATAGATTTGATTACCACATTTCAAAAATTCTTGAAACCGAACAAGTTCACACAAAGGATTTCTTTTCAAAAACCATGCAAGAGATAAGTGACGAAGGTGGATTCAGACAAGCTACTATCAAATGTGATAATTTTTCCATATCAGAACCTACAGTTAGTTTTACATTGTCCAGGGGATCATATGCTACAATACTTTTAAGAGAAATAATGAAACCTCAAGATCCCATAAAGGCAGGATTTTAAAACATCAATTTTTTATTTTATTAAGTACACTTTGTTTCAAAAGTGTATCACTAATATTATTCTTCGATAATTGTTGAATTTAAGTATGAAAACAAAAAGAGACAGAATATTAATTTTTATATTAGTAGGAATATGTAGTGCAGTAATAATTGGCGATTTAGGAATGCATTTTTTGTTTGGGCCAAAAGACACTCCGCCCAATACTGCCGTAAACATCATAGAAAAACTCGAAAACAAGAACAAGATATACAATAATGATGTTGGCAAACTAATAATACAAAATGATTCCGGATCAGACATTATGAGACCAGGTGGTTGGTCAGGTCAGTTTGCTAATTACAGTCACCCATAACCACGTTGAGTAGATTGGATCATACCAAGCCACATTTTTCATAATAACGCTGATGATAATCTTCTGCTTTATAGAACTGTGATGCAGGAACAATTTCTGTAACAATTTTTTTCCCATATTTTCCAGAATTCTGGAGTTTTTCTTGGTATGTCTTTGCAACAGCTTCTTGTTCTGGAGTATGGAAAAAAATTACAGAACGATATTGTTCTCCTATGTCAGGCCCTTGTCTGTTGAGGGCAGTCGGATCGTGATTGTTCCAAAACACATTCAAAAGTTCATCGTATGAAATTTTTGATGGATCATATTCTACTTGCACAACTTCAGCATGCCCAGTTTGTCCTGTGCACACATCTTCATAGGTTGGATCTTTAAACGAGCCACCAGCATATCCGACTGATGTTGATAAGACACCATTTAGTTTTTGAAATACAGGTTCTACACACCAAAAACAACCTGCTCCAAAAGTAGCTTTCATGATTTTTGTTGTTGAATTGTCACATTAAAACGCTAGCATGTTATGATATTTATTTATCATAATTTTAAAAGTAGATGTGTTTGATGAGATTTTTACTAGAGTAGTAAAAGCTCCTAATTTTTTGCCAGGGTTTGATTGGATTAATACAAAAGAACCACTGACACTTGAAAAATTAAAAGGGCATGTGGTCGTTCTGGATTTTTGGACGTATTGTTGCATAAACTGTATGCATATGTTGCCTGTACTGGCAGAGCTAGAGAAAAAATACGAAGGCAAGCCTGTTGTTTTCATTGGAATACATTCAGCCAAGTTCTTTAATGAACAAGATATAAAAAACATAGAACAGGCAGTTGCCAGATACGAAATTTCTCATCCAGTTGTGGTGGATAAAAAAATGTCAATTTGGAAAAAATATGATGTTTCTGGATGGCCCACCATTGTGATAATAGATCCAAATGGAACCATAGTTTACAAACAATCAGGTGAGGGTCAAAAGGAATCAATAGAAGATATCGTAGATGTGCTACTAGAAAGACATGCAAAGTCCGGAACTTTGGCAAAAGAACCCATTAAGATCGAATATATCAAAAATCAAGATAAAACCACTTTGTCATATCCAGGAAAAATATCCATATCAAAAGAAGGCAAGATTGCGTTAAGTGATTCAAACCATAACAGAATTCTTGTTACAGATCTTTCTGGAAAAATTGAATTCATAATTGGTGTTGGGAAGAGTGGATTTTCAGATGGGGATTTCAATACAGCTGCCTTTTTCAGACCACAAGGAGTGCTTTGGAAAGATAGTGCAATTTTTGTTGCAGACACTGAAAATCACGCAATAAGAAAAATTGATCTTCGAAGCAAAAAAGTAACCACACTTGTGGGAACTGGTAAACAAGGTCCATGGATTTCAAAGGGTGGAAAAGGAAGAGAGATTTCAATTACTTCGCCGTGGGATTTGACTGAAAAAGACAATTTGATTTTCATAGCTATGGCAGGAAATCATCAGATATGGTCATATGATTTGGAATCGGATCTTGTAAGACCATTTGCTGGAAACGGTCATGAGAATATCATCGATGGTGAAAATCATTTGGCACAGCTTGCTCAACCAAGCGGCCTTTCATCATATGGAAACAAATTGTATTTTGTCGATAGTGAGGTTTCTGCGATAAGAGAGATAGATCTTGATAAAAAACAAGTTAGAACATTAGTTGGCCATGGTTTGTTTGTGTTTGGGCATAATGACGGACATGTAGATGAAGCGTTGTTTCAACATCCTCTTGGAGTTTTTGCAACTGATAATAAAGTGTATGTTGCAGACACTTATAATTCAGCAATTAGAGTTATTGACCTAGCGACTCAGCAAGTATCTACGCTAGTAGGAAAATCCGGTATGAATGGAGTGTGTAGATTAGATGATCCAAAGTGCGATACTTTAGGTCTGTATGAACCAAGCGATGTTGAACTCTTTGGAGACAGATTATACATAACTGACACAAACAACCATCTTGTCAGAGTCTACGATATCAAGACAAATGTTCTTGAAACGCTTCGAATAATATAATAAGATTTAAGATCGTATAACATTAGTAAAATATGGAAAAAGCATACGTTTTGATCGGGTGCGAACTTGGTTCAGAAAACGAACTTGTGAAAAAACTCTTAGATATGGACAAAGTCAGAGATGCTCACATAACATATGGGGATTATGATATTGTAGTAGAAGTAGAAACAGATACGGAAAGACAGATGGACAACCTCATAACAAAAAAAATCCGCAAGTTAGACAAGATACGAACTACAACTACTTTGGGTGTCGTAAGTTAACTTTTGAAATTATAATCCCACCCGCTAAAATTATAATTCCAACAATTGCAATCCACTGGCCGTTTGTTATCCATTCAGGATTGGAATACATGAAAGATGATTCTGGCCCGACCACAGATTGGCCTTGAAGATAAAACACCATTCCTGATACTATAACAATTATTCCTAGTACTATTATCGACTTTCCGGCATTCATGAATCATCAAACGTGAGGGAGCCATAAAAGGTAAAGAGAATTGATAGATTAAGCAAATCATTTTTCAGTTGTTTCTTTAATGCCTTTTTCAAAAATCAACTTCAGATTGGACGAGTGGGGAACTGACCTATACGAACTTAGGCATAATAGAAATTGGATAGATCTTAGCATATTTACTGGAGCCGCAGCGTTTGCAATAGTCCTATACCTGACATATGGTCCAGATATTGAAAGAACCACAAGAGAATCACCAATCATAATAAACATCATGTTTGGTCCCGCATTTGCCATAGGTTTACTGTATGGCATAAAGCTGACCGATGGGGTAATGAGACCTTCAGAAACAAGAAGCCCATTAAAAAGATCATTAGTAAAGATGTTTTTGTTCTTATTTATGATGGGTGCAATTTTCAGCTCTGTTACTTTTGCTTTGCATGGAGGAATAAATGCACCAGAAAAATCAATTTTGGAAGATGGTTTAATTCCATGGGCAAGTGAGTTTATACAAGCAAATGGAGGTCTGACGTTTCTAATTGTATCAAGCATCACAATAATGGCAGCTGCTACAAAACGAATTGTTGGCATAGAGGGGTTTTTCAGTAAAGTTTTCACTTTTGTTGGTACTTTCATCTTTTTTTCTATGATAACTTTGAGTTTATCACATGCAGACCCCACTCATTCTCAAGTGTATCTATATGCATTCTACCAGGCAGGAATAGTAGGTGGCATATTCTATCAAATGAATAAGATTACCTCACGTGCTAACATGTGGGAAGACTTTGCAAATGGCTACTAGAATTTTTTAAATTTTCTAGACACAAACATGGCAGAAAATGCTGCACCTATAACAAGTAAAGTAATACCAGAAAATTCTGGCAGATAAGTTGTGCCAATTATTTCCATAGTATTATGTCCTGTACCGTTAAATTCTATAACGATAAACGATATCTTGTCATTTTTTCTAATCTGCGGAAATATTTCTTCGCCATTTACAAATACAGTAAGGTTTCCATTTATCAGATTTATTGGAATCAATATTTCTGCAAAATTGTTTTCAAGACCACTAGTTATGTCAAACGTAAGTTTTTTGTCATCGCGACTGAATTCCACATCGTTGATTTCAAAATTTGCTACAGCTCCTACTTCAAAATCATATCCACCAGTTTCAATGGTAAAGTCTTTTTTTAGACCTGTCTTATCAGATAGAGCTCCAAATGCAGGAGGAAAAAACAGGGCAGTTACAGATACCAATACCAAAAATTTTAATATTTTCAATTCTTAGTTCTTAAGACCGGCAATTTTTCCGCGCATTTCTCTGTCTTTAAAGATCCTAGGATGAGAAGGATCTGCCAAAATTACTTCACACCACAGATACATTCCATCTTGATGTAGATAGTATGAACCAAGAAGTTTCATGTTTGGATGTCTTTCAAGAACTCTGCGTTCTGCGACTTGTTGCATACCAACATCAGGCTTTATTCTTGTTACACCAAGGTGCTTTGGTCTTCTTCCAGCAACTGGTCTTTTCTTACGCATGTTGCCTTTGCCTACACGCATTCGAATTACAACTATTCCCTCTTTTGCTTTATACCCTAGCCTTCTAGCCTTTTGAATCCTACTTGGCCTTTCTATTCTTGTAAGGGCATTTTGTTTTCTCCATTCAATAGCCTTTGCTCTTAATTCTGGAGAATTTTCTTTCCACATTTTGAGCCAAGTTTGGTCTTGATGGCTAAGCATATTCGGCTCTATCAAATTCCCCTTAATATCTGTACCATCTTTTCCATAATAAAATGAACCATTTTGTAAAGGGATAAACGCATATTATGAAATAGTTACTATCGAAAATAAATTGTCTAGTAAAAATATTGTGCTAATTTTTGTGGCTCTAATTTTTATAAATGAAATTAATGTTGCGTCAGCTATTTCACTTTCAATTCAGACAAACAAGCCAGAATATCAATACGGCGATCTTCTTTCATTTGTAATACAAGTATCTGATGTAACAGGGAAAACATTAACTCTTCACATCAGAGATGAATCAGGAAAAAATAGCTCATCGGTTGTACTTCAGATAGTTAATACTACTACCTCAATAACAGCAAGAGAGTCTTTTGATCCTGTAATATACAAGCCAGGAGTTTATCATTTAGATGTAGAATATTCCGGCGCTAAAACTAGTACATCATTTAGGATAATCGATTCAGATACAATTGTCATTCCCTCATCGGTTAAGAAAATAGTGGAATTGTGGTCTAAAGGACTTGCCACTGACAAAGATTTTGCAAGAGGCATTGAATATCTCATAAAAGAAAAAGTTATCACTATACTTGAATCAGAATTCCAAGGTTCAAGTAGTGTTATAAAAATACCTGCGTGGATCAAAATTAATGCAGGATGGTGGGTAAATAATCTCATATCTGATTCTGATTTTGCGTTGGGAATACAATACCTTCTTAGAAATGGAATAATCGTAGTATAATGTTATTTTAAGACATTACAATTTATGGGAGAGATTTTTCCGTTCGTAAACCCTTGAAGACTATAAGGACAATAGCAAGTGCAGCAAAAGCACCAGCTGTCATCAAAAATTGTTGCATCTGTCTTTCATTTGTTGGTATGTACCAGTTCGACATTTTAGAAAAGTCAAACATGTTTTGTGTTTTTTCTTGAGATGGTTTTTCTTCAGTTGTAGGAATTATCTCTTCTTCAGATGATTCTTCCTCAGTAGTAAATTCATCAGGTGCTTGTTCTGCAGTTGGAGGTTCTTCAGATGCTTCTTCTTGAGGGATTTCTTTTGCAGGTTCTTCTTTTGGTTCTTCTATTGCAGGTTCGCTTTCAGATACACTACTTCCCAACTGCGTTCCAAAGACTTCCAGCTCTGTAGTTCCTGGCGATAATTGTATGAAGATGGTTCTAGTAGTATCGGTTGCTTCCTTTTCGGAAAATGTAACATCGGTATTATCAGCAATTATAAAGAAATCAACATCGTTTCCATTTTCTTTAGAATCAAGCAGTTCTCTTGGAATTGTCAATTCTAGTGTTGCAATTGGACTTGTTACATCAATTTCAAAAATGAGTTCTATATCATCAGAATTAGGAATTACTTCAAAAATGGTTACGTCTTTTGCATCATAAGTTATGTTGTATAGTTTCCCATAATCCACTGATATGATTTGTTCTTCTGCAAAAACAAATGATGGTGAAAAACCAAGTACTAATATGAAAAATAACAATTTCATCGTAGCCAATTCTAAATTACGCCTCGTAGAATCATTATTATCTTTTCTGCTATAACATTTGCAGCTAAAGTCTGAGCTTCTTTTGTCTGCGCACCTATGTGAGGAGTACAAATGACGTTTGGTAATGTTGCAAGTTTGTTTCCTGTTGCCGGTTCTTTTTCAAACACATCCAAAGCTGCGCCTGCAATCTTTCCATTTTTTAATGCAGTGTACAGTGCCTCTTCATCTATGATTTCTCCCCTAGAAGTGTTAATAAGATAAACAGTTTTTTTCATTTTTCCAAGTCTTTGTGAATTTACTAGATGATGTGTATCATTTGTGAATGGAACATGAAATGAGATGTAATCAGCACTTGAAAGCAGTGTATCAAGATCTGTTTTTATCAATCCAACTTCGCGTACGAACTCATCAGCTATTGGGATAACATCATATCCTATGATGTTCATGTTTAATGCCCTTGCATATTTGGCAAGTCTTTTACCTATGTTTCCAAGTCCAACTATTCCAAGATACTTTCCTGACAGTTCTGTTCCCATCAATTCTTTTTTGAGCCATTTTCCATTTCGTATTTCTCGGTCA
The DNA here is from genome assembly GCA_964350965.1 of uncultured Nitrosopumilaceae archaeon. GTDB lineage: Archaea > Thermoproteota > Nitrososphaeria > Nitrososphaerales > Nitrosopumilaceae > UBA8516. Next base: position 32,982 of record CAYGLP010000005.1, on the reverse strand, counting down.
GCTCTTGGAAGTTCTCTTGCAAGCGACAGCATTAATCCCAAAACAAGTTCTGCTACAGCATTCATTGCACCTTCAACGGCATTTATTACTCTGATTTCTTTTGCTTTAGCTGCATCGACATCAATGTTATCAAGACCGACACCTACTCGTGCAATTATCTTACACTTGTCTGCCTTTTCTATCATGTCTTTTGTTAGTTTAGTTCTGCTTCTTACTATGACAATATCAAAAGCCCCAATCTTTTCTTTGATCTGATCTGGAGTAATTTCTGGTTCGTATGTAATTTGTAAACCGTTTTTTTGTAGGATATCATTTAGAATTGGTGCTACTTGATCACAGATCAAAACAGATTGGTTAAAACTCATGAAAATGAACCACTATGTACAGAATATAATCATTGTGTATACTAAAAAACAAAAAAGGGAATATTAGGGATTTAAATTCCTAATTCAGCTTTTACTTCGTCAGCACGTTCGTCAGTGTACAAACCATGCAAGTTTATCTTTTCTTGTGACATGCTATTCTTACCCATAGGTGGAATAACATCACTTGGGTTACCTACGTTTGTGCATGAATCTGCGTTACATACATCCAATCCAAATGGATTGCCTGCAACAATCACAGATGCACTTCCAGTAAAGATTTGAGCATAGTCGTGGTTTACTGCCACATAGACTCCTGGTTCATCAAAGACAACATCCATTATTGCTCCTTGTGATCCACCAATTAGCCATGTCTCAGTACCTTGTGCTTGTACCCTGTTTGCTTGAGTAACTCTGTCAATTATTTCTCCCACGATGTGGAAGTAAACTGGCTCGTTACCTTGGTTTTCAACAAACCATCTTGTGTGGGTATCAGTTGGTACCAGTATAGGCCATGATTGGTACTGTTTCAGATCACCTGAATTCCAAGGTTGTAAAACAAAGACATTTTTGCCTTTTTCACCATTTATCAATTCGTTAAAGATTTCGTTTGGAACATATCCAAGTGAGAATCCGTTAACTACTGATAGAGTGTGGTGATGCTGGAACATTGCACTCTGATCATAGTTGCCGTCTTCAGTCAAGTACAATTGATTGTACTGTAACTGGAACTCTAGAGCATCAGCAGGATACATGTTTCGTGTCTTTACGACATCGCCACCATCTACATCAGTTGATTCTACCATGAGTTTCTTGTATCCATCGATTGGGTCAACGATTGTCATACCATACATTCCAGATAAGACGTGTTGATCCATTGCTGCTACATCAACACCAGAGCAATGGTACTTGAAGGTACCAGGTACTTGTGCAATGTAACAGTATGTCTTGGATGTTCCTGGTAGAACTTTACCAAAGTTTCCTGCAGACATCTGTGAAGCATGCATATCGTTTCCGTGTGGAGTTGGTTCACCTTCTGGAATTGTGAGTGTCATCTTGACAACATCACCTTGTGTGACTCTGAGTGTAGGACCTGGAACTTGGCCACTAAAGGTCATTGCATTATAGGTTCCACCACCCATTATTGGCAATTCTGCACTTTCACCAGTAAGATTGAATTCTACCACATTACGACCCGATTCTTCCAAGGCAGAACAATCTGTTTCAGCAAATGCCGCTGGCATTACTAATTCTAGACCGCCCATGTCATGGATCTTTTGCATTACATCTGCATCAGTTTTTGAAACAGACATTGTGCTTCCAGTCATTTGTGACTGCGAGTACGTGCTTCCGAACAACGTTGCTGCCATTACTGCAACTGCAGCGATAGACAGTATACTATAACGCTTGTTCATCGATCCAATCGATCAATTTTGAGTATATTAATCTATGGTGCACAACTTCCAAGATCTGCCAGATTTGACAAAAGTTTCTCATGTTTTTTTCATTTTTACAGAAAGTAATGAATATTAGTAAAACGAATTCTAGCTTGCGTGTGAAGTTTAGAGTAGATCGAGATTCCTTAGGCGAAGTAAAAATTCCTGAAGATTCATACTATGGTGCTTTTACAGCTAGAGCAATTCAACAGTATAATGTCACGGGTCAACGATCACATCTTTATTTAACAATGGCATTTGTTATGATCAAAAGATCAGCTACAATTGCAAATATGAGAACTGCAACACTTGATAAAAAACGCGGAAATGCAATTGTAAAAGCGTGCGATGAAGTGTTATCTGGGAAATATCTTGACCAATTTGTTGTTGAAGCAATAAACTCTGGGGCTGGAACTGCATTTAACATGAATGTAAATGAAGTAATTGCAAATATTGCGCTTGAAATTTTAGGACAAAAAAAGGGAAAATACGACATCGTTCATCCAAATGATCATGTCAACATGTCACAATCAAGTAATGATACGTTTCCAACTGCGATGCATGTTTCTATTTTATTTAATCTAAAGCAGGTTATTCCAGTTCTTGATGATTTGATCAAATCATTAAATAAAAAAGCACGAGAGTTTTCTGGTTTTCAAAAAATTGGAAGAACTCATCTAATGGATGCTCTTCCAGTAAGTCTTGGAAAAGAATTTGCTGCATATTCTATGTCAGTTGCAAAAGCTCGTGATGCCATAGTTGTTGCAAGAAAAGAATTAGAATATGTGGCATTAGGAGGAACTGCAGTAGGTACTGGAGCAAACACACCAAAAGGTTACAGAAACATAGCAATATCAGAACTTGGAAGAATCTCAAAACTGCCATTAAAGCCACAACAAGACATGCAGTATTCCTTGCAAAGCAAGTTTGCAGTTGTTAATCTATCTTCCACGCTCAGAAACTTGGCAGTGGAGATTGGCAAGATTTCAAACGATATCAGATTGATGGCATCAGGTCCTGTTGCTGGTCTATCTGAGATTGGCATACCTGCAGTTCATGCTGGTTCTTCCATAATGCCAGGCAAAGTGAATCCATCACTTGCAGAATGCATGAACATGATTTGTTTTAACATAATAGGTAATGATACAGTTGTTGCACTTGCTGCACAGGCTGGACAGTTTGAGCTTAATGTGATGTTGCCAGTCATGCTCAAATCTGTTTTAGAATCTACAGACATGTTAAGGAATTTTGTTCCAATATTTTCTCATAATTTGATTGACGGCTTGTCTGCAAACAAGCAGAAGCTTCGCCAATACATAGAAAATAGTCCTGTCATAGTAACATTACTTTCTCCAAAGATTGGTTATCAAAAATCCGCGGAGCTATACAAAGAATCTTTGAAGACTGGCAAAACAATCAGACAACTCGTGATCTCAAAAGGATTGATGAGTGAAAAAGAAGTAAATTCATTATTGGGATAAAATGGCAAAGATCTGGGTAGAAGCATACGGTTGTTCTGCAAGTTTTGCAGACTCTGAAATGATTTCTGGCCTTATTGTTAATGGCGGCCACACTCTTGCTCAAAGCACATCAGATGCAGACTTGAACTTGATTGTTACTTGTTCTGTAAAGGATGTTACCGCAGACAAAATGGTACATCGAATAAAAAAACTCAAATCAAAGCCGCTCATAGTAGCAGGATGTCTACCAAAAGCTGAAAGAACTACCGTTGAAAAATTTGGTCCTCATGCAAGTATGCTTGGGCCAAATTCAATTGGAAAAACTCTTGATGTCATAGACTTTACATTAAAAGGAAAAAGAAGAATCGAGCTGGAAGATTCTGATGCTTCTAAAATTGGCTTGCCAAAAGTAAGACTAAATCCAGTTGTCGGAATAATAGAGATTGCAAGCGGATGTATGAATGAGTGTACTTTTTGCCAAACAAAACTCTCCAAAGGCGACTTGAGTAGCTATCGAGTTGGCGACATTGTCAGACAAGTAAAGCATGATGTAGATGACGGATGTAAAGAGATCTGGCTTTCATCCACAGATAACGGCTGTTATGGATTGGATATAGGAACAGACTTGCCAGGTCTAATAACTTCGGTAGGAGAGATAAATCGAGATTTTATGATTAGAGTAGGCATGATGAATCCCATGTACATGCCAAGAATTCGAGATGGTCTCTTGGAAGCATTTGAAAATGATAAAGTCTTCAAATTCCTTCACATTCCTGTTCAAAGCGGCAGCAGTAGAGTCCTAAAAGAGATGAAGCGTGGCCATACAACCAAAGTCTTTATGGATACAACTGAGAAATTCCAAAAAAAGTTTGGCAAGTTTACAATCTCAACCGATGTCATAGTGGGATTCCCATCTGAAAGTGAGGAAGATTTTGAACAGACAGTAGAATTGATAAAAAAAACCAAACCTGATGTGATAAATCTCTCACGGTATAGTGCAAGACCTGGTACAAAGGCTTCTCAAATGAAGCAGCTTGACGTGTCTGAAGTAAAAAGACGAAGTAAGATCGTATTTGAGTTGGCAAAGAAGATAGCCTATGAGAGAAACAAGGAATGGATAGGTTGGAAAGGTGAGGTGTTGTTTGATGAAACATCAGATAGTATAATTAAAGGTAGAAACTTTGCCTACAAACCCGTAGTTATAGATGAGGATATAAAATTAGGAGAAAAAATCAGAGTCGAGATCGTAAAAGCCACACAATATGGGTTGCATGGTAAAACTTTAAGCTAAAATCTTTTAGATCCAAGATAGGATCAAAACTAATCAACAAAGTTTTTTAACTTATATGGGAAGCAAAGAGAGTTATGGAGTTTGAAATGCAAGAACCAGTACTAGTTGTTGGACTTGGGGGAGCCGCATGTAGACTAGCCATTAAAGCCAAAGAAAAACTGAATTCTGAATGTCTTTTGATAAGTCATGACGCAAAGGATCTAGAATCTGACTGCTCTAAAATTATGATAAATACAACTCCAGTTCTTAACCCATCATCATATCTTATCAGAGGGGTTTCTTTTGGTGTTCTTGACGATCTAAAAGAGAAATTTGCCAATTATTCCACAATAATCATAATCGCAAATCTTGCAGGCAAATCTGGCGCTGCTTTAGCCCCAGTAGTGTCTCAAGCAGGAAAAGAACTTGGGAAAAACGTACTTTCCTTTGGCATAATGCCATTCAAGTTTGAAAAGGATAGAATCTTCTTTTCTGGTGTTTCCCTAAAGAGACTAAAAGCTAATTCTGACTGTATGATTATAGTAGATAATGATGCACTTCTTGACAGCAATCCAGACCTTACACCTGTTTTTTGTAACAATATAACAAACGCAGCACTGCTTGAAGTGATTTCTTCTCTGAAATCTTCGTCTGTTCCTCTTGAAACAAACATTCTTTCAACAAGCAAGGACATGTCAGATGTTCAGACATCGCTTAGAGATTCCATAAAGATGCTTTACGAAGATGCTCCTCCAAACAGTGTCAAAAGTGCAATGCTATATGTCATGGGCGGAAACAAAGTTTCTGTAGGTGTGTTGAATTCAATGGTCAATACAATCAGTGGAATTTTTAATGACGATAGTACTCGTGTAAGTCTTTCTGTTGTAGCTGCTGAAAATTCCAAAGTCATTTTGCTTACATCAGTTAACGGTGAAACAAGATTTGACAAGTATGATCCACTCGGAATTATTCCAATCAAAAATACTTTAGATTGGGATGATCCTGAGTGTAGCATAAAATTGGATCTTGAATTAAATCAGATAGAATAGAATTTATTTTTTCTTTGATTTTACGCTGGATTTTGTTTTAGCTTTTTCTTCGGTTTTCTTTTCAGATTTTTCTTCTTTCTTTGGTTTCCCTGGCTTTGCTTCTGCTTTTGGTTTTTCTTTTGTTTCTGATTTTTTTTCTGGCGTTGGTTCTGATTTAGCTGGTTTTGGTTCTTCAGTTTTTTCTTCTACCTTTTCTGTTTTTTTAGACTTTGGTTTCTTCACTACTGTTTCTTCCTTCTTTGGTTTTTCTTCTTGATATTTTGAAATCAATACAGTGCCATCACCATCTTTTGTTAATTTGACTCGAATCTTTCTTGGAGGGTGTCTTATTCCTCTTGCCCAAACCAAGTGACTTACGTCTTCTTCTATCTTTACATCTTCAGATTTCATGTGACGAATTGCAAATTCTCGTATCATGTTAATTGCCCTCTTTGCTCTTTGGTTATTTGGAGAAAGCAAAACTTTCCCGAGATTTATTGTATAAACGCGTTCAACTGTTTCTTGTGACAAATTATCCAACTCCTACGTCTGTTCTTCGCCACTGTCTTTTCTTTGGATTTGTTCGTACTGTTCTTTTTGTCTTGATTATAACCCAAGCTGGGACAGATGAGTTCTGCTTTAGTTTTTTCATAAGTCTTATCTTTCTTGGAGTGGATTTGTGGGCTGCCATGAAGGTGGGAAAATCTTGACCTCTTTTTAAATGAATCTCAAATACACATGTTTCATGTGTGATTAGAACATCGCACTTTCTGATATGAGCGTCATCATTTGTTTTATCATCCTTGCAGATGCTCCCCAGATCAGATTGTTTTGATAGTTGAAAGTATACATTTCTTGAATTGATTTGTGTGTAGGATCTTTATCAGATTCTATTGTACTAAAGAGAGGAAGTAGAGGAATATGAAATATATTTTCAATTTCTGTGTTTGGTTTTAGTTTTGAAATCTCAGATGTAATTGAAACAAATGGTGTAATTGTAAAACCAGAGTTCAGAGTTGTGACAGGTTTTAGTTGACCGATAATTTGTTGTCGTGATACATCAAGACCAATTTCTTCCCTTGTTTCTCGTAAAGCTGTTTCAAGAAGATCATAATCATCTTCTTTCCAAGTGCCACCCGGAAAAGAGATCTCTCCTGCATGTAAACTCATTGTTTTTGGCCTTTCAGTCATTATTATTTTATGTTTGGAACCATGGATTACTATCAATACTGCTGCAAGCTTTGTCTTTCCATTTTCTTTTGCCGTAGGTACAATTTCACTAGACAGTACTTTTTTGAGTTTTTGTGGATCCAACTATTAACATATAATTGAAATTGTTATTGATTGTTACCGTTCAGTAATGCTATATTACAAAATATTCTGCTTCAGGATGATGTACCACAATTGCAGCAGTTGATTGTTCAGGAACAATTTGGCCTGCCTCTGTAAGTGTAATATCAGATTTTTCTGGTTCTAATAACTTCCATACTAAATGATGTTGCGCCACATCTGGGCAGCTAGGATATCCCCAGCTATATCGCAATCCTCGTTTTTCCCCAATTTTTAGTTCATTTCTTATCTTTTGGTTTATCCATCCTGCCATGGCTTCTGCAGTTTCAACTGCAAGTCCATGCAAATAATATGCATCAGTGTATTTTTCTTCCTTATTCCATTGTTCTATGAGTTCAGAGACTTTAGTACCAACCGTTACTACTTGAAATGCAACTATGTCATTTTCTCCAAAATAATCGGTAATACACAAATGCTTTTGTTTTGTCGATCTTGGAAAGTCAAATGTCAGTTGTTCTCCGTCTAGATGATCTACTATGAATTTGTTTTCTTTGTTATGACATTTGTAGTAACCATAAACAATTCTTGGTTCAAAAAGATCTTCTTTGATTATTCTTTGTTTCCATTGTTCTAACAGTTTTTCGTGTTCTTTTTCTGATTCTTTAGCTTGATTGCCACGCAATCCCCACGATAATTTGAAAAGTGATTTTTTGTCGATAAACTTCCAAACTTCGTTAAGATCAATTTGTTTAGGTTCTAATCTAATTGCCTTGTTAATGCTAGGCGGTATTGGTGGTGTTACTGGTTTTATTCCACTATGAGGTAGATCTAAAGATTCTTCTCTTGTGATTTGTGTTTCTTTCCATTTTTCCAGTTTTGTTTTCCATTCTTGAAGGAATTGTGGTTTTTCATCAGAAACAAGTTTGTCCATTGCTTTTAGTCCTTCAAACATGTTTTTGCAATAAAATACACCGTGCGTGTATATTCCATCTTCTTTAGCTATCCTGTTGATGTAGTTACTGTTAATGGCTGCACCTCCACACAGTATTGGTAAATGCATATTGTTTTTTCTAGCATGTTCTACAAAGTATTGCATCTGTTTCGAAGTAGATACTAACAAAGCTGATAGCCCTATTGCATCTGGTTTTACTTCATTGATTTTGTCCAAGAATTTTTGTAATGGAACCTGTTTTCCCAAATCATAAACTGTATACCCATTATTTTCAAAGATGGTCTTGACTAGATTCTTTCCAATATCATGTACGTCACCGTAAACTGTTCCTAAAACTAGCTTGCCCTTGCTTGTTCCTTCTTGTTTTAAGAGATATTTTTCAAGCTCGTTAACTGCAGCTTTCATGCATTCTGCAGATTTTAGAACAAATGGTAAGATGAGCTCTCCTGCTCCAAACTTGTCACCAACTTCTTTCATGGCTGGGAGTAGTTCATCATTGAGTAGTTGGATCGCACCTTCATGTGTTATCTCTTTTGGCTCTTGCAAAACCAATGAGCCATTTTTTTCAATTAATGATTTTGTTAGAGAAAGTTTTTCAGCAATTGCAGTAACAACGTTATTTTCTATTCCATCCTTTAATCTGTTAATTATTCTGAAGTTACATTTTTTTCCTGCACTCCACGAAGGATCGATTTCAACCCGTTTTGCAGTAGCACTGACTGCTTTCTTATTTTCAAAATATGCTATAAATTCTGAAAGTGCGTTTGAATGTGTATTAAAGATTAAATCTTCTGCAAGTTTTCTCTCTTTCTCATTGATCTCAGAGTATGGAACAACGTCTTTTGCATTAATTATTACAGTGTCTAGTCCAGATTTTACAGCATGATATAGAAAAACTGCATTTAGTATCTTACGTGCTTGAGGTGCTAGACCAAAACTTAGGTTACTTAGACCAAGCGTAGTAAACGCGTTTGGAAAACGTTGCTTTACTAGTCTAATTCCTTCTAGTGTATTTTTTGCAGCATCTTGAAATTCTGATTCACCGGTTGCAAGCGTAAAAGTCAAAACATCAAAAATAAACTGCTCCGGTTTTAGTCCATATTTTTTTCCAGTTTCATAAAGTAGCTCTGCTGTCTCCAGTTTTTCTTGTGGTATCTTTGCCATTCCCTTGGGACCAATACACATTGCTATTGCTGGAACTCCATACTTTGCCATAAGAGGAGCTAGTGCATGAAATCGATTTCCATCACCTTCAAGATTTATTGAATTTATTATTGGTCTTCCAGGAATTTGTTCTAGCGCGACTGCAATTACATTAGGATCAGTTGAATCTATGACAAGCGGTGCATCTATTTCTAAACTTAGTAATTTTACAAGTTTTTTCATAAACTCTAATTCATCAGAGCGCTCAGTTGTTGCAACACAGACGTCGATACAGTGTGCACCATCTTCCACTTGATTTCTAGCCAGATTCAATAGTTCCTCAAAGTTATCACTAAGTACACATTCTTTGGCTTTTTTTGATCCTTGTGTGTTTAGTCTTTCTCCAATAATCAGCGGAGCAGGTACCTGCTTAAGATCAACTGCCTTTAATGCTGAGCTGACTCTTGCTATATTCAACATGTTTGTTGTAACTATTTTTTCTAAATACTTATGCCTTAATTCTTTTTTTGATTTATGACTTTACGAAGAGCTATAATGTGTGCAGGGTTTGTTCCACAACATCCTCCAATGATTCGTACTTGTTTGAATTCGCTAATGAAATTGTCCAGTGCTTTGGCCATATCATCTGGTGTCATCTTATACACAGCCTTTCCTCCTTGATTTTCCGGCATTCCCGCGTTTGGTACAACCAGTAATGGAAGAGTGCTTTGTTCGTCAAGCCATCTTACACTAGATGTCATTTCTACTGGACCTGTAGAACAGTTCAATCCAAAAACATCAATTCCCATATCAGATATTGTTGTAAATGCAGCTTGCACATTTGTTCCAAGTAACATTTTTCCATACTGATCAAGTGTTACGTTTGCAATAATTGGGACTTTTTTTCCTGTCTTTTTCATTGCAAGGTGAGATCCTTCGATAGCAAGTTTGACTTCAAGAATGTCTTGGCTTGTTTCAATCAATAATGCATCTACCCTACCAAGTATCAGACCTTCAGCTTGAAGTTCAAAAGCTTCTCTTATTTCTTTTAGTGGCTTTTGTCCTAATGAAGGATCGTTTGAGCTTGGCAGAAATCCGGTAGGGCCCATGGAACCAATAACATACCTTGGTTTGTCAGTGAATTTTTTGGTAACATCTACTGCAAGCTCTGCAATTTTTTTGTTAAACTCTACAGTCTTGTCTCCATACCCATATTCTTCTAGCTTTAGTTTGTTTGAACCAAATGTGTTGGTCTCTATGCAATCAGCTCCAGCCTCCAAATAACTCGCATGAATCTTTCGTATCCATTCGGGTCTAGTAAAAGAAAGACCGTCATTGAATCCATCTTTACCATCTGGAAAGTCTTCTGGTTTTGGATTTAATTTTTGGATTTCAGTACCTATTGCTCCGTCAAAAAGCAATATTCTATTTCTCAATGCGCCAATGAGATGCTCTTTATCTGCCAAGATATTTTCAAAGTATTTTAATCAATTTAATTCCTTTTATTGATATTCCTCTCTCACGGATTATTCAAAAGTTATAATCAGGTAACTTAGAAATTCTTGTATGACAATAACTTATGAATTAAATCCACCAAAGGTAATTCAAGATACAATACTTTCACATAAGGAGCTGCAGGATTCAGTAAACAGACTAAAAGAAAGAGCGTTTACTGTCAGCAACCATTGCGATGGAATTCACATTACAGACTCTGTTCTTGGCATACCAAGAATTTCACCAATGACAACAGGTGCTTTTATCAGAGGCTCCAATACTAAGATAGAGATCACATCAAGCATACGCGTAAGGGACAGAAATCTTACTTCGTTAACACAATCAGTTTGTGATGCAATATTATTAGATCTGAATGGAGTTCTGATTCTCAAAGGCGATGCACCGCCTGCAGGACCACAAGATTCTAAACTTGTTCCAAGCGAGATTGTCAAGCAATTCAACCACCAGGGCTTTGGAAAAAAGATTGATTTTTTTCTTTCAATACCAAGCAATCCAGATTTTAATAAAATTCATAAAAAAATAGAGGCAGAGCCAAAGGGATTTGTGACACAGGTAGTTAGTTCTCTTGATCATATAACAAAGATAGTGGACAAGTTAAAACCGCAGGGATTTAGGATAATTCCATGCATACTGCTTCCAACTGAGAAAAATTCCAACTCTGCAAAGATGTTGAATCTTGATTGGTCATCTTACGGCAACGATACCATAGATTTTATAAAAAGGGCTCATAAAATTGCAGGAAATGTTCTGATAAGCTCTCCAAATGACTTTAAATCAGCACTAGACACGCTAAAGAAATTACATTAAAATTCAGCAAACAATCTACACTAGTTGCATTTATGAGACATGATACCGTCATACTAGCAAGTTTTCTTGTCTTAGCAGCGGTAGTTTTGTTTACACCACAGTTTGCAAGTACAGAAGTCTGGATTCCAGATAACGAATACGATTCATATTTTGACCACGATGGGATTTACACAGTTATTGGAGCAGTAAAAAATTCAGAGAATTATCCAGTAACTCCTACAATAACAATCAGGATACAAGATGGTGATGAAATAATTTTAGAATCATATACTTTGCCAGTTGCAAATCCAGCAAAAGACATACCATTTAAGATTAAATTTGATCAAGTTTCAAACAAAAACCCAATTCTTGAAAAACCACAAGTTACGTTTGTTCCAGGCCCTAGCGATTACACAGACATTGAAGTAGTTTATGGCAATACTCTTGTCAAACATCAAGATGGCCATACTTCTGGTTTTATAGTCAATAACGGAAATTCTGACGCATATGGAGTCAAAGTGTATGCATTGGTTCATGGAAAAGATAACAAATTCATTGATGTTGGAAAAAGCATAGAGATTATAGAAAAACTGGAACCAGGACAGAAAAAAGAATTTTCGATTTATCCAGATCCATTGTTTGCAACACAAGTAAATTATTACAGCTGTTTTGTGATTGGAGATGATATGGTAATACCAACTTTTGTTATACGAGATGACAAGAGATTTGATTTTAGATACAAGACAGAGGGATATCTCACTGACATAAAATTTGACAGTGAGAAAAGCGCATTGACATTTTTTGCAAGAAATCCATGGCCAATGAAATCTTTTGCAAATATTGAATTCCCCATGGAGTCAGAATCACAAAAATTTGTCGTATATCAAGAAGGTAGAAAAATTGAATATATACAAAGCAGTGATGAACAAAACACATGGCATGTTGCATTTGATTTAGAGCCACAATCTAGCAAACAGATAGCTATTTCTGGATTTGAGAATAAAGATGAATTGGATGAACTAAAGATGGAAAAATATTATTTACTAGTAATAATACCTGCTGTTCTTATCACAGTTGGTATAGTCATTTGGAAAAAGAAAAAAAGCTAGCTGTATCTTTTGTTCTAAATTAAAAATCAAGATATGGTTTCAAGCTTTTTTTCTTCTAGAACTTCATTGAGAATTTTCAAATCATAAATTTTTGAGAGATCGGGTTTTGTATCACCCAAAAATCCAATATCAAAAGCATCATTAGCAGATTTGAATAATGATTCCTTTACAGGATCGTATGTTATCGTCATTCTTGAAAATGCCTCTTGAAATTCATCTGTAGGAATTGTTTTACCTGTAAGCTTCTCAAGCTCTGTATTGAAAACTTTGGATGCATCTTCCTTATTATGATTTATCCATTGTGTTTCGTCTACATGTGCAGCAAGTAATTTCTTTATTATATCAGGATGGTTCTTGAGGTATTCTGTGCGAACTATGATGTGAGCTGTTACAAACCTATCTTGTGGCCACAAGTCTCTCTCATCGATAAAAATTCTACCATTTGCCTCTTTGACTAGCTTTGCTCCCCAAGGTTCTGGCACCCATGCACCGTCAATTTCTTTTTTTAACATCAAAGTCAGAATATCGGCATTCTTTGCGGGAATTACTTCTACATTACCACCATTTTCCGTAGTCTTGTATCCATTTTTGAGCAAATATGCCCTTAAAGCTACATCCTGAGTATTGCCAAGCTGGGGGGAACCAAATTTTTTACCAGCAAAATCATCAACTGAATTTATTCCTGCATCATTTCTAACTACAAAAACAGCTCCTCCACTTGCTGCACCTGCAATTATGCGTAAAGCTTCCCCATCTGATTTTATGTAACCATTTATTGCAGGATTGGGACCTACATATGTAACATCCACTCTATTTGCAAATAATGCTTCAATTGCAGAAGGGCCAGCGTTAAAGACTTGTGTTTCTACTTTGACATTACCTAATGCTTTTTGAAAATCTCCATTTCCCAGTCCGATAACTGCCTGTGCGTGATTAATGTTTGGGAAATATCCAATTCTTAAAATATCTGTACTGCTAGCACCATTATTAGATAATTGAAGCACTATATTTGGAATAAAATTTACAACAATTACCATTGCGATAATTACAGCTGCAATTCCAAGCTTAGCTACAGGATTCATACCTCATTTCTGAGAACTAGCGATGATAGTCTAGTCCCCATTTTCTTCTCACCTTCTCCTCCAGTTTGGAGAGCAGTAATCTGTCAGCTAGTAGACCTATTGCAAAAATGGTTATCATACTAGCTATGACTTGACCCATGTCAAGAAATTCTCTTCCAACAGATAAGATATGTCCGAGTCCAACAATTGACATCAGTATTTCTGCGCCTATTATTGCGTGCCACGCAAATGACCATGCTTGCCTGATCCCCATTATTAGCGAAGGAGTAGCAGCTGGAATTGTAACATGGCTAAATAGGGAAAAACCCTTTGCGCCCATATTCTTTGCTGCATCCAGATAGATAGGAGGGATATTTCTTATGCTGCTATAAGTTGAAATCATAATAGAAAAAATCGAGCTCATAATTACTACAAATAAAATTCCAAGATCATTGAAACCAATTAAGAGAATTGAAAACGGTACCCATGCAATGCTTGGAAATGAGAGCAGGCCGGCAGAGAATGAATTGAGCGTCTTACCAAATCCCTTGAATTTTATCATTGCAAATCCTATCAGCATGCCCAAAGTGAATGATATGGCAAATCCCGCAAGAAGTCTGCCTAAGGTTACACCTACACCCTCAAGTAGAGTATGATTTGAAATTATCTTTGCAAAAGATTCTGCAACAGTTAAAGGAGACGGTAGTGAGACCTTTGGCCAAATGCCAAGTATGAATACTAGCTGCCATACGCCAATAAAGACCGCCAAAGCCAGGATTACATTAGCAGCATCATCTAGATTTGCAAATGAGTTTTTCTTAGAGATTATATTTTGGATCATTGTAATTCATCTTTTATTTGCGCTTTTACCTCACTTTTTAATTCCTGAACTATTTGATGATAGTATTTCTGAAGATTTTCATCTTCGGAAAGCCGTGGCCTACGATAGTCTATGGTAATTTCTTTTTTTATCTGGGAAGGTCGATTCTTGAATACAGCCACTTTATTTCCCAAGACTACAGATTCTGAGATATTATGAGTTACAAATATTATAGTTTTTTTTGTTCTTTCCCAGATCAATTGTAATTCAACTAATAATAAATCTCTAGTTTGCGAATCTAGTGCAGCAAATGGTTCGTCCATTAAAAGAATCTCTGGATCCATTGCAAGAGCTCGTGCAATGGCAATTCTTTGTTTCATTCCTGTAGATAGCTGGTAAACGTAAGAATCTGCAAACTTGGTTAATTGCATCATATCCAAATATCTTTGTGATATTACTCTTCGTTCGTCTTTTGGAATGCCAGCAATTTTTAGTCCAAACTCTACATTATCAATAACTTTCAACCATGGAAAGAGCGCACCCTCTTGGAAGACCATTGTCCTGTCAGGACCAGTAGTCAAAATAGATTTTCCATTAAGTAATATTTCACCTGAATCAGCTTGTTCCAAGCCAGCAATGATGTTCAGGAAAGTAGATTTTCCACATCCAGATGGACCTACAATGCAGACAAAGTCGCCCTCTTCTACGCTCAAATTAATACCATCCAACACTAGGACAAAGTTACCGTTATGATCAAAAGTTTTTACGATGTTTTTTGCTTGAAGTTTTGTCATGCTCTTGGTTGTTCCCTCTGAATCTCTTTTGGTAGATTTGATATGAGTGTGTCATGTATGACTTTCACATAACAGCGTTATAATATTGTGGTTAAATAGTGTTCGAAATTTAGCTCAAGCTACTTGATTTTTTCGTCTCATAGTTTTTGATTTCTTTGTATTAGAAAATACAAACATAAACTAATCACAAAAGATAAATGCTAAAATTAAATCACAGAAAACCTCAATGAAAGGAAAGGCAGTTTTAGCTTTCTCTGGCGGATTAGACACCTCTGTAGTTGTGAAATATTTACAAAAAGAGCACAACTTGGATGTTGTCACTGTTACGGTTGACGTTGGACAAGGCGATGATCAAAAAAAGATTGCTGCAAAAGCAAAGAAGCTTGGCGTTGTAAAACATTACAATTTAGACGCTCGTGAAGAGTTTGTTCAGGATTTTATTTTTCCTTCAATCAAAGCAAATGCACTTTATCAAAAAAAATACTGTCTTGCAACCGCACTAGCAAGGCCATTGATTGCACAAAAAGTAGTAACGATTGCTAAAAAAGAGAACGCAAAAGCGCTTGCACATGGATGTACTGGCAAAGGAAATGATCAGGTAAGGTTTGATGTTACGATGCGTTCAGGTTCTACTCTTCCTATCATTGCACCAATTCGCGATCTAAATCTTACACGTGATGTGGAATTAAAGTTCGCAAGAAAACATGGTATACAAATTGATACTGCTGCAAAAAAATTTAGCATTGATCAGAATCTGTGGGGAAGGGCAATAGAAGGTGGAGTGTTAGAAGATGCATATAATGAACCTCCAGAAGATGCATTCATTTGGGTAAAGACCAAAAATTTACCTGACAAGCCACAGTATTTGGAAATAAAATTCAAAAACGGAATTCCTGTTGCAGTAGATGGCAAGGATCTAAAGCCGATCGAACTTATCGAATACATCAACAAAAAGGCAGGATCTTGTGGTGTTGGTATCGTAGATCACATCGAAGACAGGGTTGTAGGCATAAAATCGCGCGAGGTCTATGAGACACCTGCAGCAACATGTCTAATTGAGGCGCATACGGATCTTGAAAAAATGGTTCTTACAAAACACGAGCTTAAATTCAAATCTACAGTTGATGCAGAATGGGCTTGGTTAGCATATTCTGGATTGTGGCAAGACCCGCTAAAATCAGATTTAGATATGTTTATCAATGCCACACAAATGAGAGTTAGCGGAACTGTAAAGCTAAAGATGTTCAAAGGAAGCCTAAGGGTTGTTGGAAGGAAATCAGATTATTCATTGTATAGTCATGACTTAGCAACATATGGATCTGGTTCCACATTTGATCAAACTCTTGCAAAAGGATTTGTCGAGTTGTGGGGAATGCAATCCACAGAAGCTAATAAATTACTAAAAAAGAGGTGAAAGAGTAAAAAATGAATTGTCCAGAATGTGATGCAAAATTAAATATTCCAGATGATGCAACAGTTGGAGAAATAGTATCATGCCCAGATTGTGGCGCAGATTTTGAGATCGCATCAAAAAATGGTTCCATGTGCCAACTAAAGCACGCTGAAAAAGTTGGCGAAGATTGGGGAGAGTAAATGTCAAAGATCCGTATTGTGTTCGATAGAGTAAGGTCAGAGGAGAAAATGCTCGAGGAAAAAGCAATCGAGCTTGGTCACAATACAAAGATGGTGGATGCAAAGATAACGCAGATCAATACTGAAAGTAAGAGAAGTGATTTTGATTTTGGCGATGTCGTACTTGAAAGATGTGTAAGCTACTTTCGTGGCCTCCACTTTACTGCATGTCTAGAGTTTCTTGACGTTCCAGTCATAAACAAATTCGAAGTAGCTAACAATTGTGGAAACAAAATGATAACATCACTTTTGTTAAAAAAACACAACGTGCCTACCCCTAAAACCTACTTCTCATTCTCATCAGAGACAGCACTTGAGAATCTTGAGAATGTGGGATATCCCATGGTCATCAAACCAGTAGTCGGAAGCTGGGGGAGGGGAGTCATGGCTCTAAAAGACAGAGATGTAGCAGATGCGATAATTGAGGTAAGAGAGATTAGTGATGGTCCGCTTGACAGGATCTATTATTTACAAGAGATGGTAAAGCGACCACCACGTGACATACGGGCAATAGCTGTAGGAGATCAAATCATAGCTGCAATGTATCGAACTTCAACTGGAGGTTTTAAGACAAACATAGCACTTGGTGCAGAACCTGTACCTTGTGATATAACAAAAGAGCTTGAAGACATTTGTCTTAAAGCATCAAAGGCAGTAGGAGAAGGAATACTTGGAATCGATTTAATGGAAGATGAAAAACGTGGACTGGTGGTGCACGAAGTCAACAACACCGTAGAGTTCAAAGGCTTGGCAAAAGTGACAAAAAAGAATATTCCTAAAGAGATGATCGATTTTGCCGTAAAGTCAGCTATAAGATAAATTATACTATGTTATGCTAGAGGAATATCAATGAGAGTAGGAGTAATAGGCGCATCAGGTTATGTCGGCGGAGAGATGTTAAGGCTACTTGTAAGTCACCCCAAAGTCGAAATTGCAATGGTCACATCAAGACAATATGTAGGAGAATACATTTCAAGGATACAACCAAGTCTGAAGGGATTCATTGACTTGACATTTTCCGAGCTTGATTATGATAAAATGTCAGACAAGTGTGATCTAGTTTTTACCGCAGTCCCACATGGAACAGCAACTGAGATAGTCAAGGCACTGTATGATCGCGGAATGAAAGTAATTGATCTTAGTGCAGATTATCGACTACACAATCCAGCTGATTATGACAAATGGTATGGTTGGCAACATCCACACCCAGAGTTGTTAGCAAAATCAGTTTTTGGAGTGCCAGAATTTCATAGAGAAGAAATCAAAAAAGCGCAACTTGTTTCTTGCCCTGGGTGCATGGCAGTAACATCACTTTTAGCTCTTTATCCTCTTATAAAAAAAGACATAATTGATACTGAGCATATCATCGTTGATTCTAAGATTGGTTCGTCAGGAGCCGGAGCCGGCTCAGTTGCAGGCACGCACCATGCAATGAGATCAGGAGTAATCAGACCATACAAACCAGCAAAGCATCGACATACAGGAGAGATAGAGCAGGAGCTAAGCATGGCTGCTGGAAAAAAGATCAAAGTATCTATGAGTCCGCATGCAGTTGATATCGTAAGAGGAATCTTGTGTACAAATCACACATTTCTTACAAAACAAGTGAGTGAGATAGATCTTTGGAAAATGTATCGTGAGCAATACCAAAATGAAAAATTCATCAGACTGATCAGAGACAAAAAAGGATTCTACAAATTTCCAGATCCAAAGTTTGTAGTAGGATCTAATTTCTGCGATGTAGGATTTGACATTGATGAGGACAACAACAGATTGGTGGTATTGTCAGCATCAGATAATCTCATGAAGGGAGCAGCAGGCTCTGCCATACAAAACATGAATGTAATGGCAGGCTTTGATGAGATGGAAGGTCTTCACTACTCGCCACTAACACCTGTGTAAAAAAATGATCACAATCAAGATCGGAGGAAGTGTTGTAGATGGACTTCATCCCTCAACAATTTCCGACCTCAAAAAAGTATCACAACAAGAAAAAGTAATTCTAGTTCACGGTGGCGGCAAAGAAGTAACAAAGATTTCAGAGGCACTAGGAAAAGAACAGAAATTCATTGTCTCCCCTGGCGGAATTAAAAGTAGATATACTGACAAAGAAACTGTAGAAATTTTCACCATGGTAATGTCAGGCAAGATAAATAAGATGATTGTAGGCATGCTGCAAAAAAATGGAATCAATGCAGTAGGACTATCAGGTGTAGACGGAAAAATAATTCAAGCAGAACGCAAAAAGAAGCTTATGGTGATAAACGAAAAGGGGCGAAAAATGGCAATAGATGGAGGATACACTGGAAAGATAAAGGACATAAACACAAGCCTGATAAAATCAATCTTAGACCAGGGATATGTCCCAGTAATATCTCCGATTGCAATCAGCGAAGAGTTTGATTTTCTTAATGTTGACGGGGACAGGGCTGCAGCGTATGTAGCAGGAAAGATGCAGTCAGACAAGATTTTGTTTTTGACTAATGTGGATGGATTATTGATGGACGACAAGCTTGTCAAGAATTTAACTTTGGCAGAGGCAAAAGAGATGCTTCCAAAGATTGGATTTGGAATGGAAAAGAAAATACTTGCAGCAACAGAGGCCATAGAGATGGGTGTCAAACAAGCTCTTATCTCAAATGGTCAAAGAGAAAACCCAATATCAGTAGCTATTGCAAATGACAATTGCACGGTGATTTCAAAATGACTGAAGACGAATTTATGGGAAATATCTATCAGAGATTTCCCGTTACCATAGAGCGAGGACTAGGGACTCATGTATGGGATATAAACGGAAAAGAGTACATTGACTGTATGGGAGGATATGGTGTTGCACTTGTTGGTCACCGCAATCCACGTGTAGTAAAAGCTCTGCAGGCTCAGCTTGAAAAAATAATCACAGTACACAGCTCACTTTACAACAAGACACGTGAAGAGTTTCTTGAAAACTTAATCAAGATTGCACCAAAAAGCTTAAGCCAAGTTTACCTAAACAACAGCGGAACCGAAGCTGTTGAAGCTGCAATAAAGTTTGCAAGAAAGTTTACTGGGAAACCAGGAATGGTAGCAATGAACGGTTCTTATCATGGAAAATCATTTGGTTCTCTTTCATTAACATTTAATCCAAAATATCGCAAGTCATTTGAACCACTTGTAGAGAAAGTTTCTTTTTCCCCATTTGGCGATATGGAATCATTAAGATCAACTGTAAACTCTGATACTGCGTTTATCATACTAGAACCAATCCAAGGAGAAAGCGGAATTCATGTTGCCCCTGATGGATTTCTCCAAGATGTAAGAAAACTGTGTGATGAAAAAGGAATACTTTTGATCTTTGATGAAATTCAAGCTGGGCTTGGCAGAACTGGAAAGATGTGGGCAGGAGAACACTGGAGCACAACTCCAGACATAATGTGTCTTGCAAAAGGCATAGCAGGTGGAGTACCCATGGGAGCTACACTTGTTAGACCAGACATACTTACCTGCATTGGAAAAGGAGAGCAGTCATCAACTTTTGGTGGAAATCCTCTCTCATGTGCAGCAGGAATTGCTACAATACAGGCCCTAACTCAGGACAGATTAGTTGAAAATGCAGAAAAGATGGGAGAGAAATTCCGGGAAGGATTAGAAAGACTAAAAGAAAAACACAAGATAATCAGAGAAATTCGCGGCAAGGGACTGATGATTGGAATAGAGATGAAGTTTGAAGTCAAAGATATCTTGTTTGATGGAATAGCAAATGGAGTGTTGTTTTTGTATTCAGGAAAAAACATACTAAGACTGTTGCCCCCACTTGTGATTTCAGAATCAGACATAGACAAAGCTTTACAAGTGCTGGATGCAGTATTAGAAAGAGAGGAAAAGCGCAGAAATGTCTAGGGACAAAACTGACGAATCCATAATTGAAATGCTAAAAAAAGATTCGAGAGAATCTTTTGTAGAGATAGGACAAAAACTTGGCCTTTCAGAATCAGCAATAAGGAGAAGAGTAAAGAATCTCCTAGATGGCGGAATAATAAAAAAATTTACAATAGAAACTGGCGATGCAAATGCAACAAGTGCAATCATTTTGATCTCAGTTGATTCTGCAATGGACACATCAAAAGTTTCTGCAAAACTGACAAAGCTTCAAGGAGTACATACTGTTTACGAAATAACTGGACAGTACGATATTGCAGTAATAATACGAGCTCCAACCATTACTGACATCAACACATGCATTGATTCGTTGCGTAAGGTTCTAGGTGTGTTTGACACCAACACTGTCATCATTTTGCGCACTGTGACCTAAAAACGAAATTCGGTTGCTTTTTTCTAGGTAAGACGAGAACCGATCCAAAAGCTGTCAAACTAGACGATCCTAGTACGAATATGTTTATATTCAGTGATTTTTTGTACCAGATCAGTAATGGATGATC
The DNA here is from genome assembly GCA_964350965.1 of uncultured Nitrosopumilaceae archaeon. Taxonomy (GTDB): domain Archaea; phylum Thermoproteota; class Nitrososphaeria; order Nitrososphaerales; family Nitrosopumilaceae; genus UBA8516. The sequence continues at coordinate 11,906 of CAYGLP010000005.1, read as the reverse complement.
CGAATTACTATGCATATCAGTACAACGCTATGGGAACAAAACAAAAGAAGATTCACGTCTTAGATAGCACGCTAAGAGAAGGTGAACAACACCCAGGTGTTACTTTTTCAAACAAGCAACGAATCCAGATTGCATGGATGCTTGATTATTTTGGAGTTGATCAGATTGAAATTTCTCCAGTAGTATCAAGTGATCACAAGGAAGCAACAAAAACAATAATCAAACAAGGATTGAAAGCAGACATCGTAGCGCATGTTCGTGCATTAAAAGAAGATGTAGATATTGCACTAGACTGCGATGCAACATGGATGGCAACATATCTTGGCATGTCAGACATTCATCTAAAGGACAAATTAAGAATTTCAAGGGAAGAGGCTTTGCGCAGAGCTGTTGAAACAGTAGAGTATGCAAAATCACATGGCTTGAAGATGCGATTTACTATGGAAGATGCAAGCAGGGCAGAACCAGCATTTTTAATTAAGATGTGTAAAGCAATTGAAGAAGCTGGTGTAGACAGAATCAGCATTCCAGACACTGTTGGAATCATGCGGCCAATAGGAATGTACAATCTTGTAAAAGCAGTACGAGATCAAATAAAAACTCCGCTAGATGTTCACTGCCATAACGATATTGGATTTGCATTAGCAAATGCTTTTGCAGGATGTGATGCAGGTGCAGATCAGATACACACAACTATTGATGGGATTGGTGAAAGAACTGGTATTCCAGCATTGGCAGAGACTTCAGTTGCACTTACATACCTATACAAATCTCCAAACAATTTCAGACTAGACATGTTAATGGACCTTTCAAGATTAATCGAAACATACACTGACATCAAGCCATATGATTCCAAACCAATAGTAGGTGCAACAGCCTACAAGCACAAAGCAGGAACACATCTAGCTGCAATTCTGCGAAATCCCGCAGCATACGAACCAATCGAACCCAAAGTAGTAGGTAACAGGCGAAGGATAGTCTTTGGTGAATTGGCGGGCAAAAATGGTGCAGCTTATCTTATGTCACTTTTGGGCCTAGCCCAAAATGATGAAGATGCAAAAGCGGTGGCATCTGGACTTAAGAACTTGCGCATGGGCGACTTGCTTGAAATTCCACTTGATGACAGGCTTGAAAAAAAGATAATTAATGACACCCAAATTAAGGTAAAGTCAGGTAAGTAAGATGAAATGTCCAGAATGTGATGCAACAATCACTCCCCCAAAAGATGCAATGGAAGGAGAAATAATAACATGCCCAGATTGTGGTGCAAGCTTTGAGTTAGCAAAAGGATCTTCAGGCTTTGAGTTAAAACCAGCACAAACTGTTGGTGAGGACTGGGGCCAGTGAGCTCAGGATTATCGATTCTTTACGACACCATCCGGTGGGAAGAAAAAGCTCTTTTTGATGCAGCAAAAAAGAAGGGAGTCGATGTGTCGATGGTTGACTGTAAGAATTTGTTTGTTAATTTGGACAAGACCAAAGAGAAATTTGAAACAGTGATACAACGATGTGTCAGTTATTACCGTAATTTACACTCTACTGCAGCACTTGAAGGAAAAGGAGTCAATGTGATAAATTCTTTGAACACAAGCATCTTTGCAGGAAACAAACTGTTTACTCACATGCTTTTGCAAAAACATGGAGTTCCAACTCCATTTAGTGCAGTAGCATTTTCTGAAGAATCCGCACTTGAAGCTCTTGATACTAAGGGATACCCAATGGTTCTAAAACCAACAGTTGGAAGCTGGGGAAGAATGATTGCGTTACTAAAAGATCGTGATTCTGCAGAAGGAATAATGGAAAGCAGAGAAAGGATGTATCCAATTTACCAAGTGTACTATCTTGAAGAATTTGTTCAAAGACCGCCGCGTGATATCAGAGCAATAATGGTAGGAGACAAGATTGTTGCTGCAATCTATAGATATTCTGGAGATGGACAGTGGAAAACAAATATGGCACTGGGCGGCAAGGCAGAAGAATGCAAAGTCACAAAAGAAATGGAAGACATTTGTATCAAAGCAAAAAATGCAGTACAGGGCCAGATAGTTGGAGTGGATTTAATGGAAAGTAAGGAAAAAGGACTGGTTGTACATGAGGTAAACAACACAACAGAATACAAAAATACCGTCAGAGTTACTGGTGTAGATATTCCAGCCTTGATGATAGACTACGCATTAAAATTGAGAAAATAAGAATTGGACTCTTCAATTACCATCACACCTAGGTTTTCAATAAAGATGCTTGAGAAGGCGCTTAGGCTTTACACTCCTTCGCTTTCTGAAAAACCATTTGCAGAATTTTTGGCAGACAAGTGTGATGATTTAGGATTTGAAAACATACACATCGATGAAGTAGGAAACCTAATTGCAACAAAGGGTTCTGGTTCTCCTAAGATACTTTTGTGTGGTCATATGGATACAGTTCCTGGCAAGATCAAAGTCAAAAATGACAATGGTTTTCTTTATGGACGCGGTGCATCTGATGCAAAAGCTCCACTTATTGCCATGCTTCTTGCGGCAGCAGCAATGCAAAACCATACTGGAACCGTAGTTTTTGCAGCTGTGGTAGATGAAGAAGGAAATGCTACAGGTATCAAGAGTCTTGTAAAGCAAAAGCTTGACATTGATTATGCAATTTTTGGAGAACCAAGTGGAATAGGAAACGTCACGATTGCTTACAAAGGAAGAATTGCTATCAACCTTAAAGTAAATGTAGGAAACAGTGCGCATGCAAGTGCACCATGGCTTGCAAAAAATGCAATTGATGAGGCGTATGTGTTTATCAGCGCACTAAAAAATTCACTAGAGGCAAACCAAGAAAACAAACCAAAAGGCATGTTGCTTACAGCAACCCTCACCGAGATAAAAGGTGGAACAAGTCACAACGTAACGGCAGTAGAGTGTGATGCAATAATGGACATTAGGATTCCAGTCGACATGAATTGTAAATCAGTTGGAGAAAAGATAGCAAATACAGTTCAAGAAGTTGCAAAAAAACAAGGAGTCAGCGCATTTTATTCTGTATTAGATGAAACAGAACCATTTGAAGCTCCACACACTTCACCGCTTGTTAGAGCTTTAACATTGGGTGTAATTGATGTAGAAAAAACAAGACCGCAGCTAATCCGTAAAACAGGAACTGGAGACATGAATATAATCGGAAATTCACTGAACATTCCTGTTGTAACATATGGTCCAGGAGATCCACATGCATCGCATACAATTGATGAGCGGGTCTCAGTTGATGAATTCCTTAGAAGCATCGAAGTTTTCAAGCATATGCTGTATCATTTGAAGAGATTACACGGAAAATCAAAACAAAACGCGTAAGCTCAAAATAACCAACTCCTGAAACTCGATTATGCTGTGGTTTGTAGGTCTTGGCATTTCTGGCGTGGATGGGATTGGTTCTGATGTGATAAGGGTTCTCAAAAAGGCTGATCTCGTCTTTTTGGAGATTTTTACTAGTCCAATCACTAAATCAGAACTAGCAAAGATCAGAAAGCTTGTCAAAGGTGAATTCAAGACAGCACCACGATGGTTAGTTGAGGATGGTAAGGCCATTCTAAAGGAGGCCAAAAAGAAAGAGATCGTACTGCTTTCATATGGAGACCCATACATTGCTACCACTCACATCGAACTAAGAACAAGAGCAATCTCAGAAAAGATCAGGACAAAAACAATCCATGCTGCATCTGCCATTACTTCACTTATTGGCGAATGCGGCCTTCATTTTTACAAGGTGGGCAAGGTTGTCACCATGATGAAAGAACAACAATCCGTTTCCAGTGTATACTATACTCTTTATGATAACCTAGTTGCGGGAAACCACACCATCATAATTTTGGAATTCAATAACGATGCCAAATTTTTCTTAAATCCAAAGGATGCTTTTTCTAATTTACTTTTAGCAGAGAGCGATCAGAAAAGAAATGTTTTTGATGACTCAATTTTTGTCATAGTTGCATCAAGGATAGGTGCAAAAAATCAAAAGATGATTGCAGGAAAAATTTCAAATCTAAAAAATGCAGCTTTTGGAAAACCCCCACATACAATCATAATTCCTGGCAGAATGCACTTTACAGAATCTGATGCAATAAAGGTTTTAGCAAAATGTCTTGATGAACCGTTTGACAATTCTTCTAGAATTCAAAAAATTTCAGAGCAGATGTTACAAAAATATATTCCAAAAGCAAGAAAAGCTCTAGAGGAAGTAACAAATCATTTCAAAGATGATGAAACCATCCAGTCAGTTTTAGAAAATGCTGAGTTGTATCTTGATGATGCAGAAAAATTCCAGAGTCAGGGAAAAGAGGAGCTTGCGGTTTTAAGCATAGGATATGCAGAAGGATTGATTGATGCCTTGCGTTTTTCAAAAGGAATAGATCCTTGGGCACAGAGTTTATAGATGAAAAGAGAATAGGGATCTTGTTTTAGTGATATAATTGGACGCATTAGATAAGGAGCTAATATCAGCGTTGTATGTTTCCTCGCTTTCAGGCGAGGATGCCATTTCAATAATTAGAAAAAGACTTCCTGTCAATCCTGAACATCTAAAAACAAAAATAGAATCTTTTATAAAAAACGGAATTGCCGAGTCTGACAAAAAAACTCTGACAGATCTTGGCAGATCAGCGATAAGAGTGGTTCTTGCTGGTGGAGTCTTTGATATCATACATCCTGGACACATACACACTCTAAGAGCTGCCAAGGCACTAGGAAATGTGCTGATAGTCGTAGTAGCAACTGATCAGACTGCACAAAAGATGAAACATAGATTGCCACTTCATAACATGGAGCTTAGACGTGATCTTGTGAATTCTCTTTTGATGGTAGATTATGCCATAGTGGGACACGAAGGGGATATTTTCAAGACAGTGGTGCTTGTTAAACCAGACATCATAGCACTAGGATACGATCAGATACACCAAGAAAAATTCATCACTGACGGATGTAAAAAGATTAATGTCAATGCAAGCATAGCAAGACTTCAATCTCCTATCCCCAACATTAAAAGTTCAAAGATAGAAAAAGAATACGGCGAGTCAATTTACAGAATTTAGACTCTTTTTTCGCTTTCGCAGATAGGGCACTTTAGACCATTTGTTTTAAAACCACATTTTTTACACTTGAGCGAAATGTAATTGTTCTTTGAAGATTTCATTATTTTGTAGATTAGTGCACCAACAATTAAAACACCTGATGCAATTCCAATCCATACTAGAACCATATCAAATCATAGTACTGTCGTCAATAATTAGCTTGAGATTATGTGCTTATTTTGAAGAGACAGGTACCCTAATTGAGATTTGTGAGCCACTTGAGAGTTTTGCTGCTTTTTTGATATTTGCATGTGAGATCAATTCCAGTATAGAATCGTCATAGTGTGTTCTTTCCAAAGTTATGAGCATACCATCAACTGAGTTATTAATTTGTGCAGGATAACATTTTACCCAGCCATAAGTTCGCTTTCCATCAGAAAATCCATCAATCTTTATTCCATCATGTACGTCAAGCTCGCGTTTTGCTTCAATGAATTTTTTGTCTTTTAATTTAACATTTAGCGTGCCTGGAAATGGAACATAGCCAAGTTTTGATTTGAATTGTTTTGTATATCCTTTCATTGACATGTAATACGCACCTTCACCCATTCCAGAAATTATATTTCCCATAAATTCAATATATGATGGCGAAGATTCTAAGCTAGATTTCAAAATAGTTGAGATCTTTACCATTTCTGCATGTCCTTGCGGCGTGATTCTAACTGAGAACTTCTGTCCATTTCTTATTCGCTCAATGTATCCATCGCGTTCTAATTCCAAGAGATGTTTTGAAGCAGCTTGTTGTGATCTGTGGATGTTTTTTCCAAGTGATGATGTAGTAATGGAAACAAAGTTGTGTCTTGCACCTTTTGCTAACAGCTCAGAAAGGGTCAGAATGTGCTGAACTTTGAGGTCTAACATTAAAGAATTAAGCTACGCCGAGGTCTGTAAATGTTTTGAGTACTAGGCCATCAGTGTTTTTCAGGTTAGCTATTCTATGACCTATAACGCACTCTATTCCTGCTTGTTTTGCAGCATCAATTAGTCGTTGAGTTATGATTCCATCAAGAACCAGATATTTTATTCCAGAACCAACAGAGAGTTTCCCTACCACCTCACTTACTGGCACTTTAAAGAGTTCGTTTATGCCGTCATCAAGTGCCACTGCTTCAAGTGATTCATTTAGATTTTCATAGACTTTTTTTGCTATGTTTGCAATCGGTTCATCTTTTGGATCTTTGAGCATTGGTTTTGCAGTTTCCTTTTTCATGTCTTCTGCCGTTTCTTTTAGTATGTCTGCAATCTGTTGTGGAGTCAGTTCTTCGACCTCTACTCCTTCTGGTGCACGATGAATTACATCGACGTGAACCATTGCTTTGAGTTCTTTTAGTATAAATCCTCCAGCCCTGTCTCCATCCAAGAATGCTACAACCTTTGATTTGGAATTGCAAAGTTCTTTTATGGATTCATCTATTCTGGCACCCTCAATTGCTAGTGCATTATCAAAACCAGCTCGCAACAGGTTTATGACATCAGCTCTTCCTTCAACCAAAATTATCCAAGGAGAATCAAAAACTCCAGAACCGCATGCTAGTTTTTCTCTTCCAAAGGTAGCAAGCTTGCCAGCACCCCCTTCTGATACATCCTTTAGCATCTCTTCGCCTTCACTGATTGTTTTTGTAGACCATTTCTGGACAATTTCTTTTGCTCTATCTACAATCTCTTTTTTCTTTGCTGATCTGACATCATCTATGGCTTCTAGTTTAAAGTGAGCTACAAAAGGTCCTACCTTATCGATACTTTCTATTGCTGCAGCTATAAGAGCAGCAGTAGTTATGTCTGTGCTCATAGGCAACAATGCGTCTCCTTTTGTTTGACTAGACGTGGCAGTAGTGTTAACTTCTATTCGGCCTACCTTCGAAACTTTCTGAAGTTCGTTTAGATTCATCTCTGGTCCTAACAGTCCTTCTGTCTGACCGAAGATAGCACCTATTATGTCGGCCTTTTCAACCAATCCATCGACGTCAAAGCTGAGCTTAACGTGATACTTGACAATTCCTGTACTTGGCAATTCATAATCCTCTTAATTTTTGATCAATTTCTTTTCCCTAAAGGCGGATATAAGTGCTTATGGTTATTTCTGAATAACAATCGATCTCATTCAAGCGATTCGTACCTCGAGAGATCTTCTATGTGTCTTACTTTTCCCTTAGTTATCATAGCAATCTTTCTCTTAAAGGAAAGATCTATTCTGATTCTGTGTTCAAGTTGTGAGATTATTCTGCTTGTAAAGTATCGTCCTTTTCGATCCAAATCAAGTAAGAGTATTAGTCTTTTATACGAACTCATAGAATCAGCAAACTTGGTCAGTCCCTTAAAGCTGTGAAACTCGCATATCTTACCAGAAAAACCAAGTTTTTTCAAGGCTGCAGAATCTCGTTTTCCTTCTACAACAACTATACTATCTTTTTTTGAGTTTAGTAAAGCAATGAAATTGTGGATATCTTTAATCTCAGATGCAGTTGTTTTCATGGAATTAGTTGACATTTCAAATATTAAGCAGTTTTTAGCGATATACAAAAGATGACAGACATCCTAGTATTACAAAATGCAAAATACGAAGGGCTTTCAGGCCTTGGCAGACTTTTAGAAGAAGACGGTTTTGGAACAAAAATTGTCTTTGCAAAGAAAGAAGGGATTCCAAAACAAGACTATTCTGCAATAATAATTTTGGGGGCACCAGAAAGCGCCAATGATGACCTGACTTATCTTAAAGAAGAAATGAACCTAATACGAGAGTCTGTAGAAAAAGAGATACCGGTCCTTGGAATATGCCTTGGGTCTCAGCTTATTGCGAAGGCGTTTGGTGCCAAAGTATACCAAGGAACAAAAAAAGAGATAGGAATATACCACGACATTGAGTTTGATAATCAATCAAAATCAGGTCTTTTTTCAGGAATTAAAAGCCCAGCAACAGTTTTTCATTGGCATGGAGACACATTTGATCTTCCTCAAAATGCAGTAAGACTTGCGCATTCAAAAGATTACCAAACCCAAGCATTACAGATAGGAAGCGCGGTAGGAATCCAATTTCATCTTGAAGTAAATGAGGAAACCATTAGGTTGTGGCTTGAAAAATCAAAAGACGAATTGAGTCAGGTTTCCTACATAGACCCAGATGAAATAATCAGAAAGATTCCCAAGTCCATACATGAAATACAACATAACATGAAAATCTTTTATCGCAATTTCAAGGCAGCATACAATCTTTGACAAAAGTTTAATATAATGACTGTTAGACTTTCCGATCTGTTATGAGTTCTGTTACCAAAATCTTTGTAGAAACAATTGCAACCGATCACAAAGTAATCACAGAAGAGCTGTCAAAATCTGTTTTGAAAAAATATGGTGTCAAAGTTCCAGGATATGCTCTTGTAAATTCTGCCAAAGAAGCAACCAAGGCAGCAAAAAGACTCGGATATCCGCTTGTCATGAAAGTAGTATCCCCACAAATTCTTCACAAAACTGATGTTGGTGGAGTCAAGGTAGGATTACAAAATGAGAAAGATGTCAAGAAGGCTTTCAATGACATGTACAAGAGACTCTCAAAGAAGAAAGGAGTCAATCTAAAAGGAATTTTGCTTGAGAAGATGGTTCCTCAAGGTGTTGAATTAATTGTAGGTTTACAAAATGATCCACAGTTTGGTCCAGTTATAATGGTAGGACTCGGGGGTGTACTAACTGAGATTTTCAAAGATGTTGCTTTTAGAATGCTTCCAATCACAACTGCTGATGCAAAATCAATGCTTGAAGAGCTAAAAGGTGCAAAGATATTGCAAGGATATAGAGGAAGTAAACCAATTGACCAAAACATGCTTGCAAAAGCATTGGTTCAGATAAGCAAGCTTGGTGTTGACAATGCAACATACTTTGACAGTATAGACTTTAACCCAATTGTAGTTTATCCAAAATCTTACTATGTTGTTGATGCAAAAATAATTTTGAGAAAAGAAAAGAAAGAAAATGCAATATCAAAAGCACAGCCAAATGCAGAGTTTATGGAGAAATTCTTTACACCACAATCGGTTGCTCTTGTTGGTGCTTCTGCAACTCCAGGAAAGATTGGAAACTCTGTCTTAGACAGCCTTGCAAAACATGACTACAGGGGTAAAGTATTTCCAATAAATCCAAAGGCTGATGAAATTTTAGGACTAAAATGTTATCCATCTTTAGAAGCAATGCAAGAACCGGTAGACCTAGTTGTTGTTTGTGTTGACCTTTCAGTTACTGCACCAGTTCTTGAGGCATGTGCAAAGAAAGGAATCCATAATGTTGTAATCGTATCCGGTGGAGGAAAGGAACTTGGTGGAGAAAGAGCTGCCATGGAAGCAGAGATAAAACGCATTTCTGAAGCAAATAATATCAGAATAATTGGTCCAAACTGTATAGGCATGTTTAATGCAGCAAACAGACTTGACTGTGCTTTCCAAGGACAGGAAAGAATGGTTCGTGCAAAACTGGGCGATGTAGCATTTCTCTCACAAAGCGGCACCATGGGAATTAGTTTCCTTGAAACAGCAGATTCGTTTGGTCTTTCAAAAATGGTGAGTTATGGAAATAGATCAGATGTTGATGAAGCAGACATGATCTGGTATCTAGCAAGTGATCCACAAACCAAAGTAATTGCACTTTATGTTGAAGGCTTTGGAGATGGTCGCAAGTTTGTAGAGACTGCAAAGCGAGTCATGGTAGAAAAACACAAACCAGTCGTCATATGGAAGAGTGGAAGGACCGCAGCTGGTGCAAAACAAGCAGCATCACACACAGGATCACTTGGAGGATCAAATGCAATTATCATGGGTGCATTCAAACAAGCAGGAATTATTTCAGTAGACAGTTATCAAGAATTAGCAGGAGTAGTAAAGGCACTTTCATGGCAACCGCCTGCAAAAGGAAACAGGGTTGGTTTAGTAAGCAACGGTGCTGGCCCAATGATTGGTGCAATTGATCACTTTGAAAGACTTGGTCTACAAGTTGCAAAAGTTTCCGAGTCAACTCTTGCAGAAATGAAAGCTCACTATCCACCAACATATGTTTTGGGAACTGGCAATCCAGTAGATGTAACAGGTGGAGCAAATGCAGATGATTATAGATATACAATTCAGAAATTCATGGATGATCCAAACGTAGACATCATCATGCCATGGTTTGTCTTTCAAGACGATCCTCTAGAAGAGACAATCATAGATTATCTTGGAGAGTTTTCAAGACAACAGAAAAAACCAATTCTTGTTGGAGGAAATGGAGGACCATATACACAAAGAGTATCTGCTTTGATCGAGAACCATAAGGTTCCAGTATATGACGATATTAGAACATGGGTTGCAGTTGCTGCTGGTATGCTCCAGTGGGGAAAAACATAATCTAACCAGACAAGGTTTAAGTTCTTCATAGATTGGAGTTGTAACATGTCTCTAGTCAACGTATCAAAATCTGACGGAGTTTGTGTTGTAAAAATCAACAGACCAGACAAACTTAATGCAATGAATACAGATGTTGCAAAAGAATTGATTTCAGTTTTTAATGAGGTCGACAAAGATGATTCAGTTAAAGTAATCATACTTACAGGTGAAGGCGAAAAGGCATTTTCTGCAGGAGCAGACATTGAATACATGTCTACTATTTCTCCCATAGAATCAGAGACATATGCAAAGACTGGCCATCTGCTTACATCAACTGTAGAAAATGTTAGCAAGCCAACTATTGCAGCAATAAACGGATTTGCGTTGGGTGGAGGCTGCGAGCTTGCACTAGCTTGTGATATTAGAATTGCTGCTGACACTGCAAAGATTGGACAACCCGAAGTTACAATAGGAGTATGTCCAGGTTGGGGAGGAACGCAAAGACTGCAAAGAATTGTAGGAATTGCAAAAGCAAAAGAATTGATCTATACTGGCAGAATAGTAAAAGCTGATGAAGCAAAATCAATTGGATTGGCAAACCAAGTTGTCGAATTACCAAAGTTGATGGAAGAAGCTACAAACATGGCAAAGATGATTGCTCAAAATTCTGCAATGGCAGTAAGAATGTCTAAAATTGCGATAAACAAAGGTAGAAACACCGATATCGATACAGGTCTTGCTCTAGAATTATACACTTGGGGTCTGTGCTTTACTCATCCAGACAGACAAGAAAGAATGACTGCCTTTGTGAACAAATCAAAGAAATAGCCTCTTCTCTTTAGATTAAATTCCTAGTATGTCATGTAGGAAAACCTTATTATAATTTGAAAGAGGAGAGCATTATCATGAGCAATACACAGACTACAAAACTACTGACTATTACGCCAAAAGCAGCAGAGAAAATAGCTGTTTTTATGAAAGAAGAGACTGACAAGCCAGAATACCTGAGAGTTTACGTTCAGGGCGGTGGTTGTTCAGGCCTTTCCTATGGCATGAGCTTTGAAAAAGTAAAAGAAGAAGACGATGTATTAATTGAGGAAAATGGAGTAAAGATCATAGTAGATAGCTACAGTCAAGACTACCTCAAGGGTGCAAATGTAGACTATATCGAGAGTCTAATGGGCGCTGGATTTAAAATCAACAATCCAAATGTAACTAAGAGTTGTTCTTGTGGCTCCTCTTTTAGCACTTCCTAAGTTCAGAATAATTTTTTATTTTTTATAATTTAATTCGGTTTCTTTATTTTTCCTGTTCTTCTATAACCATCAAAGTCATTGTTGTATGAATGTGTTCTACTTTTCGCATATGCTTTGTTATTATTTTTTCTATAGCAGGTTGATCCTTTGCTTCTACTTTTACAACAATATCATAGAGACTGAGTACGCCAGCAGCCTCCTTTACAC
>CAYGLP010000004.1:0-61813 GCA_964350965.1 uncultured Nitrosopumilaceae archaeon | reverse complement strand
AATTCCAATACTAAAAAACAAACTAGGATTGAAAAGTGGTGTAATGCTTTTGATTTTATACATTATTGGTATAGGTATACAGGCCATTCTTCCAAGTCTTTAAATCGAAACTACCTTAATTCCTTCTACTTGTATGGAAGGTGTGATCGCAGGAAGCGAGTGCCAGTTCAATACATTCTTTGTGTCATCTCCTATAGCTGATATGTTTTGAAGTAACATCGGAAGACTGTGAACTATTCGAACAGACCTGCCAGGATTTTTAATTTCACCATTTTCTATTATTCTGATTCCACTTCTTGCTGTACAAGAAAAATCTCCACGCTCGGGATTTACAGCATATGTATACCATAATCTTCCAACAAGCAGACCTTTTTTTGTATTTTTAATCATCTCATCTTTTGGTACACCACTTCCTTTTATCATCAGATTGTGTGGAGATGGAAAAGGAACTGGTTGAGCGGATCTGCCCATAGGAGATCCTGCCCTGCTGGCATTTCCCGTAGATTCTTTGTTTTCTTTAAAGGCATAAAACGAGTCAGAAAAGGTATTTGTAAAAATGCCATTTTCTATGAATGATCTTGGCATGGTTGGTATGCCTTCATCATCAAATGGTTTACTACCGATACCTTCAGGATGATGAGGATTATCAATCAGACTAAAACTTTCATGAGCTATTTTTTTTCCAATCTTATCTACAAAACAACTCCGTTTTTCTGAATATGTTTTAAGGTTAAAGTTTGATGCAAAAACAAAGGCAAGCATCTCTCCTATGGCATATGGCTCAAAAATTATGCTGTATGTTTCAGATTCACATTTTTGTGGATTTATAGAATTCACACACATATCTGACGCTTCATTGCCTACTGATTCAGCATCAAATCCATTTGTTGTTCTTGAAGACATGGCTCCAATACCACTTACTGGTGAACTTCCAATATTGGAGTCAGCATTTATGGTGCCAGCTATGTATGTTGCCTTGTCAGAGCAATTCAAACCATTATTGTTTGTAATTTCAATTTTTTCAAAAACAATATTCAAAGAACCAGAAACAGCTGTGACTCTCTTGTCTTTTGTTGCAGCATTGATCATGGCGTATGCGATATCAGCAGATTGTTCCCCTGAAAGATTCGCGATCTTTTCATCAAACACATTTTGTAGTGATGAGAATTTTGCACTTTGTGGTAATGATCTCCAGTAATTTTTTGGTTTTACAAGCGATGTTGATTTTAAGGCTGATTCAACTATGTCATTTTTATCAAGATTTGAGGTTGTGGCAGAACCCATTCTTTTTTGATGTATGATTCTTACAGCAAGTGATCTTTCTTGATTCTGTTTTATTTCTGCTATCTCTGAATCAGTTATTCTTACTGTGACTATCTTTCTTTCTGCAAAAAATGCCTCACATTCATCTATGTGTAAAGCTTTAGCTTTGGAAAGCACCGCCTCACATACAGACAACTACCTTCGCCTATTACTTTTGAATCTATACTTGTCTAGTTTTATCAATTCATGATAAGAACCAAACTGTGAAGTGTCATCTATTGTATCTAAGACATCCTCTTTTTCTGACTCATGCGTCTGTATTATCTTGTATAACGTAGTCCTTTGAGCCGGAACTCTTCCAATTTGCCTTATGAAATTTCTAATTTGTTTTGGTCTTAATAGCTGTCCATGTTTTGCTCCTGCTGCAGTTGATATACTTTCATTAATCAAAGTGCCACCAAAATCATTTGCACCCCATGCAAGCAAAAGTTGTGACAAATTTCCTCCTTCTTTTACCCATGAAATCTGAATGTTGTTTATGAAATTGTTTAGCATGATTCTTGATACTGCATGCATCAAAAGAACATCATTACCATCCGCACCACTTCTTATTCCATCATGAAGATTGTGTTTATACATTGGTGCTTCAGTATGTATGAAACTTAACGGCACAAATTCTGTGAATCCTCCAGTTTCTTTTTGAATTTCACGTATTAATGCAATGTGCCTAGTTCTATCCTCTGGTGTTTCTAGATGTCCATACATTATGGTTGATGTCGAAGGAATTCCAAGTTTGTGAGCTGTCTTGATTACTTCTATCCAGTTTTTAACACTTATTCTTCCAGGAGATATTTTGTCACGCATTTTTTGATCTAAAATTTCAGCGGCAGTTCCTGGAAGTGAATCAACTCCAGCTTTTTTTAGTCTCATCAAGTATTCTTTTATAGACAAGTCTGATCTTGTTGCACCATAAAGCACTTCTTCTGGAGAAAAGCCATGTATGTGAATCTCTGGAATTTCTTTTTTTATTTCTCTACAGATATTTTCGTACGTATCTCCGGTCATATCTGGGGGTAATCCTGCTTGCACACAAACCTCGGTTGCACCAAGGTCTTTGGCTTCTTTTGCACGCCTGACAATCTCATCAATGGGTAGAAAGTACCCCTCTTCTTCACGAAAATCCCTGCTAAATGCACAAAAACCGCATTGTTTGATGCAGACATTTGTAAAGTTGATGTTTCTGTTAACTACGTAAGTTACCATATCGCCGACTCTTCTTTTTCTTAATTCATCAGCAACTATTCCAATAAGGTGAAAGTCTATGCCTTTAGCATAAAAGAGTCGTGCAGCTTCCTCAGCTGAAATTTCCTTTTCTGAAAGTGATCTCTCCAAAGTATTTGCTATCAGAGGATCAGCTTGTCGTAAAAAATGATCAAATGATGATGTTTGAACTGTCATGACAAATACTCCTTTTTTACAAGTCCAGTAGAATCTGTGACATCTGATATCTTTTCTTTAATATCCGGATGTACAAATGAAATGAATTCTGGATAGACAGGAAGTCTAGCTTTAAGATCAAAGCCTACATTTGATGAATTTCTTTCTACTGTTTCAATTGAAGGCCAAGAAAACTCTGGATTCACATAGTCTGGAGTTAGAGGCGATATTCCACCCCAGTCATTTATGCCAACTGAAAGAAAATCTACATAAGAATCTGGAGAAAGATTTGGAGGAACCTGTATGTTCATCTTTGGCATTATTATTCTAGAAAGTGCCACAATATTTTTAAAATAAACTTCTTCAGCAGAAGGAAAACTTCTCATCCTTGTATCAGATTTTGGCTGAAAGTTTTGTAAAATGATTTCCTGAATATGGCCAAATTTCTCATGAATCTTTTTTATTGCATATATGGAATCAATTATCTCAAAGGGTGTTTCACCAATACCAATGAGCACTCCTGTAGTCATTGGAATGCCAATCTCTCCGGCATCTTCTAAAACACGAAGCCTGGCTTTGGGATTTTTGCTTGGTGCAAACTGGTGAGGCATACCATTTCCAGAAAGGCGCTCACTTGAATTCTCAAGCATCAAACCTAGGCTAACATTTGTCTTCTTCAACTCATTCATTTCTGATTTTGTCAGGTTACCTGCATTTGTATGTGGAAACAGTCCTTCTCTAAGTGAAACTTCTGAAGCATGAACCAAATATTCTGCAGTACTGCTAAACCCATTCTTTTTAAGCCATGCTCTTGCCTCTGGATATTTTTGTTCAGGTCTTTCACCAGTAACAAACAATGCCTCCGTACATCTGTATTTTTTTCCAAGCTTCGCAAGATTGACTAGATCTTGTTTTGACATCATGGAAATCTTTGACTGGCTAGGTTCTGACTTGTAAGTACAATATGAGCATGTGTCACTGCAAAGATTCACTAAATTGAAAAAGATTTTTCTAGAATAAGTGACAGCTTTTCCTTTGTTTTTGTTTCTTAAGATCTGAGCAACTCGATAAATTTCTAACGGATCTTTTTGTATTTCTTGATAAATTTGATATGCTTCGTCTTTTGATATTTCTCTACCCTCTAGTGTTCTGTTTAATACTTCGTAATTTGTAACGAGGCTACTCAATACCACACATACCTAAAGCAGCGGTATTTATGCTTGTACTAAGGTTGATTGTTATTTGGTCTTTCTTCAAGAACTAGTTCGAAGTTTGTAACACGTCCTTCTCGAAGTATTTCTAAATTAATAATGTCTCCCACTTTCTTTTCACGCTGTAGATGGATCAAAATGTCATCAATTTTCCTTACATCCTTGTGGTCTACTGACAAAATCACATCTCCTCCAATCTGATATTTTATTCCATCAATTTCTTTTGTTTCAGTAGAGCCATGCAAACCTGCTTTTTCTGCAGGACTATCTTTTACTACGGTTGCAATCAAGAATCCTCGTGTATCTTGCAATCCGAGTATATTGGCAAGATCAGGATCAATATCTGCTCCTGATATTCCAAGCCAAGGATGTTTGTATTTTCCTTCTTCTATCAAAACAGGAACAATTTTTTTGACGGTATTAGATGGAACTGCAAAACCAATACCGACAAATTCGCCAGTAGCTGATTGAATTGCCGTATTGATTCCAATCACTTGACCTTTCATGTTAAGCAGTGGCCCGCCAGAATTTCCGGGATTGACTGCTGCATCGGTTTGAATTATATCTGGTATTGAAAATGATGCAGTGCCAGGAGTCGATAATAGTCTACCAAGTTGACTCACTATGCCTGACGTCATTGAACCAGATAACCCAAAAGGATTTCCTATTGCAGCAACTTGATCTCCTACGCGAAGATTAGAAGAATCTCCTAAAGGTAATGGATGTAAAAGTGAAGGATTAACGTCTACTTTGATGACTGCAAGGTCTGTATAAGGATCTGTCCCAATAACTTTGGCGTTGTATGATGTTCCATCAAGAAATGTAACTGTGATTTTTTGCGAGTCTTCAACTACGTGATTATTTGTTATTATGTGACCGCTAACATCATAGACAAAACCAGAGCCCAACGAACGACCAGTTGGGAGTTCAACTGACTTTCGTACAGAGACCTTTACTACTCCATCATCTGATTTTTCAAAAAGATCTGCAAGCGAAATCTCACGAAAATCTTCTGGAGATGTGGTTTCATCTACCGTCCCCAAATTATGTCCATTTGTAATAATATCTTGTCTTGGAATATCCATTCGATCCGGTGCTAAATACAACGCAAATACTACAAGTACGGCAACTGCACCTATCACTCCACCAAATATTGCGCTAGTCTTATCCACGAAGCAAGAGGTAAGGAAGTTTATGTATAATTCTTACTACACATTTATCGCATTTTGAATCTGATTTGTCATGGAGTACGTTCTACCTCTCCACATGAGTGCTTTGTTACTTTTGATTTGTAGAATTCCGCTGGAAAAACCTACTACGATCATAAAACTTCCAATGGGACCAAATATCACATAAATTAGACCTAGATCTAGTCCTTTTTTTGCTTCTAAAATTGTTGCAAAGTAAAGTAATCCTACCGCAATTACTGAAATAGAAAAAAGCAGAGAAAAAGACGTACTTGAATTTGCAAATGGAGTAGCATAAGCCAATATGGGAAATGGCATGAAAAGCAAAAAGAGAACTGCAACAAATATTCCAACTGCAAGTTTTTTATTTTGCAAATAAAGAGGAATGATTAATCTCTTAAGAGCATGCCATAAAGTAGGTAAATCTCGAGCCCATACTGCTTCGATGAGATGTTCTGCACGCACCATCTTCATTTTAAAACCAGATTCCTTTACTTTCCTACCAAGGGCCCCATCTTCAACAAGCTCACCTTTTACTCCCTCATGTGTGCCTACTAATTCGTAGGTTTTTCTTTTTATTATAAAAAAACTGCCAAAAAAGTAACCTGTCTTTTTTGTTGTATCATTTACTCTGAGTGCCGAAAACCTAGTATGCAAAAACGTTGACAACATAGGAAGTGTGACTCTAGTCCAAAAATCAAGGCAAAGCATTTTTGGAATAGCAGTGAGTGCATCAAGATTATCACTTAGCATATGTGAAACAGAAAGTGAGATCATTTTTTTAGAATGTTTGGTGTCTGCATCTGTGAAAAGCAACAGTTCTCCTGTGGATCTTTTGAAACCTTCAAAGCA
Source organism: uncultured Nitrosopumilaceae archaeon (assembly GCA_964350965.1). GTDB lineage: Archaea > Thermoproteota > Nitrososphaeria > Nitrososphaerales > Nitrosopumilaceae > UBA8516. Next base: position 55,863 of record CAYGLP010000004.1, on the reverse strand, counting down.
AGCCCAATTCTTTCCCATCCAGTTTTCAGGTTTTGGTTCTGCAGTTACATGAATTATTTTTGAATTTTTTTCTGCAAAACTACTGATTATTTGTCCAGTTTTATCTTCTGAACGATCATCAATTGCAATTATCTCATAATTTTCATAGTCTTGATCTAAAAGTGAATCTAGACATTTTGCAATAAATTCTTCTTCATTCCTAGCTGGTAAAATTATGGATACTTTTGGTTTTTGATGTGATTTTGTGGTAAACTTGTCTAAATAGGGAGAATCACGAAATGAAATCCACATTGATCTTATCAGAAGAATCCAAGTTATAGAAATGCCAACTAAAATTGCAGATAGAACATAGTTGAAAATATCGATGGCAAGTTCCATGGATTTACTTCTCTACTTCTTGTTTTATGCTTTGAAGCGCCTGTTCTGTACCGCTTTGAATGTGTTTTTTTATCATTCCTGTGAACATGCTCATCATTCCTGAGAGCTTGATATCCCATACTGCTTCAAGACGAGTTGAATTTCCTGCTGGTTGAAGACTTAATGTTTTTGTTCCATTTATTATCCCCTTGGTAAACTCGGTATGAATTTTTTCTTTGGGGTATAATGTTACAGTCTGCATGCATTTTGAGTCCTTGAAAGCAATCGTGACTTCGCGTATAACTACATTATCTTTCTTTGATATGTTTCTAACCTCTTTTGTACCCTTCCAAAATTTTGGTTCATTATCAAGATCTGATATTATGTTCCACACTTTTTCTATTGACGCATTTATTTCAACGGAAGCGCGTATTTCAGCCATGTTCGGCGTTCTTTACAATCTACATATTAGTCTTGACGAAATCAATTTTAATGTGATGCAAGGAATCGTCTTATGCCAAACGTAACATACGATGACTTTGCCAAACTTGATCTTAGAATAGCTAAGATTGTATCTACAGAAAAAATTCCAGGAAAATCACGAATCATAAAAGGCATAATTGATCTAGGTGATGAAAAACGTGAAGTCATAATAGGGGGGGCAGAGTATTATCATCCTGAAGAACTTGTAGGCAAAACAGTTGTAGTTATTGCAAATTTAGAACCAAGAAAAATTGGAGGATTTGAATCAAATGCCATGCTTTTGGCAGCAGATGTAAACGATAAGCCCCTCTGGCTTACAGTACAAGAAGACGTACCACTTGGAACAAAAATAAAATAATTTACGTATGTGTTTAGAATTTCAGATTTTTAGTCATAGTATGTTTTGAAGTAATTACCTTGTCAGGATTTAGAATGTTTCTTGGATCAAATTTGTTTTTTATTTTCTTAAATGTATCATATGTCTCTTTCCCGTATTGTAACCTTACAAACTCTGATCTTGCTAATCCGTCTCCATGTTCACCTGTTATGGAACCGCCTAACGCCACAACTTGAGAGAAGAATTCTTTTGCGATATTTCTCATCAATTTCTTGTTCTTGTTTTCCAATATTGGTCTTATGTGCAGGTTGCCATTTCCCGCATGGCCATAAAGTACAAATGTTAACTTATATTTTTTTGAGATTTTCTCAATTATGTCAACAAGCACGGCTAGTTTCCCAACAGGAACTGTCGCATCTTCTATAATTGTAGGCATGTTTTCTTTTGTTGTAATGCTTCTAAGGCTGTATGATAGTGCAGAATTTCTAAAATTCCACCATTTTTTTATCTCGTAATCACTCATTATCATCTTTACAATTTGTGCTTTTGAAATTATCTTGCATAGGTTTTTTTTGCATTTGCAAAGATCATTATCAAATTCAACAAATAATAAGCAACTTGAATTTTTTGTTAAGCTAGTTTTGATGTGTTTTGCTATGTTGTGATCTACTATTTCTAATGCTGATGGTTTTAGATTAACTATTTTTGCAGAATCTGATGCCGCCTGTTTTATGGTCTTGTAAGATAAAATTACAAGCAGACGTTTAGCTGGAAGCGGTAATGTTTTTAGCTTGACAGAAATGATTACTCCTAACGTTCCTTCAGAGGCTGCAATAATCTTGTGCAGATCTGACATTTTTTTTATTACATCAATTCTATAACCACAAGAATTTTTTGAAACTTTGGGGAATTTTTTTTGTAAATTGGATTTAATTATTCCAAATATGGTCATGCTGAACTTTGAATCTGATGGTAGTTCAACAACATCCCCATTCGCTGTTATGATTCTGACCCCAAGCAAGTTATCGATAGTACTACCATATTTCAGAGAATGACTACCACTTGCGTTTGTGGCAACCATTCCACCTATGGTACAATAAGGGCCGATGGATGGATTTGGAGCAAAAAATCTGCCTTTTTTTTCAAGTTCTTTGTCTAGATTTCCTTTAAAGACTCCTGCTCCAGCTTCAACATGATTTAGACTCATTTTTATTTTATCAAAATTTTTTAAATCAAGAATTATGCCATTTCCTAGTGCGCTACCAACAAGACCTGTACCTGCACCTCTGACAGTGACAGAGATTTTGTTTTTTGAAGCATACTTTAAGATTGAAATTATGTCTAGTTCATTCTCAGGAATTACAACAACTAATGGTTTTACGATATAAGAACTAGCATCAACAGAATAAAGATCCAAACTCTCCTTATCCGATAAGACTTGGCAATTTACCAGTCTGGTAACATCTGCAACTCTTTTTGAGTCCACAAGAGTTCTTGACTTATCTTAGATTAAAGTTTAAAATGACTACAACGTATTGAAGCTCGTCTGCTAACAAAGATTTAATTTGGCAAAGTCAAGCTTCAAAATTATTGGAATTTCTAGGAATAAATATAGATAAACTCTTTGATGCTAATGATCAATCAAACCCCCTTATGTGGCTTGTTTGGATTGTGCCAATAATAATTTTTATGTTTTATGGACAGAGAATACAACTACAAATAACATCTTCAGAAATTTCCAAATCGCTTGAAAAACTAAAGACGTACAAAGAAGAAACAAAAAAAGAATTAGTCGAATACATCAAAACTACTATAAAACCATCTACCGATCCCTCTCAAAAAATTGAACGATTTTTTGAACACTTTACAATAATGCCAGTTGATATGGATCCTAATGGAATTGTACAAAAAGTAAGACATATCACGCGTTCACGTGAAGATTACATTAGACTACAAGTAAAGACACTTTCTCCTGATATTGGTAGCCTTGAAGCAAGTAAAATAGAAAACATCCTGGAGGTAGCTACCACACTACATCTCCTCTATAAAATAGTCCGACACCTTTTCCTAACCGCAAAAAAACAAAATAACTTCCCGTTAATCTTGCCACTACAAATGATGATGCCATTTATCATGGAAGAAGCAGAGGCTCTGAAGACAGCTGTTTCAGCTTTCAAACAAGGACAACCTATTGGTGATGGAATAGGTCCGATGATAGTAGGAAAAATGATGCTTGGCACTGAAAAAAAGACGGCAGCCTTTGAAACTGTGTGGTGTGAATCTGAATACGAAGGAAGAAAGATGTATTTGATGAAAGCCGAAGGACCTGCAGCAACTGTTGGAAGACCTGGTGATGCACTTGAAAGAATTATCTCAGAAAATAAACCTGACATTATAGTTATGGTCGATGCTGCCCTAAAATTAGAAGGAGAAGAATCGGGTTCAGTAGCACAAGGCTTTGGTGCAGCAATTGGAGGTATTGGTACAGAAAGATACCAAATAGAAGAAGTTGCAACAAAACACAAAATTCCAATTTATGCAGTAGTAATAAAACAGTCAATAAAAGAAGCCATCACACTTATGAAAAAAGAAATTGCGGATTCAGCAGAAAAGGTCGCATCTCAAGTTCATGAAATCATAAAAGAAAATACAAAGACAGGACAGTCTGTACTTGTTATTGGTGTAGGAAATACTTTGGGAGTTTCACAATGATATTTTCAAAGAAAGAGGAAATTGTAATTCCATATTCGGTTGAACAATGTGGTTCTTGTAAAACAATATCAAAACGCAAATTCAAAGAAGGAGATTATATCTTCAAAAACACTAATCAATGTTCTTCATGCAAAGGTCAGTTATCAGTTGTTAAAATCTTTGGCGAAGTTCCTAAAGCGTAGTTATAGTTATTCCATTTTCTTTAGGTATGAACGTGTGTTCTGCTTGTGCCACTCTTTGTCCGTTTGCTTCTACTAACACTGGATAGGATCGTATCACTTTGTGTTTGATTAGCTTCTCAAGAAGCGTTCTTACCGTATTCTCTTCCCACTGAGGCAAAAACCATCTTAATGCAAAAGGAAGCATGTTGAATTTTTCCCAGATGTAATCTACAAGTTTATCACATTCAGGATCTTTTGTTCTCTTTCTAGAAACAAGTGAAAAGATGTTTCTTGTTTTACCTTCCCGTACAAATCCTAGACCATCACGAGTTGTAACAAAAGGCTCACAAGCATAAGCTTCTGTTGGTAAAAATGAAAAGGAACCTATGGACCACACGTTTGGAATGGACTTGCCAGCATGAATGGTATATTGTTCTAGTGAATGTCCACTAAGATTTGCTATGGGCACTCCACCCATCTGCTTTATCGTATTTTCTATTGTTTTTCCGACATCGCTGGATTTTACACCTATTTTTATCATGGACATTGCGTCTTTTAGTGCAGCCTCTGCAGCTTGTATAAGATAATCAAATTTTGGATCGTAACAAACTGTAACTGCTGTATCTGCGATATATCCATTGATCTGTACTCCAAGATCAATTTTTAATAAATCAGTTTCTTGAATAATTTTTTGATCGTTTGGTTCTGCAGTGTAATGAGCTGCGATTTCATTTAAGCTAGTATTAACAGGGAAAGCACATTTGCCGCCTTTTTTGATAATCTCTTTTTCAATAGATTCACAAATTTCAAACAATGTAGAACCTACATGATATTTTTTTCTGGCATTTTCTCGCACTTCTGAAGCAATCTTTCCGGCGTTTAGATAATCTTGTATGCTCATAGATTAGACAAGATTTGTACGTTATTTAAAATAAAAGCCATGTTAAACTGTAATGTACCAATTATGGGAATTATAATGTCTAACTTGTCATGAGAGTCGAGTGTCGCCAAAACCTCTTCTTAAACTAAAAAGTTTGTTCAAAGGCATAAAAAAAACAAACATTTGCCATTAGAATGCTAATTCTACACTGAAAAACGACTTATGACATGGGGGGAAGTATTCCCAATTTTCCTATCTGTAATACTGCTAGCCTCGACTCTACATTTTATAATTTCTGATGCCGAGGCTATTTCTTGGTATGATGAAACATGGAAATTTAGAAAAACAATAACGATTGACCATGCAAAGATAAGCGGCATTTCTGACCTTTCCAATTTCCCAGTTCTAATAAGTATGTCAAACGATCCTGATCTGAAAAGCAATAATGTTCAGAGTAACGGTGATGATATTTTCTTCACTGCTTCTGATGGTATTACTAAACTATACCATGAAACCGAATCTTTTAACAATGATTCTGCAAGTGGTAATCTAGTAGCTTGGGTCAAAGTTCCAACGCTTTACTACACTTCTGACACTGTCATTTACATGTACTATGGAAAATCAAATGCACCGAATCAACAGAATTCTCAAAGTGTGTGGGATTCAAACTACAGAGCAGTATGGCATTTGAAAGAAAGTGGCGTTGGATCAAGTGATGATTTTAAAGATAGCACATCTAATTTGTATGACGGAAAAGGCGGAGGAACATCCACACAAATACCGACCAAAACATTAGCAGGAAAAATTGGTAGCGCTCAAGATTTTGATGGTTCTAATGATTACATTGTAACATCAAAAAATGTAATTAGCGAGTTAACTAAATACACAATTTCATTCTGGATCAATTCTGCGGCTAACACTGCAAATGACATGGTACTAGGCGAAAATCATTCTTCACAAAGATTTGCTATACAACTAGCTGGAACCTCACCATACGGTGTACAATTTGTTAAAAATGGCAACATAGCAGTAACCGGTTCAGAGCCAACAAGTGGAACATGGCATCATTATGCACTTGTTTGGGATAAGAATGGCGGGTCAAATAATGCAAAATGGTATAGAAACGGCAATCTTGATGCGCAGGCTACAGTATCAGGTAACATGGGCTCGTTAACGGGTGACTTGGTAATTGGTGGCGATTCTCAATCAAACACGTGGTATGATGCAATAATTGATGAAATGCGAATATCTAACGTTATTCGCTCTGCAGATTGGATCAAGACTGAATTCAATAACCAAAACTCTCCATCTGGATTCTACACAATTACTTCTCCTTCCGTACCAAGTGCCCCGTTATCATTATCATCTGTTGTAGGAAATACACAGATATCCTTGTCTTGGTCTGCACCATCAAACGATGGCAATTCGCCAATAACTGATTACACTATACAATACAGCTCAGATAGCGGTTCAAACTGGATCACATTCAATGATGGAACAAGTACGTCTGCCTCAGCTACTGTCACTGGATTGACAAACGGCCAAGCTTACCTCTTTCGCGTATATGCAGTTAATTCAGTAGGCTCTAGTTCATCTTCTAATATTCTATCTGCAAGTCTGCCTTCCGTACCAAGTGCCCCGTTATCATTATCATCTGTTGTAGGAAATACACAGATATCCTTGTCTTGGTCTGCACCATCAAACGATGGCAATTCGCCAATAACTGATTACACTATACAATACAGCTCAGATAGCGGTTCAAACTGGATCACATTCAATGATGGAACAAGTACGTCTGCCTCAGCTACTGTCACTGGATTGACAAACGGCCAAGCTTACCTCTTTCGCGTATATGCAGTTAATTCAGTAGGCTCTAGTTCATCTTCTAATATTCTAACAATACGTCCATCTGCAAATACAAACTCCATGCATGTAATTGGCCCACCTTTGTTAGGTAATTCAGAAAGAGCCACGATGGAATCAAAGGGGCTGTCACCTGGTTTCATATTGCCATCCTCAAGTACTCTTTCCTCATCAAATTTCGATTTACATAACCCAGTTTTTGATCAATATCTAAAATTTACAGCTCCAACTTCAGCAGATACCGACATGTCTACTCTAATATCGGATTATTCAGTACCACAGTATTCTAAACCATCAAATTGGGATAATAGTACTGTTTGGGCAGTTCCTCCAACTATAATTCCAGTTTCAGGCGATGTTGGAGAAGCAGCTGTATACCGCATCAATGAAATAACTGAAGAAAAACCAATTTTCTTACCATTTACTGGAGCAGATGCTCTTGATAATGGTGGCAAACTAAATGGAATAACATTTACTCTAGCATCGGGAAAAACTGCAAATAATCTAAATGTAGTTTCAAAATTTCTAAAAGAACCGCCTCCTGGTGTTCCTGAATTCTCAGAAGCAGATCTATATCTAAGCTTTGACTTTGCAACAACAGAAAATATTGACTTTGGATCAACAGAAACATTTGCTGTTCCTCCGATGATTTCGTTTGTTATGGGACCTATTGCAAACTCTGCTGATCCAAACTTTCCTATAAACACGGTAAATGATACTATGACCTGTCCTAAAGTACAAGTGCCTCTTATCAGTGGAAATGTTCCAACTACATCAGGAATTTCAGTGTTACGAGATACATCTGGTGATACCAACTTAGCTTGTGGTTATACTGCAACACTTCAACACTTTTCCGATTATTTCGCAAGATCTGTTACTTCAACAACCACTCGTTCTTCTGGAAACTCTTGTTCTGACTGTGAGCCGCCTTCATTTACAAGGACATTTTCTGAAGGCGAGTTTCCATTACAAATTAATGAGAATGGTTACAATCTTCCAAATCTACAGAACAAGTTAACTCCAGTATCTATTATTACAGGAAAATCAGTAGATCTGACTATCCGTATTTATGAAAACAAGGGACCGCAAAATGTTCAGCATGTAGGTCTTTATACAGAGTTTCCAAAATACGAGATGGACCCAGCTTATGCAAACACTGCAATAACATGGGATAAGAATACTGGTATTTCACTACATGATCCTAATCATAATATACAAAATTATGATGTAATTACAAACATTAATGATGACAAATTCGAAGCAACCTTCAATATAACATTTGATAAACCGATGGGAGTAGAAGACATCGTTATTCGAACGTGGGATGAGCGAAGAAACAGTGTTGATACAACGATTTTAAGTGCTTTGAACATAACTGATCATGAACCAGATTCGTTATTGAAAACCAAATCATCTAAGGAAAAAAATATTCAGAAAAAAGAACTATTTACTATGATTAAGCAATGGGGCGGGTTTGATGTTTATGCAATATCTGACTCCGAGCTCCTTCATGCAATTGGAATAGATGGAGAAAACATGCCACATTGGTTTAAAAAAATAGCTAAATGGGTTGTACTGGGACAATTAGATGAACAAGATTTAGTTGCCGCACTAAAATTCATGCATGAAAAAGAATTGTTAAGATAACAAATCCTCTATCTACAAAATTTCATTATTTTGCTTATCGTGAAATTGCTACTCAATCAGATGATTTAATCTGGAATTTTTAAAATCACTGTATGTGAAGCTTTAATTGGGGAAAATCTGACTGCACTCACATCGGGATCGTGGTCTAGCTTGGCATGATTCGGGTTTTGGGTACCTGAGGTCGTCGGTTCAAATCCGGCCGATCCCACCATCTTAATGGAGTATAGATAATGTGATCTGATTTGACTATGAATGAAAGTAATAGCTAAAGTAATAATGAAAGTATGAATTAATTTGTTAAAATGAAAAAGACTCAATACTATACCATAACAGTATCAATTCGTGTTTGAATTAATCGTATTTTTCACTTCTTTCAAGTATATTTTTGTAGAAGGTGGGGAACAGGCTCTTGTCGGAATAGGAACCATAACCAGAATTGGATTACGAGAAACGCTGAAGATAACCATTCTTGGTTTTTTGGTAGGAGTAACACTTTACTTTGTTTTTCTAAATTTCGCAGGATTTGTTCCTACTAACATACTTGAGATTGCATTGGGAATCGGCTTATTATTTTTTAGTTTCACAATGTTCAGAGAATTTTTTGAAAAGGATACAAAAAAAGATGAGACAAGGTACAGAATAGGATACTTTTACATTGCCATGCTAGAAGCTGTGGAAAACTCTGTTGCATTAGCCACATTTAGTTTGATAGAGATGACAAGTGCATTGTTAGGTGCAATTGTTGCTGTTGGTCTAATTGTTGGCTTATTTTGGATTGGTGTTATAAAAAAAGTTCCATTACGAATAACTAGACTGGTAGCAGGAATATTACTTTCAAGCACGGGCATGCCGTTGATAATTTACGGTCTTGGCATACCTGCGCCAGAAATTTTACATTGGCTAGTTCCACCACTATCATAAGTTTTAAAAAATCTGTAATGAAAGATAGAATGAAAATTATAATGGACGTTATGATTATTCGGAATTGATTGCATCCCAGCAACAGCATTCATCCCATGTACAGTTAGGACACAATTTTGCTGACTGGCTATTCTTGCATTCATCAGGAAGACAATTGCAATCTGCACATTTTATGAGCATAACATCATGACGATAAAGAGACATAAAAATCACTATAACGAAAATAATAATGAAAATTAGAACGAAAATAAATACTAGAGTACTTTGTTAGTTCCAATTATTTCCCAGTTTGAACCATCGTCTTTTGTCCTGTAAACTTCCTGATAACCATCTCTAGAATATCCAGCAACATAGATTATCTTGTTTTGTGCATCTACTGTAATGCTTGTTATTGTGAGATCTATACCTTTGACTTTCTCCCATGTTTTACCAAGATCAGTAGTTCTTGAAAGACCAAATTGATTTGTTGCATACAATACCCCATTTTCATCAAATGCTAGTGCGAGTATGTTTATTCCCTTGTATTCATCAAGTTGAGTCCAGCTCTTTGCACCATCGTTTGACTGGAATATTCCCTTGCCAGTTCCAGCAAAGATATTCTGAGAATCATTTGGTGAAATAGCAAGTGCTGAAACATAATCTGGATATTGCAGCATTTCCCATATTTTACCAGCATCAGTAGTTTTGAATAACCCACGTGCTCCGCTATCAAATCCTATAATGGTATTAGGATCGCTTTTGCTTATTGCCATCGCATGAAAGTCAACAGGTGGGTCTAAAACTTTGGCAACACTTTCCCAACTCTGTCCACCATCTGTACTTTTTATCAGACCAGTGTTGCCGCCAGTTGAAGGATGACCACTCGCATAAAGTGGAATGCCAGTAATTGGCGGTGCATTAAATGCCATGTAATCTGCTCGTATAATATCTACTTTGAAAGGTGGATTGCCATCATGGCTGTGGTAAAAATCACCATGAGTTGCGATATACAAAATAGTACGATCTGTAGGATCAATTCCTAAACCGTGAATGTGTCTCCAGTCTACGGTTCTAGAGTAGCCTGAAGGAGAAACTTGGTCTTGTGGGTTTATAGATGCTACTGCAATCGCAATTATGATGGCCATAATTCCAAGACTAATAGCAGCAAGTTTTCTATTGCTTGGTATTGAAAATCTATTTTTGTTCATAATGGAATAATCACTTTAGTTTTGTCTTATTACATAAAGACATTTTTCCAGATTGGTTCCAAAATTAAATCTCATTTTACTTTAGAAAATGTTCTGGCATATTAAACAACAGTACTTTACATTTGTAAAATGCTTGATTAATATAATCTGAAAATGATGAAATGGTATCATGAAAAAATTTGTAATTATAATTATGATATCGCTTGGTATTGTAGTATCATCAAGTGCTTTTGCATATTACTCACCAGATACAAACATGATGGGATCAGGAATGGGTTCAACGATGAAATCTGGAAACATGATGAGCCAGATTCCTCAGGATGTCATAGTAAAAGTTACGTCAGGACAGGTAGCAAAGGTTGGAAAAGAGGCTACGGTGGCGTTATTGGTTTTGGATAAAGAATCGAAAAAACCACTATCTGATGCTCAGGTGATAATAGGAATAGAAAGAGGTGCGTCCATGACAACTATGGATATGATGGGTGGAATGTTTGAAGCAAAAGATGTTGGTTCTGGAAAATACTTGGTAAAATTTACTCCTGACAAGAAAGGGTACTATACCATGCATACTCATGTCATCCCAGATGGGAAATCAATGCACTCTATGATGGAAAATCATTTAGACATTGGAATAATAGTAAAGTAATAATGAAAATCAAAATTCTTACGATTTGGAATAGATCTGGAAAAAACGTTAAATGATATGGTCTTAATTCAGTCGTAAATGAAAAACTATCACAAATCGTTGTTCTTTGTTTTTACATTAACAGCATTGATCATTGCACCAAACCTTCATGCCAACGCAATGGAAATGATGGATTCAAAAATGATGGATCACAAACTGACCAATACCAGTGTACCAATAACAATACCGTTAACCAAAGGATACGTTAAAGGTTCTGAAGTATTTTACATCTCAACTGAAGCTTCTGATAAAGAACTTGCAGATCATTTAACAAAACTTACAGGTTTTAGGGTTGCATATACACCAGCACTGCAAAAAACTCCAGCTGATGCATTAGCACAAATTTACGCATTTGAAAATGGAATCAAAGGTCCAGGTCCTCTTGGATTCCAACCAAACGTAGCTGATTCACAACCAGATGATCTAAACTACAGTCCTCTATGGGCTGTTAACATTGTAAAGTGGAATGATGATTATACCCCAAGAGAATTAAAATCACAGACAGAAATTCTTGCAGCTCAAACAAATGGTGAACTCACAATAACCTCATCTGGCTTTGTAGTAAACTGTCCTTTTGTTCAGTGGAATGGTGGTAGCTTGCAAATACGTGATGACAAGACATTGACTGACGATACTCCATACGGAGAAGGCCAAGTCTTGGAAATTGATACAGAAAAAATGCAAGTCACATTTGTTGCACATCGAGGATTTGGACCAGATGGTTCTACCATATACTATATCGTAACTGATGCTTCAAAGCAAGACGTAGCAGATATGCTAGGTGTAGCGTTTGTTGAAAGGACAGGTGCAACTTTACTTTCAGGAGCTTCTTCTGATCTTTACGTATTTACAAATGGAATCAAAGGTACTGGTCCAATGGGATTTCAAGCTAGTATTGGTTCTACAAATGTAGGTGATGAGTTTTACAGCCCCTTGTGGAGGATACAAGCAGCAACGTGGGCTGATCCATCTTCAGCAGACTTTCTTACTATGACTAGCCAAATCACATCTGCTGGTTCAAAAGGTGTACTAACAACCGAAATTGCAGGTGTTATTGTAAACTGTCCTTTTGTTGAAGTGGATGAGAAATTCATGATGAATGACAAGATGATGAAAGACAATATGATGGAGCACATGGCATCACCAAGAACGCAAATGAAAATGGGTATAGATGTTCATCAAATTCAATGCAAGTCCGGCTATGAACTTGTTTTCAAATCTACAGACTGGTCACCAGCTTGTGTCAAATCATCTAGTGTAGCTCGACTAGTAGAGATTGGATGGGCATCAAACCACATTCCGTCTGAAGATGAAATGATGAAAAAAGATTCCATGATGAAAGACAAGATGATGAAGTAAAATACCTTGAATTAAAAAGACCAGCGTACACGCTATTTTATAACACAAATCTATGCAGTTATCTCTTGATTCGGAAGCTCATCTAGAGTGAAAACAAATCTTGAACCTTGAAATTCGGTGGTGCCTTCTCGTTCCCAATTTACCTTGTACGACTTTGTTAAATGACCACCAATTATAGATATGATCTGAGGAACTTCAGCGTACAATCTTTCTACTTTTTCTTTGTCTCTAGTCATAAGAAGGGATCTGCGTTTTTTCATTAGATACTTTATGGCTACATTTTTGTGCTGATGTCCTTCTACCTCGATTTTCTCGTTACCTAAATCAATTGTGAATTTTCGCTTTCCCATTTAAGATCAGCTTATAAAAAATCTACTAAAAGATAAAGACCAACAGAAAGCAAGTAAAAAGAGCACAAATTATGACTAGATTTACAATATGTTACTTCGTATCTTCTCAGTTAGTTCTTATCCAACTTTGACGAATCTATTAGAGCCAGGCGATGAAGAAGAGTTAGAGACATGATTTAAGATGAATGCAAATTCAGTGACTCTGAGTACTGGCATAGATTTTTATTAAAACTTTCTAGCTTGTAAAATAATTGGTGTTTGAAAAACGAGAAATAATTCTAATTATTGGAATTTTGTTTTTAATGATAGGTATAATGGCACTGCCAAACATGCAACCTATCTATGCAGTAATCATTGCAATTGCCATTTATTTTGGAGTTAGAGTATTTGTAGGAAGAAGAAAAAAACAAATCCAAAAATCCATTGGAGAGGGGATCTGTGCTGTATGTGGTCAGAGAATAACTGAAAACAAGTGTCCTAACTGCGATAAAATGAATTGATTTCATACGTACAAGACAGTAGCATTGTTTAGAACGACTCCTACGCACTGCTTATAATACATAAAATCAGACTTTGTTCATGTGTATAGAGGCATATTTGGCATTCACAACTAGCTCAACTTTTCCACAATCAACACCTAAAATTACATTATTCGTGAAATGATAGCAAAGGTAAGAGAATTGAAGTCACATATAATGTTCGGATTTCTAGTAGTGATCTTATTGCTTGGACAAACACTTCCAGTAATGGGTCAGTCAAGCAATACTGTTGATCACGTCGTAATAAACGAAGTCGACATAAACCCTTCCGGTGATGATTCAAAATTAGTTTCTGAGTGGATAGAGCTTTACAATCCTGCCAGTCAAACAGTAGATTTGGGAGGATGGAGTATTGGTGCTACAACAGGTCTGAAGACTACATACAAAATAGCTGAAGGTACAAAACTAAAGAGTGGTGGATTTATTACTTTTGCATTTGGTCCTTTATGGTTTCCTGATATATCATCATTAATTCAGCTAAAAAATAAAAATGCAACAATAATAGATGAAACTCCGGCACTACGAGATACAGAAAATGGACTCAAATCATGGCAGAGATCTATAGATGGACTTGACACTGATTCTTCAAATGACTGGACATTCAGAACATCTAATGCAGGCTCATCAAATGGCAAGGCAACTAGTTCGTCTACAAGTGAATCCTTATCAGTCAAAATTTCAACTGATAAACTAAATTATGTTTTTGGTGATGTAGTAAAGATTAGTGGTGAAGTTTCAAAAAGAGTTAACGTTTCATATCAATCATACACTGGACAACCAATCTACCTTACAATTACAGGACCAGACAATTTTGGAAAAACACTTTCCTTATTCCCAGACAGAAATAATGTGTTTAAAACAGAAATGAAGACTGACAAAGCACTAAAAATTCCAGAAGGTGATTACAAAGTTGTTGTAGGGTACGGCGATGAAACTGCTGAAGCAACATTTGTCATATCTGAAAAAGCATATGCTTCTATTGAAAAAGAAACGTCCGCTGTAATTTCCATTGCCGTGGATAAATCTACATACATTCCAGGTGAAACTGCAATACTTAGTGCAAATACCTCAAAAATTATTCCGCTTACAGGCATGAAATTCAAAGTTTATGATCCTAACAAAAAACAAGTCTATGACGGTACATTGTATCCTGATACCAAAGGAAAATTCTTAACCAAACTTTTTATGACTACCATAAAGCCAGTATTTGGAACATATGATATTGTCGCAACTTATGACAAAGAAACTACAACAACTTCGTATGAATTAATGCCGGAAATAAAAGAAGATACTCCAATTTCTCTGGCTACAGACAAGAAAGCATACGGACTTGGGGATACTGTAATAATTACTGGCCGTAGCAACAAAGTCTGGATTGATTCATTTGACATTAAAATTGTGCAAGCAACTGCAGGTAACAAAGGCATCACTGACACATTCGTAATAAGGGATATAGTTAGACTAGCAGGTGATGGTACGTTCAAATATGAACTAAAAATTCCAAGTGACGCTATTCGTTATGGTGATTACAAGGTAACCGTTTCAAGAGAAATTGGTTCTGTTGAAGTATCTTTCAAAGTGGTACAAAACCCAAGTGAATTTGTCGAGGTGGAGTCAATGCCACTTACTATCACGACAGACAAACCGTCATACGATGTTGGTGATAAGCTAGTTATTTCAGGAACAGTAATGGAGAAAAAAGATCTTGGAAGGCAATTAGTAATAATTTCTCTTACAAAAGCTGATGGAACACCAGTAATATCAAAAGCCGATCCACGTGCACCTGCAGCTAAAAGCCAAGATGCTGCCTATTCATTTACAGGTATACCTGATAATTCAGGAAACTTTGAGATAAAAATTGATTTATATCGAAATATTTTTGAAAATGGGAAATACACTATCAAAGCAAAATATGCTGACATTCGTGCTTCTACATCATTTGTAGTGGAAGATTCTCTTGATCTAGGCAGCGGAGTAAAAATTATTGTTTCTACGGATAAAGAAGTATACGGAATTGGGGAAAAGGTAAAACTAACAGGTGGAACTTCTACCTTTACGGCGCAATCCTCCTACACTGTATTTCTGATGGATCCTAATGGTAAAGTTATTTCAAGCGGTGTAACTCTTGATAAAGGACAGTTTTCATGGAGTTGGACCGTACCTACACGTGCAACTGTTTATGGACTTTACAAAATAACAGTAAAATCAGACTCTGACGAAACAAGTGTATACTTTAGAGTTTCAAAGGATCCTAAGTCAGAATCAGCGTTGCAACCTATTGAAATTGATACAGACAAGGATGTCTATGATACTGGAGAAACCGTCATAATCTCTGGCAGAGTAACAAAGCAAGTAAAGGGAACAGAGGGCCTAGTTGTGAACATAAAACCCGAAATTATAGTAAAAACAGAAACAAACAAGGAGGTTTACAAAGCATTCCCAGATCTTGGTGCAGATGGCAAATTCAAAACCTCACTCAAATTAGTTACATCTGGTTTCAAAACTGGACAATACAAAGTATCTGCAAAATATTATGACGCAAAAGCTCAGACTGTTTTCAAGGTTGATGATAGATTCAATGTTGGCAAAGACATACCGTTAGTTTTGCTCATGGAAATTGATAAAGAAAAGTATCTTCCAGGAGAAACTGTAATGATATCTGGTAAAACAAGCAAAATCATTTCAGCATTTGATGTAGATGTGACGATTAAAAAGGGGGGTACATTAATTTCTGATACTACTGTTACATTTGATTCTACTGGTTCTTTCAGTTATGATTATAAAATCCCCCAAAATGTAAATCTGGGAAACTACACAATAAAAGCTGATACTGACTTTGATGCAACTACTGTCTTGTTTGAAGTAGTAAAGGAGTTGCCACCTGAACCAGTAATACAACCTGTAGAAGAACCAATTACTGAGACTAAACCAACAACAGAGACAAGTGAACCAGTAGCTGAGACAAGTAAACCTACTATAACACCAGATAAAATAACTGATACTGTAAACAGAATAACTGATTCGTCAATCCCAATAACAATTGAAACAAAAAATGTTGGAGAAAAAATCTACGAACCTATACTCTTTGAAGGTTCACTGCGTGTAAATGCAGGTGATGAATCCAAAGTAAACATTAGAGTAACTACTGATGATGGAACTTGTCTTATAGGTCAAGATGATGATTGTAAAGTCATAAAATCTACGCGAGAAGGTAGTTCCCTGTACAAGATTGTTAAAGTGGATGATACAAGTCTTAAGATAAGATACAGTGGACATGGAGCAAAATTAGAAAAATTTACAATTTTATCTGAAGGTCCTGATGGAACAATTCCTGAAGGAGGCTGGAATGTAGAAATCATAAAAGACAAACAAATTTCTAGATTCTACTACAAGATTTCATATACGTCTGTAGAGTAAACATCCACTATGCAAGTGCAGGTACTGATGTTTAGGCAGGATGATCCAAAAAAATGCACAGCTGCAAAGATTGTAAAATTTAAGCTCGCAACAAGTGTTAGAACCACTCTACCAAATACATTACTCTTAGATCCTTTTGCAGAGAAAACACTTTTGAGGAGCGATGCTTCTCTTGTATCTTCTATCACTGGAATTGATTGTTCGTGGGAGTTGGCAGTAAAAACTTTTACAAAAAAATTTTCTGGTATTGCAAGAAAACTGCCGCCTCTTTTAGCAGGAAACCCAGTAAATTATTCAAAACTTGGCAAACTTACAACCGTTGAAGCTATAGCAGGGGCAGCTTTTATTCTGGGTTTTGAAAGTCTTGCACAAGAACTTCTTGGCAAATTCAAATGGGGTCACACATTTTATGATCTTAACCAAAACCTCCTTGAAGACTATTCTAAAGCAAATTCCGAAGAAGAGATCAACTCTATAATAAAAGAATACAATCTAGCCTAGTCAACGAAATTTCCTTAATTTTGGCTAATTGATCGACGAGTAGAGATTTATTCAACCGTTCTTTCCAGACGGATTAGGACATGTCTACTGAAAAGTCATCCTCTGGTCTTGTTCGCAGTCTCTCTTTACTGGACATAACTATGGTCGGAGTTGCCGCCATGATAGGTGGAGCTATATTCGTGCTAGTAGGGCCAGGCATGAATGAAGCAGGACCTGCACTAATGATTGCATTTTTGATAAATGGAATAATCACAATGTTTACCGCATTGACATATGCTGAACTTGGATCCGCTTTACCAGAAGCTGGCGGTGGATACAAGTGGATAAGGGAGGGTCTGCCAAGACCAAATGCATTCATCAGTGGTTGGATGGCATGGTTTGGCCACATGATTGCAGGAAGCCTATATGCAGTTGCTTTTGGCTCGTTTTTTGGTCATTTGCTTATCGTTACAGGAGTCACAGACTTTCTTGGAGGTGCCCCACCTGACAAAATAATAGCAGTCATTGCAATTGTGCTCTTTACTTACATTAACGTCAAAGGAGTTTCAGACACTGGAAAAATTGGAAACACAATAACATTCTCACAACTTGCTATTATCGGAATTCTCATCGCTGCAGGTTTGTTTGCGATGGCATTTGCAAATCCTAATTGGTCAACAAATTTTGAAGAATTCTTTCCAAATGGCAGCATTGGTTTGATAATTGCAATGGGTCTGACGTTCATAGCTTTTGAGGGATATGAAATAATTGTACAAACTGGTGAAGAAGTAAAAAATCCAAAAAAGAACATACCAAGAGCGATTTTTATATCATTAGGAGTTGTCGTGACTCTTTACATTGTATTTGCATTTGTATTCATAGGTGGTATAAATCCGGCAGAAATTGGAAAAACATCATGGCAGTTCATAGGTGAACATAAAGAGCTTGGAATAATAGAAGGTGCAAAATTTCTGTTGCCTTTTGGTGCTCTCATAGTTCTTGCTGGTGGACTTGTATCAACACTTTCCGCACTGAATGCTACCACATTCTCCTCAAGCAGAGTGGCATTTGCAATGGGCAGACAATACAATCTTCCTGTAAAGTTTAGTGCAATTCATCAAAAATATAAAACACCATATTTTGCAACACTCGCGTCTGGATTCATAATGATAATCCTGGCGGTATTGTTGCCTCTAGAACAAATCGCTTTAGCTGCAAGCGTTATGTTTCTGTTTCTCTTTGCTCAAGTCAATGTAGCTGCAATAACAATCAGAAGACTTTATGGTCACAAGCTTGACTATGGATTCAAAACTCCACTGTTTCCAGTCTTGCCACTAATTGGAGTTTTTTCTACACTAGGCTTGGCAGTATATCTTTTGATCTATAATCCACTTAGCTGGTTAATTGCTATAATCTGGGTGATAATTGGATTTTCAATTTACAAAGTATATTCTATCAAAAAAGAACTAGAACACTATGCCCCATTAGTAACAAGTGAAGGTCCAGAGGAAAGAAAAGATTACCGCATAATGATCGTATTTGAACCTGACAGTGCCGTAAAATTGGAAAAACTGGCGTCTGCTATAGCCCAAGACAAACAGGGCGAAATTCTATTTCTTAATGCTGTTACTGTTCCAATACAACTTCCTCTGTCTTCTGCACAAGGATTTGCAGAACCTGCCACAAAATCTTTTGATGAATTAAAAAAAATACTCCCAGAATCAGTCAAGCACAGATATTTGGTTAGGCTTTCACATGATGCAACTGAAGCCATACTTGCAACAGTTGAAGAACAAGGAATTAATCTGCTCATAATAGATTTTTGTAGTCTACGCAGTAACAGAAAATTACTATCGCTTACTACATGTGATATTATTGGAATTAATATCAAGGAAAACTTTGATAATGAATTGGAAAATATTGTTGTATCATATGATAAGGGAAGACACTCAAATCTTGGATTAGAAATTGCAAATTCTATCTCAAAATCATTAAACAGTAAAATACGAATAGTTAGGGGCGTTGTTGAATCTCCGGAAGAAGAACGTGACATTTTAGGAAGAATTAATGAAAAGATGTTTGATCTTGACATGAAAAAAATTCCAGTTGAAAGAGTTTATCCACAAACAGATAATGTAACACATAATCTTCTTCAAAATTTTGACAACGGGATACCAGAAATAATAATTGTTGGGGCAGGGAATCAATCGGATCAAGCATTTAGTCCAAAAACCATGGAAGTAATAGAAAAATCTCCAAAGACAGTATTTGTAGTACGAAACTCTAGGTTGTCTGGAATTCAAGCCAGATATTTCTGGAATGTAATTGCACCAAGACTCAGAGAAAATCGATTTATCTATAGGATGTATCTTGATGCACTAAGGCTGATCTTTTTCATTAGAACAAAGAGGGCAAAAGCTCGTAGTGATGAAGATTACTTTACACCAAAAATGTGACTTACACATGACTGGTCTTAACAATCTTAAAATAGAAATTTTACCCTTGTAATTACAAGTGCGAGCTAGTGCACGAGCTACTGCTAAGGCAGAGGAAACTCCTCCCTCCATGCAGTAAGTGTGATCTAGAGATGGATAGCCAGAGATGGCTGGCTACAGAACAGAAAAAAATCCGACCCGGCGTACTGTGATGGCAAAACCTGAGGTTTCCGGCAAAGAATGAAAGAGCTGTCCCACACGGAGCAAGGCCAAACAAAACTATAAGGACTGCACTTTGTTTAGGTAGGCCGCATAGCTGAATCTCGTAAAAACAGAAGGAGGGTTACGGCTGGCACGCACTAAATTTTATTTTATTGGCCTCTTTGTTTTTTGAGCTTTCTATCGCTCCATACTAAAACAAAGACTGCAACAGCAGCACCCATGCCTGCCATTCCATACATTATGCCTACTGGAAATCCTCCAGTGGAAGTGGTTGCATAACCTTCTGGAACTTTAGGACTAGAGCCAAAGTACTCTGAACCATCTACGATAGTCTCAGTAACAAATCCGTCTATTGAAATAGTTGCAGAGTTTGCTGACTCTACAGTTCTAATTGTGTATGTTTTGTCTGTAGTAAACTCTGCTTCTTTTTCTTTCTCGGTTTGAATTCCTTCTCTTAAACTGCTTTCGCCCATAGTGAAGCTTGTAATTACTAATTTCTCTTGGTATCCCCACTTTGCTGTTTCTGAAATTGTTCCTGATGGATCAAACAAGTGGTGCCAGTTGGAAAGTGGCTGTGCTAATATTCCACTTGCATCAATCAAATTATCATCCAAAAGAATTTCACCTTCAGTTCCTGCTATTTTTTCATATACTTCAGGAGTTTCTTTCTTTAAGAAACCTATCAATGTGTTAACATCCACGTCACCATATTCTGCATCTGATATTATTACTGGTCCTTCAATTGTAATTCCTCTCCAATGCGCATCTATGAGTGCTGAAGATGTTTCATCTGCTTCACGTAAGATGTAGTTTATCATTGTAGGAACCATGGTTACTTTGTAATCAATTGCAGTCTGACCTCCTTTACCTACGAGGTGAGCTCTATATGTTAATTCTAAATCAGTAACAAAAGCTGCGCTATCTAAAGCACGTAAATTATTATTCATTTTTTGTATGAGTTCAGCAACTCCAGGTGTGTCTTTGTTTGCTTCTACACTTATCAAGATGTCTTGGCCATTCAATAGTTTCGAAATTTCGCCACCATCCAGATATTCTATGAAGACGGTTTTCAAGAATTTGTAGGTAGGTTGTGCTGACGTCAGGTGTGTACTAAGTCTTGCATCAAGCTGTGCTCCCCAAACAGGAGAAATGCTACCAAGAACTAAAAGGCCAATTAATCCAACTGAGAAAATCAGATGTCTTGACACGGAAAAATTGCTTTTACTGATAGTAATAAATCTTCGTCTTTTACAAAAAAACTGATTAATTTTCCTAATTTGGTATCATATGGCAAAAGTAATTATTGCACATTTATCTTCATAAACAAATCGTCGAGTTGAAAAAATGATAACAATACTTGCTGGTGGAACTGGTTCCATAAAACTTGTCCGTGGATTGTCTTCACAAACCAGAGACATCAATGTAATATCAAATGTTGGTGACAATTACTGGCTTTACGGTCTGTATGTATGTCCTGACATAGACACAATTCTTTATGGACTTGCTGACTTGCTTGATACCGACAAAGGTTGGGGAATCAAAAAAGATACCTTTGGATTTTTGCGTCAAATGGAAATACTTGGGGAGGAAACTTGGTTTAAAATTGGGGACAGAGATGTTGCAACTCATCTTTTGAGAACTAACATGCTAAAAAATGGCAAAAACCTAACAGATATTACATCTTGGATGTGTCAAAAATTTGCAATTGATACCAAGATAATTCCTGTAACAGACAACACTGTTGAAACAAGAATTGTTACAAACAAAGGCGAACTTCATCTCCAAGAATACTGGGTAAAATACAGGGGTCTTGACAATGTCGAGGGAATAAAATATCTTGGTGCTGATAAGGCACGTGCAAATCCTGCTGCAGTTAACGCAATTCATGATTCAAAACTAGTTGTAATTGCTCCAGGTAACCCACTTACTAGTATAGGGCCTATTCTTTCTATCAAAGGGATCAAAAAAGAACTTTCAAAATCAAAAAGGAAAGTTGTTGTTGTAAGTCCGCTTATTGGAAACAAAGCAATTAGTGGCCCTGCCGTAAAATACATGGAAGCAGCAGGAATGGAAGTCTCTGCATATGGACTTGCCAAAATGTATTCTGAAGTTGCATCGCATATGATAATAGATTCATCAGATAGATTGCTTACAAGAAAAATAGAAAACCTAGACATGCATGTGTATGAAACTAAAATAAAAATGAAAGACAAAGCTGAGGAAGATGCACTTGGATCCTTTATTCTGAAACAAGTGCATGT
The DNA here is from genome assembly GCA_964350965.1 of uncultured Nitrosopumilaceae archaeon. GTDB lineage: Archaea > Thermoproteota > Nitrososphaeria > Nitrososphaerales > Nitrosopumilaceae > UBA8516. Next base: position 33,567 of record CAYGLP010000004.1, on the reverse strand, counting down.
CTAAACTTAGAACCGCAGCTATAGTTCCTGTAAAAACTTTTTCAAAGGCCAAAAAGCGACTTAACCTACCGCCTGAAAAAACTGAGATCCTCTGTAAGTTAATGCTAGAAGAGGTTCTATGTACAATATCAAAATCTAATCTAATAGAAATGACAGCGCTTGTAACTAAAGATGAGAATGCGTTTGCTATTGGAAAAAGATTCGGATGTGTGGAAATCCTTGACGAAAAGGAATTGGGAGTAAATGATGCGGTATCCATGGCAGATGTATATCTTCTAAATCATGGCTTTGATGCAACCATTGTTTTCCCTCAGGATATACCGCTAATGCAGCCAGACGACATCCAATCCCTGTTTAATTTTAAAAATTCTCACCGATGTGCACTAGTTGTACCTTCCAGAAAATTTGATGGTACGAATGCCCTTTTTCGTACTCCGGTAAATTTGATGAAAACACACTATGATGAGGACAGCTACAAGATTCATCTTAGTACCGCAGAAGAAAGCTTATCTTCATCATCCCTTGTTCTGATAAGAAGAATAATGCTTGATGTGGATGATCAGTCTGATCTACAATTTATTTCAAAATATGTTAAACCATCAATTTCTAAAATAATTCAAGATCTGTAAGTTACACTAACGCAGTGGATTCTTTTTTTGATTTAAGGTAATTTAAGATGAAAATAATTATGGCTAATGTGCCTGAGATCAGAAACAAAACTTCAAGTGTGTTAAGAAATGGGTTTGACGCTTCGTTTGAAGTTTGATTTATGTCAGACATAAAAAAAATGTATGAAAATATGACATAATTTGTTGCCCAATGAAGCAAAATTGCTGGAGCTAAACCATGTCTAACATAAACCCATCCTATTATGATGCCACTGATGGCAGCTTGTGCAAACTTACCTGTGCTCCAGGGAGAACCAGAAATTATGTGCGCTGCTCCAAAAAATATTCCAACTGCTATGACAAGACCTAATGTTTTTTTGTAATTTGTAATTTCTAGATTCTGCGAAGGATGCCACAGTGACTTGAAGAAATTTCCAATTGATACTTTTGTGGAAAACATGACAAAAAGTGGTAAACCAATAAGAAACATCCTAAATCCTATTTCTTCAGTTAACGGCGACGTTGTTATGCGAAAAAACTGAATTAGCTTATTTTGGAATTCTGGTGGTTCAGTAAGGACCCCAAAACTTTGTTGTACCGAATCTATAGCAACAGACACTACAATTAAGATTGAAAACCACGTTAACATGCCAAGAAGATAATTGTTTTTGATATTGTGCAATCCTTCATTCATTAACGAAGAAAGGGCTTTGAGGAAATTGGTCTTAGGACCAAAAAGAGAAACTGCGAACAAAACTAGGTAGGTACACCATATTACAATGAAACCATCGCCAAGCTCAAATTGAATTGGAATCTTTAGTCCTATACCGGCAACAAAAATATCAATACCATCGATAGGAAAATCAAAACTTATTTCTTTTCCAATACCTGAGTCAAAGACTACGTACGCACCCATAGGAAAAGAAATTATCATCAATCCAAAGATTACTGATGTTAGTGCAGAATATGGTGTAGAAATAGCTTTGAAGAGTTTATCGTTTTGCAAATCAATTAATGTACTTCGATCCTATCTTCTGGAAATCCTAACTTTACCAAAGTTCCCTTGATTGTGTCTCTATGATCTCCTTGTAGAAGGATGTAATCGTCTTTTACTGTGCCACCGCACGCATACTTTGCTTTTAGCTCTCTTACCACTTTCGCAAGATCATTCATCTTTGGATTTATTCCCTCGATCATGGTTCCCTTCTTTTTGAAACGTCTTTCTTCTACACGAACGACAATCTGAGTAGCATCTTTTTCAAGTTCACCACAGGCGCATAAATCATTAGGAAGTCCGCATGTATTGCAGATAACCGCCATTCAAAGTAAAATCTCGCTTTCCCACTATTAAGCCTTGTCCGCATCTATCTTTTTTACTTGGATTTACAAACAAGATTTGTGTCAAAAGACATTACCAAAAAAGCTGTTGAGATGCTCCTAAAAGGTGCAACTCTGATAAGCGATCCATGTCCTTACTGTAAAGGTGTTCGTGTAATGAAAGACGGTCATGCACTCTGTGTAAATTGTGGCAGGGAGGCAAAAGAAGAAAACATTCCTGTACAAGAAGAAAAAACTAAACAAGATCCGATGCTTACAAAATTTGAACAAAAACTAAAGGCACTTTCTGAAGAACTTGAGCATGAAAAAGATCACCAAAAACAACAGCAGATCTTAAAATCAATAAGCGATCTAATAGGAATAATAGAGAAGCTCAAAAAACAATAGCGCAAAAAGTATTTATGTAAAAATCTTACCCTCAAAGACAACCATGAGTAGCAAGAAATCTGCACCTCTACCTGCGTCAAGTGCCGGTCTTTTGAGGTTCTTTGAAGATGAAACAAAGGGATATCGTGTAAGACCTGAGATAGTTGTATCTATTCCAAGTGGTCTAATTGCAATCTCTTGGATTCTAAAATTGTTTTTCCTACCATGACTGAAAACGCCGACAATGTCTCCAATATTCACAGGAGATACTCGCTGACTCTGCTTACCCCCTCATCACCTTATCTTTCTCTTTTTGTCTCTGTTGTTGTTGCATCATTGTTGATATTGCTTGCAGAGCTTGCTTATTTTGAAAACTATGACAAGTTTTTCATTCATGTCTTTGTTGCAATAGGTGCACTACTTGTAACACAAATCATTGATGCTCGTCTTTTGCACACAGAAAACTCCAAAGTTAGACACATCTCCGGATTTGGAAGTCTTTTATGGCTTGTAACAGCATTGGGTGGTCTAATTTCTGTACCAGTATTTTCTAAACCAGAACTTTTACCAATATATCTTACTGAAGGAATGTTTCTGTTTGCAAGTTTTAGAATAGGAATATTTACTTCAGTTATTGGTGCTAAAGTAAAGCTAGCTTGGGCAATATGCTTGATACAGCCACTCGCAATGTTTTTGGCAATTGTTCCGAATCAATTTTGGATTCCAATGCTTACTGACTTGCAAGCAATTGGATATGGAATAATCTTTCTAGTAGCAGCAACAATTTGGACCATAGTGACAGACAGAGCTGGCGGTCCAAACGTTCCACGCACACACAAGGTATTACAAGCATACATTGCAGCATGGACGCGAAACAATTCTTCTGAGATGGAACGCTTGATAGAAGAGCGCTCTCAATCATCCAAAGTGTCAACATTTCAAATTAGATTTAAGACAAAAAACAATGAGTTTAGACTAGTTTTGCCAGATGTTCATCCAGGACCATTTCATCCAATAGGTGGAAGCAACATTCCGTATCTAATATACAAAAATCTGAATTCATCTGCAATGGTAATGCACAGCATTTCTGATCACTCGCTGAATTTGCCATCAAAATCTCAAGTTGATGCATACTTGGCAAGCTTTGCAAAAATCTCTATCTTAGATCAAAGTAATAAATGCACAAAACCTGTCACCGTTCAAGTAAACAAAGCAAGAACGGTTGGCCTGTTGTTTGACAAGACCGCAGTTCTTGTTCTGTCTCTTTCTCCACACGGAATGGAAGACATTCCACTATATGTAAAAAATGAACTAGATCAATATGCAAAAAATCGTGGATTTGACAAACTCTTAATTGTTGACAGCCACAACGCGATGGGCGAAGAGATATCATCAAACGATGCAGATGATCTCTTCAAGGCAGCAAAATCAAACCTTGACACTCTGGTAACAAAAGAAGCGCTTCCACTAGAAATAGGATATGCGAATATGGAAAACCAGAAAATTCATGCAGATGATCTGGGCCCAGGTGGAATTGGAATCTTGTGTATGAAAATAGGTGGGGAGAAATTCTTTCTTGGATGGTCAGACTCCAATAACATGCAAAATGGTTTTCGAGAAGAAATCGTAAACAGTCTTTCAAAAAATGGGTACACCTTGATTGAAATTTGCACATCTGACACTCACTATAAAACAAAAGAGGCAAGAAATAAGCACGGCTACTTTCCGTTTGGTAGTCTATCTGTATCTCAAGACGCATCCTCTTGGTATCTCGAGTTGGCTAAAAAAGCAGAACAGAATCTATCTGAGGCTTCATTTGAAGCATTACATCATGAGACAGATGTCAAAATTATGGGAACCACTCTTCTTGAGGATTATTCAAAATCGCTTGACCGTACAATGAGAATTACCCAGGCATTTTTGATAGGAACTACTGTCTTCTTTTTCTTAACTATGTTCTAGTGTGTTAAGATCGTCTAGATTTCCGTAAAACTCTTCACAAAAAGAACTAAGCTGGAAAATTGGTATGATTGGAACTTTGTCTATGAATCTTATCTCTTGGTATAATGTGACAATTGCAGGAATGGCTGCCTTGACATCTTTGGTTTTAAGAAAACGCTTTGTTCTTTCTATCTGCTTTTTTACTGCATTTTCTAAGGCTGATTGACTAGATCTTTTCCAGTGCTTACAATCAATTAATATTGCAACATCTGATTTTACACCAATGACATCTATCTGCATCCTTGGTTTTGTTAAAACTAAATTTCTTGTTGTTTCAAACTCGCTTGCATCTAAAATTTCTGCTGCAAGTGATTCAAAATCTTTCCAGTCAAGTGATCTTGAAACTTCATCAACAGGTGCGCCCATCTGTATTGCTAAAAGACATGTTTTCAGTCTATCATTTTCATCAAAGAAAACTTGATGATCCTCATACGTCCCTATTCCATTTTGTAAGAAATTATCAAATAATGTCTTTACAGTTTCTTCATCCATTCTTGTAACAATGGAAAAATCCTTGATTGACATGCCTCCAGGAATTATTCCATTAATTCCTCTCACTAGAGTTTGAAGGTTCAACAAGACTGGTTTTGTATTTCTATTATATACAGTTTAAGAAATAAATGGTAAAAAATGATAAAAATTTGGCAAGATTATTTTTTTCAAGTATTTAACATCTTTGTAATGTGTTCAGATTAGTTCTTGTCAATTCTGGAATAAACTACATGACCAAAGAAGATTAAAAACAGTTCCAATCAGTTCAAATCATGAAACTAGTGCTAGTGATAATACTGTCTGTCTTTGTTTTTGGCTCGCTTGTTGCTTTTGCTGAAAAGGGAACCTTTGTTGATAAGGTGCAGTTTATCCAGTATCTTGATGAAAACACTGCACTAGAAGAAGTAAGGAATGGAAACTTGGACATTTATTATTCACGAGTACCTTCTGACAGAATAGAAGATGTCAAATCAAGAGAAGGCTTGAATGTCTTTCAATCAACGGGTGGCTCTTACAGTCTGCTTGTAAATCCGGCAAAATCTGACAAATTCAATCCATTTTCCATAAAGGAGGTTAGATTTGCACTTAATTATCTACTGGACCGAGAATTGATTGTAAACGAGCTTCTTGGTGGCTATGGCACACCAATGATATCTGCGTATAATCCATTTGATCCTGATTATCTTTTGATTTTAGATGAACTGGAATCATTTAACTTTAGATACAATCCTAGCCTTGCAGAAGAAATGATTTCTTATGCTCTGGTCAAAGCTGGGGCTGAAAAAATTGATAACAAATGGTTTTATGATTCAAAACCAATCGAGGTTGTCATTTTTATCAGAGGCGATGATCAGATACGCAAATCAATTGGCGAGATTCTTTCATCGCAGCTAGAAAAAATTGGGTTTGCTGTAAAAAAAGACTTTGGTGATCTCAACAAGGCATTTTCTGTTGTCTATGGAAGTGATCCTGCCGAACTAAAGTGGAATATTTACACTGAAGGATGGGCAGGAAGAAGCGCCTTTGTAAAATATGACTCTCTTACTTCTGCACAAATGTATTCTCCATGGTACTCCAACATGCCAGGATTTAACAACCCATCATATTGGAATTACAAAAATGATTATGTTGATTCTTTATCGATGAAAATATTCACTGGCAATTTTACATCGGCAGAACAAAGAGCTGAGCTTTTGAAAAAAGCAACAAGTGAGGGAGTAAAAGAATCTGTAAGAATATTTCTTGCAAGCAAAATTGATCAGTATGTTTCTAACGATGAAATCAACGGAATAGTAAATGACTTTGGTGCTGGAGTTCCAACTAGATTTACACCAATCAATGCACAAAGTGATTCTAATTTATTAACAATTGGTCTAAAACAGATCTATCAAGGTGCATGGAATCCGATTGGTGGCATAACTGATCTTTATAGCAGGGCAATATGGGATACTGTTTCTGATCCTGGAATATTCAAACATCCGTATACTGGTGTTAGCATTCCAATTAGAACTACGTGGAAAGTAGAAACTGCAGGACCAGTTGGTAAACTTGCAGTTCCTGAAGATGCAATAAAGTGGGATTCTGCTAAACAAAAATGGATTGAGATAGGAGCGGGAAATCAAGCCACAAGCAAGGTAATATTTGATCTAAAGTTTAGCGACTGGCACAATGGACAGCTAATGGACATGAATGACATCCTGTATTCGATTTACTTTTTGTATGAATGGGGATCTGAACCAAAAGAAGGCGACAAGACTTTTGATTCTGAATATTCTCCAAAAGCGTACCAATCTGCACAAACACTTGTTGCAGTACGAGTAATCGACAATGATACCATTGAAGCCTATCAAAACTTTTGGCACTTTGATGATTCCGAAATTGCTGATTCTGCAGGAGTGTGGACTAGCATGCCTTGGGAAATAATATCTGCAATGGAAAAATCTGTAATTGATGGCAAGGCTGCATTTTCAAGATCAAGTGCTCTTGGAAAGAATACTGAATGGCTTTCATTGCTTGTACCAAATGATGCAAACATGATAAAATCAAATCTTGAAGAATTCAAGCAAACAAAATTTGTTCCATCTGTACTAGAACAGTTTGAGTCTGATCCTGTGTACTATGATTCAAGATACAATTCTTCAGTATCGTGGATTGAACAAAAAAATCACGCAATAATAAGCAACGGACCATTTTATCTTGAAAATTATTCGCCAGAAGCAAGAACTATAACAACTAGAGCTTTTGATGATCCTACATATCCATTTGAGGCAGGGCACTGGAAAGAATTTGTACATGTCAAACTTTCAAAAATAAATGACGTCGAGATACCTGATGTTGTATCCATAGGAAAGGATCTAACAATTCCTGTTTCTGTTGACACAGAATCTACAATTTACTATTATTTCACAAATGCTGACAACAAAGTTATTGCCTCCGGTGTCAAAAAATCTGAAAACAACAAAATTGACATTATTTTGTCAAAGGAACAGACTGCACTTTTTAGTATAGGCGCAAATGACTTGAAGATATTTGCAGTATCTGACTCTGCACTGCGCCCTGACATATTTAGCACTAGCTTTTTGGGAATAGAAGGACAATATACCGCACCGCCTGAAGTCCTGAGCACTGATTCACAAATCTTGCCTATGGAACAAGACTATGTCACACCGGCAGTTGCCATTATTGCAATAATAATAGGAATTATCATTGTACTAAAAAGAAAAAGGAGACAACCTTAGCTATGTTATTAACTATATGTCATAAATAAGGACAAAATGAGTTTCAAGCGATATCTTCTGACGCGAGCCATAACAATGTTTGGCGTTCTCATGGCTACACTTCTTGTTACAATAGCACTTGTTGGCGCTAACATGGATAACATCCTAAAACAAAGTGTGGCATTTGAGATAAGACAACAAGTAACTGACAACAAGGCACTAGTTGAGAGCTTTTCCAGTCCGGAAGAACTTGATTCTTTTATAGAAACTCAGATTGAACAAAGAATCAAAGTACTTGGTCTTGATGAGCCTTGGTATTCTCCACCAAGACTTGGACTAACAGTTTACAAAATTCTAGTTCTTGATTTTGGTCACGCTACATTTCTTACAAGTGATTCTGGCTCGTCTGATGTAAAAGACATCTTGCTTGAAAAACTACCAAGAACAATTTTGCTTTTTACTACTGCTACTGTGATCATTTCTTTGATCGGAATATTTCTTGGAGCACTTTCTGCAAGCAGGCTAAATTCTAAACTTGACAGACTGACTTCAACTTTTGCTGTCATAAGCAGTAGCTTTCCTGTATGGTGGATAGGAATGCTGATGATCTTTGTCTTTGCATTTGCATATCAGATATTTCCTGCAAGAGCAACTCCATTGATTCCTGTCACAGATCCTGGATATATTGGAGCATTGTTATACCACATGACACTTCCGCTTATTACAATAGTTTTGATTGGATTTGGTTCATGGGCATATCTTGTAAGAAACTTTGTGATTGGAGTCTTGCAAGAAGACTTTGTAATTGCAAAAAGAGCCATTGGCATTCCAGAAAAAAAGATATTGTACAGGCATGCGCTAAAAAATGCAGCACCCCCAATTGTGACAGTTCTTGCACTAAGCCTTTCAGGCTCGCTTGGTGGAGCAATAATTACAGAAGCGGTATTTGACTGGCCTGGCATGGGAAGACTCTACTTTGAGGCAATCAACGTTTTGGACCTGCCCGTGATAATAGGCGCAACCTATGTTCTTACGACATTTTTCCTTGCGAGCATATTTCTTGCTGATATCTTGTACGGCTATTTCGACCCAAGGGTGAGAACAGGATGAATACAAAGGAAATCTGGCATGAATTTTCAAAAAGCAGGACTGGACTTGCAGGAATAGGCATACTTGTGATGCTTTTTGCCTTGTCTGCAATAGCTGTCACGACCATACCTATTGAGACTTTTAAAGAATGGAACAATCCTACAAACTGGATAACCTATCCAAAATCGTCACTGCCTGCTTGGGTAAACTACTTTATCTCAGAAAAAATCCCTGAACACAAGATACTAAAAAATCCGCAAACAACATCACAGACAACAGGAGAAATTTCAGTTGTTTCACAAAACTTTGTAATTGATTATGGATATGATGGATTTCCAAGCGATTTTATTTATGAATATTCTGCAAAATATTCTGGTGTTCCATTATTGCAGATGTCAGTGACTCGTCCTGACGGGCTTGAGATAGATCTAATCTCAAGATCACTCCCACGATCAAATGATGAACTTTATTCGGAACAAATTTTTTCAACAGATGATTCTGTGAAAAAAAATCTTAGAAAGAACACGGCCAATTTTGCATTTCCAACTGATTTGCTTTCTGCAGAAGATGTTGTATTTTCTACAACTGACCAAAACAAGATCTTAAAGGGAAAATATGTTTTTCAAATAAAATTCTATAATGTTGATTCTACAATTGACATCACGAATTCGAAGCTAACTCTTGGTGGAAAAGTATATGGTATAATAGGAACTGATGAGCTAAGACGTGATCTTGTCGTTGGGCTACTTTGGGGAACTCCACTAGCATTGTTCATTGGAATCGCAGTAGCAGTAGGCTCTGTTGTGATGGGACTAATCTATGGGGTGTTTGCTGGCTACAAGGGTAAAAAAACAGATGAGGCTCTGATGCGCTTTAACGATGTAATCTACGCACTACCTGCGCTTCCTTTACTGATAATTTTGGCAATAACTATAGGAAACAGCGTGTTTTTGATAGTTGGATTTTTGATGATATTTGGTTGGGTCGGCGTGGCAAAGGTCTCAAGAAGCATGGCTATTCAGATCAAAACTTTGCAGTATGTTGAGGCTGCAAAGATTATGGGACAAAAAGATATCAAAATAATATTCAAACACATACTGCCTCAGCTCTTGCCGTATACCTTTGCAAGTATTGCAATCTCCGTACCTGCAGCAATAACTACTGAGGCAGGGCTGAGCTTTTTGGGACTTGGTGATCCTACTTTTCCTACATGGGGTCAAATACTTCATGACGCAAATTCTTTTGGAGCTGCAGCTCGTGGACTTTGGTGGTGGATTCTGCCGCCAGGAATAATGATTGCAATTACTGGTCTTGCGTTTGTCTTTATTGGAAATGCAATGGATACAATAGCAAACCCCAGACTAAAGCGCTAGGGTTTGAATGCACGAATTAATTTTATTACTTCGTCATTTAACCTCAAAGTATACGCAGCTGCATTAGGATCAGTTTCTTGCGATAATATTTCGGCAAACTGTGTCTTGTCCTTTCCTCTTTCGTACATGCCACCTGATTCTTTTATGCAGAGTGGAAACTTTTGCATCTTCAGACCGCTTTTAGAAAGATATGCAACAAATTTTTTATAGTTTTGTGGAGAAAACCACTCTGAATTATTTTCATTACATGTCATTATCCAAGTGTCTATGGTATTCTGAAATAATGCCTTTTTCCTTAATTCTTCAAGAGTCATCTTAGTTTAGTTTTTAGAAATCTGCTCTTTTCATCTTGGAGCCACATCGTGGGCACGAGCCGCCCTTGTACTTGTTGTTGCATGTAAGACAGATGTACTTTACCCCTTGGCTTTGGCCAAAGAATCCTCCGCCTTCCCCATATCCTCCCATTCTTCGCATTGCACGTCTTCTAATGATTATAGGGAAGACTATGAAAAGTGCTAGTGATGCTATCAGACCCCATGGAAATCCTAACAGATACTGTAACCCGATGCTGATAGCAAGTGAGCCGAAAAGGAAAATTAGATATGTCTTGTACTGTCTATCCAAACACTTCACTTTGTTTCAAAAAGCTTATAAGTTTTTGTCAGATTTTCTACTAACTTATTGTTATTTGAAGACTGTTGCCATCTCTGTCAAAAGCAAAAACATCTTCATCCTCGTATGGTGATTTTACAATGATAGAAACAAAACCAAAAAAATTATGCAGATCTGTGACCGATGGCTGGGCTGATCCGCTTGGATGTGAATGAACAGTTCCTACATAGCTTGGATCAAATGGCAAAAATGAATGGGGGAATCCTGCAAATGTAGGTCCGTGATGTGAAAATGGTGGTATTACAAGGCCGTCAATTACGACATTTCCTTTGTTTGACTTGCCACGAAGAATCAAAATTCCCTCGTTTGGATGATTCATCCTGCAGTATGTCAAGATTCCATCTCGAGTCTCTTTTGTGATAGTAATGGTACGCCGAAAATTGGTTTTTTTGAAAATCATACTTTGCAATCACTTTAAATTGTTATTGAAAATTTTGTTCCTACACTTTCACTTAATTTTGATTCTATGTCTTTTGCAAGCTGAGGAATAAGTTTTGAAGCTTCACTAATTTGATTTTCAAGATTGCTAATTTCAGACTCTGATTTTGTTTTGTTTTCTTTAATTCTGATCAAGTTTTTCTCTTTTTCTTCTAAATCCTTACTGTTAAAAACTGAGAGTTTCTTTTCTAACAAATCCCTTTTGTTTGCCAAGTCATTTTTTTGCTTCAAAAATTCATCTAATCTACCAATTGTTTCTTTAATTTGCTCAACTGACTTGTCAGTATCTTTCACAGAAACACTTCCAGCAACAACTGACTTTATTACTGCATGTAGTACTTCGATAACAGAGCTTTTGATTTCACTAGTTATGACATCATAAGGGTTTGCCGCCATCTGTTCCATGATCTTTTTGAGCGGTTTTTCAAGCGAAGAAATGTAGCTATACTTACCAAGAGGCCTTGAAATCTTTGAAAACTGGAAATCTATTTCATGTCTTATCTTATTCTTTTCTGTTTCAAGTGACTCTAGTCCTTTTTTGACACTAAGAAATTCGGCAAATTTGTCACTTGATTTTAGATTGTGAATCTCTTCTTCTAGGTCCTGAATTGTTTTCAAGTCATTATGGATCTCTTCTTTTGTCTTTGATATTAACTGATTTTTGCTCTCGATTTCTTTTTTTGAATCGATAATTTTTTCTAACAAATCTAAAATGCTTGAAACATTAGAGTCAAGTCTGTTGTAATCATTTACAAGTTTTTGTAATTCAGCTTTTTCTTTAGCAATATCAGCTAGAACTTCTTTAAGTTTATCTGCATACTTTCTTGCAAACACATGCATTACTCTTGAATTTGGGCCTAGTATGTCACCAATTCTTTTAAGCAGTTGAGCAATCTCAGAATTCAGATTTACTACATCTTGGTATTTTTTTATCTCATCTAATTTTACTAAGGCCTCTTTTCTTACTCCTGAAATTACAGAGTTTTTGCCCCTCTCAATAAGTATCTTTAAATGTTTATCGACATCCTGCGATCCAAGATCATCTGATTCAAATTGTGAAATTACCTGCACGATCTCTTTTTGTTTGATTTCTATTTCTTCCCTAATTGATTTTGATTTTTCAATAATATGATTACTTAGTTGGTTCTTTTGTTCTTGTAAAATACTTTCTATTTTATCTAAGGAAACTTGCTTTACTAATTGAGTAGACTCTATGGATTCATTTGTAGACTTTTTCTTTCCCCAACCAAAAACCATCTGATATCTTACCTATTGGATTGACGTCATTACAACATTAAATATTACACGATACAAATTACTCTGTGAGCGATACTCGCTTTATAATGCTGGGCATAGTGCTTGTCTTTGCTGGATTTCTTGTCTTGGGAATACTTGGTAGACCATTTCTGGAATTTACAATTCAAGTAAATGAGTTTGCTAACTGCGTTGACTATACAGAAACCGGTGCTGTTTCAACTGACTGTGATGTTATCATGCAAAACAAGATACTTTTCTTTGGAGTAGTAATGGGATTGATCGGATCTGGAATTACTGCACTAATCAAAGGATACCGTGGTAGATGGGATCAAGACGTCAAAAGCGATGAAATGGTAGGACCAAAAAAAGACTGAAATTTATTCTGGCTTCATTAGGATCTTACCAAAGACGTTTCCTTTGAGCATCTTTGTGTGAGCCTCTACTGCATTTTCAAACGTGTAGACAGAATCAATTATTGATTTGATCTTTCCTTTTGACATCCAGTACATCGATTCTTCCAACTCTGCTTTTGTACCTTGTGTGGAACCTAGAATGTTTGTTCCCTTGAAAAAGATGTGTCTTAGATCAGTTTTAACATCATAACCAGTTGTAGCGCCAGTTGTAACAAGTGTAGCACCATACTTTAGCAAAGTCAACTCCTTGTTCCAGTGTGAACCTCCTATGTGCTCAAAGATTACATCTACTCCAGGTGGTTGATTCTTTTTTTTGGCAATTTCTTTTGAAATAGCAAAAACCTCTTTGTGCCAGTCTTCTTTTCTATGATCTACTGCATGATCTGCACCAATTTCCAAACATCTGTCAAGCTTGTCTGGACTTGCAGTAGCGATAACATCACAGTCAAATAATTTAGCGATTTGTATTCCAAATGTGCCCATGCCAGAACCTCCCCCCATGATAAGAACAGTTTGACCTGGTTTGATTTTGGCTCTTCCTACAAGCATGTGCCATGAAGTTGTAAGAACCATGGATGCCGCTGCAGCTTCTTCATAGCTGATATTATCTGGAATCTTTACAGTGTTCACTTCTGGAAGATGAGTGATCTCACAATATCCTCCCCACAATGGTCCAGTTTGAAATCCCCACACTTTGCGTTCTTTACAATCATATTCCCTGCCTTCAGTGCATGCCTTGCAAACTCTGCATGAAATATTTCCATGGGAAACAATTCTGTCTCCAATCTTGATGTTTTTTACTTCGTCATCTACTGCAATTACTTCTCCTGCTGCGTCGGTTCCAGAAATGTGTGGCATTGGTATCTGGATTGGCTTTCCACGCATTCCCCAAATATCGTCATAGTTTAAACCTGCCACTTTTACTTTGAAAACAACTTCCTTTGATTTTGGTTTAGGCTCTGGAACTTCTTTTAATTTTAAAATTCGTTTGTAATTATCATCCGGTGCATATTCTTCATATACTAATGCTTTCATGAACGTTTGTTTTTAAGGATATATTAATTAGTATTTCTAAGTGACAGAATCTAGTTTGCCAAATGATTTCCAAAAGTACATTGGATGCAAATATCATAATAGACATTTGTTATGTTCCTAGTACAGCCACATTTGCATTTACATTTCTTTAATTGCAATTGAATCTATTGAAGTGATTTCACTATTTCAATTTGTTTAAACTAGGCGATTCTTGAATTATTTGACAAAATCCCCGTTTATACTGCGTTAAAGTATGATATAACCCCTCTCTACCATTATATGGATTCAATGTAAAAATTTACAAAAAATTCAAGTTCAGATTTTATAAAGAAAAAATTAAAACAAAATTTTACAATTATAAAATTAAGAAAAATTAGGGAAAAAATTAGTTTTTGGATTAGAAAAATCTCTTTACTCTGTTGCTGCAGGTTGTGAAGAACTTTCTACTATTTCACCAGAAGCAAATCGTCCACCAACTTGGGTGATCTTTATTTTTGCATTCTGACCGGCCTTTCCGTTTTTAACAAATATCACAAAGCCTTCTACTCTTGCAATACCGTCTCCTTTTCTACTAATTTCCGTTATGGAAACATCGTACTCTTTTCCGGTTTCTACTGGTTTTGGACCGTCGTCAAATCGTCTACCGCCGCCGTAGCTTCTACCGCCACCATATCCTCTATCTCGGCCATATCCTCTATCTGATCTTCCAAAGCCTCCATCGTTATAACTCATCGTCGCACCTCCTTTCTGATGTGTGGTAGAGAATTTCCCAATAAGAATGGATGCAATACATGTATTTTAGATGAAAATTAGTGTCATTGATTGATAATTGAATCGTTTCAGCATACTTAATACCACTGCAAGGACTCAGTGCGTATGGCAAAAGCCAAATCAAAAGCTAAATCAAAAACCGCAAAAAAGTCTAAAAGATAAAAAAACTGACCTGAGATGGTCTTTCCTTTTTCCTAATGATGTTTTGTATCTAGATTTGACGTAAAAAAGAGAAAAATCATGAAATACTCTAGTTCTTATAGAAAGGCAAACTTACCTATATTAGATATTATATGGTTTTACAAACTTTCAACACAGGCATGCGATGTGCACGATGTGGAAAAAATTCAGTTGTAACTGATAATTCTACCGGTGAAAGGTTTTGCGGAGGATGCGGTTTTGTTATTTCTGAACGCGTTGAGGAATCAGGTCCTGAATGGCGTTCGTTTTCAAAGGATGAATATGATGATAAAAGCAGAACAGGTTCCCCAACCTCGCTTGCAATGCATGATATGGGTCTTGCTACAATAATTGGTCATGCAAACAAGGATGTAACTGGAAAACCACTGTCGGCATCCATGAAAAGCACAATAGAACGTCTCAGAACATGGGATAGTAGAAGCCAAGCGCATGAATCTTCAGACCGAAACTTTAGACAGGCATTTAGTGATCTTGGCAGACTAAAAGACAAACTAGCACTTTCAGACGCAGTAATAGAAAAGACAGCCTACATCTACAGAAAGGCACTTGACAAAGGTCTTGTCAGGGGAAGATCTATTCCAGGACTTCTTGCAGCAGCACTATATGCAGCATGCAGGGATAGTGGAACCCCCAGGACATTAAACGATGTATCGACTGAAATAAACATCAAAAGAAAAGATGTATCAAGATGCTACAGGCTCCTTTTACGAGAACTCGATTTAAAGATGCCAGTGGTAAACCCAATAAGCTGCATGTCTAGAATAGCAAGCGAAGCTGGCCTAAGTGAAAAGGTGAAACGACGAGCTCTCACAATATTAAATGATGCAAGCAAGATGGAAGTTACTGCCGGAAAAGATCCTATGGGACTAGCAGCAGCTGCATTATACCTTTCATGTGTGATGAACGGAGAAAACACGACACAAAAAGTTATTGCAATGGCAGCTGGAGTAACCGAAGTTACAATACGAAACAGGTACAAGGGACTTAAAGAATCACTAAATCTCTGATCTTTTACTAATTTGTGATCAACTATATCGGCTCTGCAGATCGTATATCTCATAATAAATAGCAAAGCTATAAGGGTTAGGCTGGACAATATAACGCATAAGCCAAAATTCTATTTTACTCAAAGTACTTGAAGCATATTCTCGTGACGTTGGAAGAGGAGCAGCACGTCTTGATACTGATTCTATGAATTCACTTAGCGTAGCAACTGGTGATATAATTGAAATTAAAGGAAAAAAAAGAACTGTTGCAAAATGCATGCCACTTTATCCATCAGACGAAGGAAAGGGAATTATCAGAGTTGATGGTCTTGTACGAAACAATTTGGGTGTAGCAGTAGGCGATAAGATTGAAGTTAAAAAGATACACGCAGTTCCTGCAGAAAAAATCATTGTCGCACCACTTGAACCAATTCCTCCAATAGATGAAAGATATCTTGCAGACTCGCTAGAAAATACTCCTTTGACAAAAGGCGATAACATAATGGTGCCATATTTTGGTGGCAGGCTGACTTTTCAGGTAATAGGAATCACGCCAGTATCTGATGCCGTAATTGTAACCTCAAAGACACTGTTTCATATTGGCGAAAAAAATGATTCTCTTCATGGTGTTCCACTGGTATCATACGAAGATATTGGTGGTCTAACTGGCGAGATAAAAAAAGTTAGAGAAATGATTGAGCTTCCAATGAGGCATCCCGAGATTTTTGAAAAGCTTGGCGTTGAAGCTCCAAAAGGCGTGTTGCTTTTTGGAGTACCAGGAACTGGCAAGACGCTTTTGGCAAAAGCGGTTGCAAATGAAAGCAATGCTCACTTTATCAGCATCTCAGGCCCTGAAATCATGAGCAAATTCTATGGAGAAAGCGAGGCAAGATTGCGAGAGATTTTCAAAGAGGCCAAGGAAAAAGCACCATCCATAATTTTCATTGATGAAATAGATTCTATTGCACCAAAAAGAGAGGAAGTAACAGGTGAAGTTGAAAGAAGAGTTGTATCGCAATTACTCTCACTTATGGACGGTTTGGAAGGAAGAGGAAAAGTAATTGTCATTGCGGCTACAAACAGGCCCAACGCATTAGACCCTGCACTTAGACGACCTGGAAGATTTGACAGAGAAATTGAGATCAGAGTTCCGGACAAAAAGGGAAGACATGACATACTCTTGATACATACAAGAAATATGCCACTTACTGAAGACGTAAACTTGGAAAAAATTGCGGCAATAAGCCATGGATATGTAGGAGCTGACTTGGAATATCTCTGCAAAGAAGCTGCAATGAAATGTTTGAGAAGATTATTGCCCGAAATTAATTTAGCAGATGAAAAGATTCCAACTGAAACTTTGGACAAACTTATTGTAAATGGAGAAGACTATCAGTTTGCATTACGCGAAGTCACACCAGCTGGAATGCGTGAAGTCTACATCGAAAGCCCTGATGTTTCTTGGGATGAAGTGGGAGGATTACAAAATGTCAAGCGCGAGCTTCAAGAAGCAGTAGAGTGGCCAATGAAATATCCTGTACTTTATACCAATATGGGCCACAGAATGCCGCGAGGAATTTTACTTCATGGTCCAAGTGGTACGGGAAAGACACTTTTAGCTAAAGCTGTGGCAACAGAAAGCGAAGCTAACTTTATTTCAGTAAGAGGACCAGAGTTGCTTTCAAAATGGGTTGGAGAATCAGAACGCGGAATAAGAGAGATATTCAAAAGAGCAAGACAAGCCTCACCATGTGTGATATTTTTTGATGAAATTGATTCCATAGCTCCAGTTAGAGGTCTTGGTGGAGACACTGCAGTTACTGAAAGAGTTGTAAGCCAGCTCCTAACAGAGCTTGATGGTATAACTAGCCTTCATGATGTTGTGGTACTTGCTGCAACAAACAGGGCAGACATGCTTGATCCGTCTCTTCTAAGACCAGGAAGATTTGATAAAATAATACTAGTTCCAATGCCTGACAAAGAAGGTAGAAAGAAGATTTTAGAAATAAGTACAAAAGAAATTCCTATTGACAGAGAGCCAAAAGATGGGTTAGGAAAGAATCCAAATTATGTGGATCTGGAAAAGATAGCAGACGCTGCAGACGGCCTAAGTGGGGCAGATGTTTCATCTATAGCAAACACCGCAGTATCTCTTGTCATACATGAGTTTCTTGGTAAATATCCAGATCAGAAAGAGGCAGAAAAAGAGGTAGACAATACCAAAGTAGTCATGAGGCATTTTGAAGAAGCTGTAAAAAAAGTCAGAGCACAAAAAGAGCTCAAGATTGGCGAAAAATTAGCCGTACCATACTATAGGTAATTTTTCATTAAATCACTGTTTAAGCTCAACTTATTAAGAGATAACATTCTTTGCTGCGATGAATAAAAAACTAGATTGTCTGCAACTCGGTTTAAAAAAGATTCTGGGATTCAGAAAAAAAGACAAAGAACCAACTGTATAAAAAATATAAAACAATAATTTTTAAAATATTTTTTTAAGTGCTAGATGCATCTATATTATGTCATTCTAGTCTTTCAACATTAGTGGTACCTGATGATGTGACAGGACAAGCAAGACGCCCATCCTCTTTACAGGAATTGTTTTTCCAATGTAGGGGACGCAGATTTAATAGATCGTCTAAACCTCTCACTGATTGTGGTTTTATGTAATCAATCTCCCACCCATATGCCGAGTCATGATTTCCGTATTGTGTTCTCTCAATCCAAGCCCCGCATCGATCCTTTCTAAAATCATTTGGAACGTTATACTCGTCGATTTCAGCTTTTTGCCAAACTTTTAAAATAATTTCGCCAGTAAAATTCATTCTTAATGCCTACATCATTTCTTCTATTGGAGCGTGCGGCATTTCAGTTTTTAATACCAGAGTTGACCATCTTTTCTGCCCTGACGAATGTTTATTCTCTTCACATCTGGCACAAACTTGAGATTCATTATATGTGTAGATGCCACATTCACAAGAAAGACATTTGCACTCTACTGGAGATTTTGACATACTCTGTTTAGTTTCCTACCTATAATAGGCTTCGTTAACTCAAGACAGGTTATGGAAATTAAATCCTCAATTAATCTAAAAGATTAGTTTTGTTCATGTCAGTTCTATTAACATATGTGCCTAATACCTTCATCACTAAATCCCATGGTGTGACAATTCTATCATTAAAGATTGAACATGGCAGATCTTCCTTTAGCAATATTTCAGCTGCCTTGCTAATAGTCGTATTAGGTTCCAATTCTGCTACATTTGATTTAGGCAAAAACCCGATATCAATGTCAAGTGCTTTTGGGTTGCCTCTTCCCCAAGAAAATAAAAATCCTAGAAGAGAACGGTCGTCAACGATTTTTACTCCATCGCCATCCTTGATTGCAATTTTCCTTAGATTTTTTTTAAACATAATTTGTAAAGTGTTCTCAACACTGATTTTGTCGCTTATGTAAATCAGATCCGATGCTATAGTCTGTAATGGCATATTGATATTCATTTTCGCAATAATTGGTAAGAAATCACGGGTGGATATTGTTGCAACAAGCTGGTCATCCTTCATTATTGAACTAAATCCAAATCTAGTTTTTAGAAAAAGCTCTAAAACTTCTCTAATAATAAAATTTGTTCTAATTTCTTGTTCAATACTTACCATTACATTTTTAGCATCAGTGTCCATGCATTGAGGATAACCCGCGTCAAGAATTTTCTTAAGAATATGTTTTGGACCAATCTTTCCTATTGGTTTTCCTTCCTCCATTACAACGATACCACCCATGAAAAGATTTCGTATGGGTATGAGAAATAGTGCTACATTTCTAATAGGTGTGGATGGCGCTACGTACACTAGTCCTTTGTTAAAAATTTGAGGAACGGCTTCATTTATCGGTAAATCCATTATTTTTTCTGGTGATAAATTCTCAAAAGACATACCTGACAGCTATTCTTCTATTTAATTAGAATTTAACACCTTTGTTCAATTTATGGTTGATAATAATTTCATATTCATTATATTCTATTTTTGTAATGAAATCATATCATATGACAATTTAATAAAAAATCAGAGTGCAGGTAATGGCCTCGTCTATCTATTTGATCCCATTATAATCTAGATGAATCCGGTTCTACTACGATGCTATGTTTAATCTGTTAATTTTCTTAACAATGATTTCTATTCTATTGTAGGAAATCTTTATCAATTACCATCTGATGAACATTTCGTGGAAGTTCAAAGAGCCGCTGAAAAGTTGATTCGCCTTAGTCCTTCAGTAAGAGTAGTAACTGTTTGTGACATGAATGGAAAAATTGTTTTTAGTGCGCGTTCAAGGAAAGCAAAAATTCTTCTTTCAAAAAAAGAAAGCATGATTTCTCTGCAATCTGCTGCACGATCGTGGAAGATACGAAGAAAACTTGAACGAAAACTTGGAGTATGCAAATACGTTCTAGCAGAATATGGCAATGTCAAAAGAATCACGATGCCAGCTGGCAGAAATCACCTCCTTTACATCACTACTGCTGCGTCATTTGATCACAACAAAGTTGTACGTAAGGTAAGATCTTTCAGATAAAAAATTGAATACACGATATTTTTTCAATATTGTCTAACGAATTGATTTACTCAATCTGTTTTTGATGTTCGTGTTTTGTTATAGCTTTCTTCTGCCAGTGCCTCTACCAGTGCTGACCCACATTCCTTTTGATGATGTACTTGCAGTATCTGGTATGTCACCAAATTTTATCTTTGTAGTACCCCTGCCCGTGGTAATGTAGTTGTTTTTTGCAGCTTCTTTTTGATCTTTCGCGAATTTTTTAAAAGGAGCACCGGCCCAGTTGTCTTCTTCTTTTTCAGCTATTCTTCTAGCAGTACCTCTTCCGCCAACACGTACAAATCCCATTATTTCATTCCTCATATTATTAAGTGATGTTCACATTAATAAGATTATTTCACACTGTATAGGCTTCGTCTTAGTTCCACACTGATTTTTTCAAAAGTCATACAAAATTTACGAACAAATTTTTTCAAAATTTGATTGAAAAATTCAAGGCGCCAGGTAAGAGAACTATACAAAAAGTTCTAATCCCTAACTTTAAATTCATTCTCAAAGACCCGATAAGCATGGCAAAACCAATTCCTGACGGCTTTACCACTGTTACAGCTAGTTTGACAGTAAGAGAAGCCTCAAAAGCAATCGAGTTTTACAAAAAAGCCTTTGATGCAAAGGAGTTGTACAGATTCCCAAGTCCAGACGGAAAGATAATGCATGCAGAAATTATGATTGGAAATTCCATCGTAATGCTGAATGACGAGATGCCGCAGATGAACTGTCAGTCTCCACAATCAATAGGCGGCACAGGCTCATCTATTTACTTGTACGTCAATGATGCGGATGCAACATTTAACAAAGCTGTTTCCGCTGGAGCAAAATCACTCATGCCACTAATGGATGCGTTCTGGGGAGACAGATTCGGCTCAATTCAAGATCCTTTTGGACATGTCTGGGGTATTGCGACTCATAAAAAAGAGATGACTCTTGAGGAAATGTCAAAGGCAGGACAAGAAGAATTCAAAAATATGGGAAAATAATTCCCGCCAAATTTTATTTCAAATTCTTACTAAACGAAAAAGCAGACTGACTAAATCCTAGTGTCTCATAAAAGATATGGGATTTTTTTCGTTGAATACCAGATTCTAATCTTATTCTGTGGCATTTTTTATCCTTTGCAAGCTTGATACAAGTTTTGATTAGTTTTTTTCCGATTCCATGGTTTTGATGATTTTTGGCAACTATTAATTCTGGAATATACATTTCAAAAAATTCTTGATTTAGTCTAGGAAGATACATTATGCTAACCATGCCAATCAAAACTATCTGATTTTCAGCAACTAGAATTTCTTTGTCTGAATCTGATATGTATTTTGTAATTAATTTCTCAAAAGTATCAACTTGTGAATCTGTTCTAGGTTTAGGTCTTCCGAGTTCATAAAGAAGATCAAGAATTCGTGGAATGTCTTTCTTTGAGGCAATTCTGATGACAATAGTTCTCATACGTTATGATGAAACACATCGTATTTTGAGTTTTTAAAATTCTGAAATAAAAAATAAGTACGCTAGGTAAGAGAATTGTGTAGAAAGTTTGACACCCTATAGAGATCTCTCCTTCTATATTCAACTTGTCAGCCTAAGCACGGTGTTAGGCGTAGACCAGAATCTTGAACCCGCCGTAGACCATACGCTTCGGGTCGAAAGGCATCGACTTTGGATCCATACAGTTGGCCAAGCTAGGGTCTTTCATCACCTTGGCGTTGACGCTATCACGATGTGCACGCGACTTGAACACTATGTACGAGAACACCACCGTTTCACTTGGCTTGAGCTTGATCGTTCGCGGAAATGGGGTTCCCCACTTTGTTTTTAGGTCGTCACCTACACATTCAATGTACTGAAGGGCACCATGTTTTCGCCAGATCTTTCCCGCGTTCTTGGCCATGCGGCGGTAGGCTTGTAGGTTTTTCTTCGGTACCGGCAAAACATATCCATCTACGTAGTGGACCATTCAAAATCTCCTTTAGCTATATGATTAGCGAAGTATTTAGCTTTTATGCTGTGATCTGTGTGCTCACAATACACCAGCCAAAATTTCATTCATAAATATTATAACTAGATCTGCCTGAAAAACGAACGTGAAGATCATACAAGGAAACCATGAAGGTATGGCCAGGATCATGAATGAAACAGAGATTAACAAATTCCTTGAAAGCAAAACGAATTTGCATCTGGCAACAATAGATGAAAAAGGTGAGCCAAACATCCAGCCAGTATGGTTCTATTATGACAAAGAACATGAAAAGATCCACATATCTACCAGTAAGGAATCAAGAAAGGTAGAAAACATACGAAAAAAACCAAGGATCTATTTTTCTGTGGATGAAGACAAGTTTCCGTACAGATGCGTCAAGGGTAAAGGTACAGCGATAATATCTGAAGACATTTCAAAAAACATCCCAAATGTGGAAAAGATCTGCATCAAGTATTTGGGTTCACTTGAGGATTCATCTTCCAAAATGTTGGTAGATCTTGCAAAAAATGGCGCATCGGTTGTGCTTGAAGTAACACCAAGTTTTTACTCTACGTGGGACTTCTCCAAAATATAGAATGGTAAGGTTTCCATCAGACGTAATCAACGGGAACCGGACAGAGGCGGCAGAAAGCCAACGGTGGGCTTACAGTATACTACCTAATTTCGAAGGATGAGTGCAAAACATTTTTCCTTTAAAATTCTAATACTAAATATTGTAAATAATGTTCATATACAATAATGGAGATATTAAATGCCCAAATTTGTTATAATTTATGCTCCTTCAATTTTGGGATTGAAACCATCAGGAGTAGAGCAACTTCCAAAAGCACTGGAAGCAGCTGGCTTGGCACAGAAATTAAATGCAGGGTACGCAGGAAAAGTTTCTCCGTTACAGTACAATTCAAAAAGAGATGAGACAACACTTCTACTAAACCCTGTAGAAATCAAAGTGTATTCACAGCAGCTTGCTAAAACCATAATATCAGTACTAGATAAAAAACAGTTTCCCATAGTACTTGGAGGCGATTGCAGTATTCTAATAGGTAATGTTTTGGCTTTACGACGTATGGGAAGATATGGATTATTTTTCATAGATGGTCATGCGGATTTTTATCAACCTGAAGCATCTCCAACTGGAGAAGTTGCAGATATGGAACTCGCAATTGTATCAGGTCGAGGTCCATCTATTCTAACTAACATTGATAATTTAATACCACTTGTCAAAGACGAAGATATTGTTTTATTTGGATATCGTGATGCAGAACAATCAGCAAGTTATGGAAGCCAAGATGTTAAAAAGACTGGCATGCATGTATTTGATCTCGCACAAGTGCAGACATTAGGTATTATTACTGCCACTTTGCAAGCTGTTGGAAAATTAATGAAAGATGATATCTCAGGCTTCTGGATTCATCTGGATGTGGATGTCTTAGATGATGCAATTATGCCAGCAGTTGACTATCGTCTAGAAGGGGGATTAAGTTTTGACGATCTCAGTAAATTATTGAAAATTCTTTTTGCGTCTGGCAGAGTTGTAGGACTGGATATTACCATTTTCAATCCTAAACGGGATTCTGATGGTTCAATAGCACACAGGTTAGTTTCAAGTCTAGTT
Organism: uncultured Nitrosopumilaceae archaeon; assembly: GCA_964350965.1. Lineage (GTDB taxonomy): Archaea > Thermoproteota > Nitrososphaeria > Nitrososphaerales > Nitrosopumilaceae > UBA8516. Next base: position 9,614 of record CAYGLP010000004.1, on the reverse strand, counting down.
GCTGGTATGCAATAAAGGAGTGGTCCGAAGTGATTCTGATTAGTTCTACGTCATTACTGGGTGTCAAACATTTAGTTTGAATCCCTGAAAATCATATCAAATTTAGGAACAAAATTTTGCAATTTTTAAAGAAAAAAACAAAAGCGCCAGGTAAGGGATTCGAACCCCTGTGTGCATAAGCACAACCGCTACCTTGTTTTGATCTCGAGGCGGTCGCCGTACCGCTTGGCTAACCTGGCAACTGCAAGATTTCGTACTTTGATCCATAAATACACTAAGAATAGAAAGTGATCAAGTATATAATAAAGGATATAAAGTAGACTATTTATTACAAAGATCAGTTGGAGACCATTTCCAAAAAAGTCCTCTCCATTGAGTTTGAGGGCAAAAAATACGTGCTTCCTGATGAGATAACCCTTGAAACCTTTCTACTCAGCTTGGGTTTTGATGACAGTGAACTTGTCCTCCTAAGACCTACAAGAGAAGGCTTTGCATTGACTCTAAAGTAGTGAAATGATTGATAGTGGATAGTTTATTATTGATATCATACTTCTTAATATCCCAAACAGGGTGCTAAAAATAAATGCCAAAGTTTCGGGTCTCCATAACAATTGACAGTCGCATAGCAAAAGAGATTGAAGACTATTATCGAGAAAAGGTAAAAAATGCAGCTGAAAAAGGCGAAGACATTCCAAAGCTTTCAAACATTTATGAAGAAATCATAGAACGTGGCTGGGAAACAAAATCAGGTCTTCGCAAGAAATAGGAAAGCAAAAATTCACTAGTCATTACAATGTTTTATGGGTCTAGATCTAAAACCTCTTGTTGTCCGTGAAAAGACAAACCTTGAATCGTTTGCATCCAAAGTTATAGCAATTGATGCGTATAATGCGATTTACCAATTCTTGGCAATAATTCGTGGTCCTGACGGTCTTCCACTAAATGATTCAAAGGGAAGGATAACAAGTCATGTCAGCGGCCTTTTTTATAGAAACATAAATTTTCTTTCACTTGGAATAAGACCAGTTTATGTTTTTGATGGAAGACCGCCATCGCTAAAATCTGCAGAAATAGAGCGACGCAAGCAGATAAAAAAAGATGCGACAATAAAATACGAAAAGGCACTAATTGAAGGAAAGTATGAGGAAGCAAAAAAGTACGCGCAACAAACTTCGATATTGCGTGACGATATGGTTGAAGATTCTAAACATCTGTTGAATCTTTTTGGTATCCCGTTCATTCAAGCTCCATCAGAAGGGGAAGCGACCGCAGCACATCTTACTATCACAGGACAGGCATATGCTTCTGCAAGCCAAGATTTTGACTCGTTGTTATTTGGTGCAAAAAAACTTGTGCGAAATTTTACAAATAGCGGCAGAAGAAAGCTTCCAAACCGAAACACCACGATAGAAATTGAACCTGAAATAATTGATTTAGAAAAAACACTCGCAGAGCTTGGCATTACACGTGAACAACTAGTAGATGTTGGAATTCTAATTGGTACTGACTTTAATCCAAATGGCTTTGAGAGAATCGGTCCAAAGACTGCTTTGAAGGCAATAAAAGAATACGGCAAGCTTGAAGATGTTACACAAATCCAAGAAAAACTAGAAGAAATAGACTACAAACAGATACGACAAATCTTTTTGGAGCCAAAAGTTGCTACTTTTTCTGAGATTAAATTTGGTGAAATAGATTTTCAGGCAATTACAAGTTATTTGACATCTGAAAGAAGCTTTTCACTAGACAGGGTTGAAACATCACTTAATAGATTAAAAAAAGCTAAAGAAAGAAAGAGTCACACATTAGAACAGTGGTTCAAGTAATCTTTTATGCATTAGCATATCATGATTGCATCAATTTACTTATTGCTGTCATGATGATGTAAAAGATATACAAATTGTCTAATTCTGTCTAGTTTGCAGGTATGATTTTCTTAGCTTTTCTTCTATTCTTTTTTCAGACTCTAATCTTTCAAGCTTGTATTCTTTCAAGTCTACAAACTTTATTATCTGACTTAAGGTAGGATGGGTTCTCTTTATTGCCATAAACATATTCTGACCTACTTTTCTATAGTCAGGATGTCCCTGCGGAACAGTTCTAAGCTCAATCAAATGCGTTGCCTCTCTAAGATTTAGTCGCATAAAGTATGGATAATTGTATGCAAAGTTTACAACATACTGAGCTTGCTCTGGCATTTTTGGAGCAATCATGTCAAAGACTTGTTTTGATTTGTACATACACTCTGCAAAGTCTTTTTCGATTCCAAGTGCAGAAACTTCAGCTGGAATAACAAAGCCATGATTTGTTGTAAGTAACTGTCGCTCCAAAGTCAATACGCGATGCCTATGAAAATCACGAAACATTCCAAAGTTTGTCAAAAGATCAAAAGTGTATTCAGTCATTTCAAATGCACGTGGAGGTCGATGTCTTCTGTTTTGGCGAAGAGCTGCAAACGTTTTGATTATTTTTCTTCTAACTGCTGGACTCATTTTTCTTACTTCGGCAAGTATGGTTTTGTATGATATTCCTTGAGCTTGCTCGTACAAAATAGCTGAAATTATCTTTTCTTCTGCCTTTTTTTCAGGTTCTGATTCTACCAATTCTACAAGAAAGCTAGTCTTTTTTTTGTTTTCTAGATATTTTTTAGCAAAATTCTCTGCAGTGTTTTTTAAATCATTATGATATTCTTGCAAAAGCTTACCATATTTGTCATCAGATCGTTTCACAAATGATCTGATGATTATGTCAAGCTCACGATGTATCTTAGAAGCAAGAACGCGTTCTTCTTCTAATTTAGAACCATAGAGTATGGTCAAAAGATACTCAAAGGCACGCCCATTTCCTGTTATTCCTACATTTGTAAGCGTGGATGCAGGAAGAAGTCCTCTGAGAACATCAAGTGCCTTTGCCTTAATTGTGGCATTGTATATTCTTGTAGCAGATTTGATGTCTGTCTCATCTGTTAGTCTTGAGAAGGGAACTTCCTCACCTGAAGAATTCCTAAACTTTTGATTCTCAATTGGCTCTCTTTCCTGTATGTATGATATCATTAAAGGAATGTTTCTTGAGTAAACACCAAAGTCAAGATTACATGATTCCAAGTATGCGTCTGCAAATTTGGAATTAATAATTTCTGGTTCCCTAAAAAACCTGTGTTCATTATTTATTTTTTTATCCCAGGAAACATAACGTGAAGATTTTTCTAAATATGACAAACCAATTCTGCGATCTTCAATTTTTTTCACTGCAATGTTTGACAGTCCTTCAATTGCAATTTGTGCTTCACCAAGCTCAGCTACTGAATCGTCGCCATATTCTAGCAACACCCTGTTGTAAAATTCTTCGCCACGGTTTTCATTTTGCAAAAACTCGTCAAGGAAAATTTTTCGCATACTCTTATCAGATCTTGAATATCTTGACATCAGAGCGCCGCGATCGACTTGTCTTGGTGTTATTATGGCAAACACAGAATCATTTACATTTGAAAAGTGTTTAGACAAAATTTCTTTTTCAGAATCAGAAAATTCCGACATTACGATCGGAAAGATTTCCAATTATAAATAATCTACTTTTTGCTTATCTGAACCAAATTGAATGAATCGTCGTGTTTTTGTGCACTGTGCTTTCCTTGCCATCGCAACAAAACTTCCTTGAAGGATTCAGCTTCTGCCTGATCTTCAGTATACATTACCATTGTTACCCATCGACCATTTCCAGCTGATCCGCCAATGGAGTTCATCCAGAAATCTGTTGGCAAAATTGCAAAAGCTTTGTGGTTTGGATTACGGCTCATGTCAATCCATCTTTTGGAAACAAAGTGCAGAATTTGGTCCAGCTCTTCTTTTCCTATCATGGAATAAATCATTACATGACATGATTTTAAAATTGCGAAAATTCCTAATTTCTTCTCTTATTTCTTAGCTAAAATGATCTTACCAAAATTCAAAACCTTGTTAACACTTTGCTGGTTATATAAAGTCTAAAACCTGTATGCAATGAGCAAAGACGAGATCGAGTTTATCGGCAAGCAAGTAAAGGACATGTACGGCACTTTTATTGGCAAAGTCGTTGGAACTATTACCGACATCGATGGTTCTGTACAAACCGTTGGAGTTGATTGTGGTTCTGAAGGACTCAAACAGCTGCCATTTGAGCAACTTGTCGTGCAAGGTGCATATGTAATCTACATTCCAAGATGGAGATTAGATGCACAACGATTGTTGCGAGAAAAGGGTCTTACATTGCGCCGCATACGAGCCCTGATGGACATCGTATCTGAAAATGACGACATGAAGGAGGATGCAGAGCTCATCCACGAAAAATACAAGATGAAGCTGCTAACTCTGGAAGAATCAGAAAAACAAATCAAAGAAAAACTGGAGCAGAGAATCAAAGAATTGGATAGCCAATTCCAGTCGATTAGAATGCTAGTGTTTGATGCCAAGTTGCAGTTCAAGAGCAACGAGATATCAGACGCCAAGTATGAGTCTGTTAAAACCCAGACTGTTGAAATAATCGAGCACATCGAGCACGAAAAGGCAGAGATAGTAAGCATTCAAAAAAGAATCGCAGATCTTTCCGTGGAAAGTGTGGAGCGGACACAAAGCCCCAAACAAGAACTTCATACGGCCGCCATTTCGTATTTGGGTAAAGTAGAAAATACAGTTTCGCAGCCAGCCCAAGTTGCAGCACCAGTTTCTGGTCACGCTGTTGGTAACGCTCCCCAAGCACCAGCACAAAGACCAGTTGCCATTGGAGCTGATGGTGCAGAAGATTCTCAAGATTCAGACTGGCTTAGTAGGATATCCTCCCAATAGTCACTGAATAGGATATAACAGGTTCGCTCCTAGCCTCCTTTTTTAACAAATCATTTTTTTGGCACAACAAAGCAACGATACATGTGACTGATAGTTTTCTTATTGGCTTTGGAAATAATGATTATGAAACAAGAAAAAAAGCACAGGCTGATTTTGTCTCATTTTGGGCAGATCAGGCAAAAAACTTGTACTGGTTTGAAGACTGGGAACGTACATTACAATGGGATGCCCCATTTGCTAGGTGGTTTGTTGGAGGAAAAATAAACGCCTCATACAATGCTCTAGACATACATCAAAAAAATCGTGCCGCCAAACCTGCAATTTTGTGGGAAGGAGAAAATGGTGACAGACGCGTTCTGACTTATCATGATTTATGGGTTCAGGTAAACAAGTTTGCAAATGTTCTAAAATCACTTGGAGTACAAAAAGGAGACAGAATAACAATCTATCTTCCAATGATTCCGGAATTGATAGTAGCAATGCATGCATGTGCAAGAATTGGAGCAACACACACTGTAGTATTTTCTGGGTTTAGTGCAAAATCATTAAGGGATAGAATTGAAGATTCAAAATCAAAAATAATAATCACTGCAGATGGTGGATTTCGAAGAGGAACTGTTGTAAAACTAAAAGAAGTAATTGATGAAGCAATAATCGGGTTTGATTTTGTACAAAATGTAATCATACTAGAACGGACAAAGATTCCAATCACAATTAATCAGAAAGACAAAAAATGGAGTGATCTTATGACATCTGCACAGGAAAACTGCGAGCCAGAAAAATTAGACAGCACGCATCCGCTTTACATTTTATACACTTCTGGTACTACAGGAAAACCAAAAGGAGTCTTACATGGAACAGGTGGATATCTGACACATCTGTATTCTACTTTCAAATGGATTTTTGATATCAAAGATTCTGATGTCTATTTTTGTACGGCAGATATTGGTTGGGTGACAGGACACAGCTATGTTGCATATGGTCCATTGTTACATGGTGCAACCCAAGTCATGTACGAAGGAGCGCCAGACTATCCAACTCCTGCAAGGATGTGGGAAATCATACAAAGATACAAAGTAACAATTTTTTACACAACACCAACTGCTTTACGCATGTTCATGAAGTTTGGTGATGAAATGCCAAACTCACATGACCTTTCATCATTGCGCCTACTTGGAACAGTTGGCGAGCCAATAAACCCCAAAGTCTGGATGTGGTATTTTAAAACAATAGGAAAAGAAAAGTGTCCAATCATTGATACATGGTGGCAAACAGAAACTGGTGGAGCAATCATTTCTCCTCTACCTGGACTTGAAACCATACCACTAAAGCCAGGCTCTGCAACACGACCAATTCCTGGTGTAGATGTAGCAGTAGTTGATGAATCAGGAAAAGAAGTTTCGCCTGAAACCAAAGGATATCTTGTAATCAGAAATCCTTGGCCTGGAATGCTTCTTACTTTGTATGGCGATGATGAAAAATACAAATTAGTCTACTGGTCAAAATATAAAAACATCTACTATCCAGGAGATTACGCAATAAAAGACAAGGACGGATATCTCTGGTTGCTTGGGCGTGCAGATGATGTTCTAAAAATTGCAGGTCATAGACTTGGCACTGCAGAATTGGAAAGTGGATTTGTTTCACACAAATCAGTTGCCGAAGCCGCAGTATGTGGAATTCCACATGATGTCAAAGGTGAAGCAATAATTGCATTTTTGGTTTTAAAAGAAGGTATCACATCAACTGTTCCACTAAAAGATGAGATAACAAACCATATCAGAAAAGTAATCGGTCCTATTGCAACACCTGATCAGCTTTATTTTGTATCAAAGCTTCCAAAGACACGAAGCGGCAAAATAATGCGAAGGCTACTAAAATCCATAGCAAAAGGAGAAGCGATTGGTGATGTATCCACGCTTGAAAACGAAGCAGCAGTAAGCGAGGTTCAGGCAGCATTTGAGGAGCTAAGACTCTCACTTGATCTCAAATAGAAATTATTTCAAGTTTGGATTTTTCTGTTATGTTGAATTTATCCACAAAGCCTGCCGTTACTTCTAAAACATAATGGGCTTTCTTATTGCCTGCATTCTGAAAAGTGCATGTCATGGTTTCAAGTGCAGACTTGCAAGGTTCTGCATTTTTTTCTATGTGAACCATATTTCCTTTTCCATCAAACCACATGACATCAAGTGGAAACTGCATGTTTAGCATCCACATGGAACGCACCTGCTCATCATCAAACACAAAAAACATTCCTTTGTCATAAGGAAGTTCTTCTTGAAACATCAAACCCCTTGCCCTTGCCGGATCCGTGTCTGCTATTTCCACTTGCAACACAATATCATCTACTTTGATTATACCCTTTGGGAAATTTACAGCGTCAAGCTTGGTATCGCTTGGTATTGTTAATACCCCCACTATACCTATAATGGCAGCTGCAATTACAACTGGGATTAAAACTTGGGCTCGTGATGCCATAAAATAAAGAAAAAAAGTTCTAGTTAAAAACTAACGGGATATAGACAGAGCGCTTCCATTTGACTACATATCAAAATTATAATGAAAGTAAATGCTAGGGGTTTATTCGTAGACTAGAGGTATACCATAGTATACAAAAAATGTCAACCAAAGTAATTTCAGCAAAGGTTTCAGAAGATGATTACGATACTATCTTGAATGCATGTAATGACAAAGGATGCACTATATCACAGTTTGTTAAGGACTTGTGTCTTGGGGTAATAGGAAAGAATTCTGAGTTTAGTGAATCTGTTAGTGTGATAGAAAAAAAGGATGATAGTGATAAGATAATTTCTGATTTAGAAAGCAAAATTACACTATTACTGCATCAATTATCTAGTGCCAAAGATACCATTTCAAAACAGAATCAGCAGATCAGAGAATTCTATGATCTTGTATCTGAAAGTGAATTGGGACAAAGAAGGCTTGAAAAACATCTCCATAGATTGAAAAATAATACAATGTGTGTTAAGATCCGTTGAAAACCAAACCTCAAATATCAAAACCACCCTAATACATCATGATTCCACTTCCGGCATCTCTTCTGATGGTAGGCCTTTGTCAAGTTCTACTTTGGAAATTTATTGATAAAAACAAAATTAAACTAGCAAAAATTGACCCTGCTTTAAACTCATTTAAGGATCTAACCCGCTTGATGATTCCAATTTACGCCTTCCCACCTCTCTTTGCTTACCTTGACGTTACACAATTTGCTGTCTTGATTCCATATGTCGCGGTTAGTGAATATTGGTACATAAGGTGGCGTCATTATTATGACTGTAATGATGAAATTCAACGAAATTATTTACACTCTAGTGTTACAAAGATGTTTTTTGGTCTGATGTTGATTGGCTTTTTATTGTTAATCCAGATAATGTTATTGAGTCAGTTCACTGCAGTTTAGAAATTGAATTCATTCATCAATTCTTTTCTTCTTAGGAAATTTCTTGGAATGATGATTCAATGAAACAAATTTTCCAATTAAGTCTTTTTTATTCCTAAATCTTTTTCAGTAGATACAACAAGTAGTGAATATGACAGAACGCCATCTTTCAACAATTTTCCTATTGGGAGCTGGATCATCTAAACCAGCTGGGCTTTCAACTATAACTGAATTAACGTCAGAATTTGTCTCTGATCCTATCAAGGCCATGGGTTGGACAATGTATTTGGGTGGTAGTTATGATCAAAAAGTAGGAAAATCTTCCACATCTTATGATGAAACCGTTATCAGAGAAAAAATATCGTATTTAGCTGGAGTAACAAAAGATTTTTTCAAAGGTAAAATGGATTTGGAATTACTCATGAGTATAATCTTAAGACTAAAAGATGAAAATGAAAGAAAATTATTTCATGCAAATTATCCAGAATTAAAACAGATTAATGATGGACTTTTAGACATAATCAAAAACTTGACTGAAAGCTACATTCGAAAAAAATGCGAGAATATCCAAACCATTGATTATCTTTGGCCATTACAAGGACTAACAAATATGGATCCTATGGAAATTTTTACTTTAAATTATGATGCAACTGTAGAAATTTTTTGTGAAAAAAAATTAACCGTGAAATATGGATCAGAATGGTGGGAAAAAGGAATCAGTCAGAGTTTACGAGACAAGACAGATGGTAGAAAAAATGAAGAAGCACAATTCCCATGGAAGGTTTCTACTACTAAAAATAATTTAGAGTATCTCTCTTTCCCAGATTTAAGCAGAATTTTACTAAACCAATGGGATACTTTCAACGAGATCTTTAAAGATCAAAGTCAAATCGAATTACGATTAAAAGAATTAGAAGAAATCAGAAATGCTATTGGTCACTCAAGAACTTTAACCCCTGATTCCATTACGAGATTAGAACAGTATAGTGACGATATCTTCAAGATTACCAAACAATAATTACAATTAGATATTCTGCAACCTGTCTAGAATTATTTTTCGTGCGGCTTCTCTTAAGTAAATGATGTTTTCGCCTAATTTGTTCATTCCATCCTCATACTCCGTTCTGTGGCTTGGCAGTATGTTGATATGTTTTGCTCTATTGTTAAATTTCCTACATCTTTCTATCTTGGCAACATCAACACCAGAAATTCTATTTACTTCTTGATCTAGCCTTGTATCTTTTCTATCATCTCCATCACAGTTTGTTGCCAATTCAATAGAGGAAAAAAGGTGCTTGAAAATAGTTAATCTGTCGTAACTTAACATGGCTAAAAAATATTCTTTTAGTGCTTTTAGCAGATCGTGCGTCTGAATATTGGTTCTAACACTC
>CAYGLP010000003.1:54681-61961 GCA_964350965.1 uncultured Nitrosopumilaceae archaeon | reverse complement strand
CTTTATAGCCACAGCAAATTATGAAATCGTTAATATCATATGCGGAATAGATTTTCATCAGATGCCAAAGAAGCGGCATGCCTCCGATCTCAATCATTGGTTTGGGTTTTAGGTCTGTTTCTTCACTTATTCTTGTACCAAATTCATCAGCTAGTATAACACATTTCATTTGAATTTATCATCTTATTTTTAGTATGTAATTAGAATTTGTATATTTTATCAAGTGATTTATGTCTACCTATACGTAATATTGATACATAATGTGGAATTAGATTATCATACTAAACTTTTTAATAGGATAATTTTATTCCTGAAAAATCTCTTGAATCATATACTAAAATTCTATGAAGTTACTATTATGATTCACAAATTTTCTAAAAAAGTAGATTTAAAATAGATTTGATTAGTGTAAAAAGAATGAATCTTGCTAATCGTTTAAACAAAGGATTTGCCATTTTGATTTTTGCTATTCTATTTTATGCTATTCTTGCCTTTTATTCGGATTACAACCAGATATTGAACAACTGGCAAAGAATTGAAACATCATATATACCAGTTATAATCATGTGCATTGTTTTATCTGGTCATCTAAAAAGCATTAGACAGAAATTTCTTCTTAATATTGTATCAATCAAGATCTCCTTAAAGGATAGTTTCATAATTTTTTTTGCTGGTTTATCTCTTCTTATGACGCCTGGAGCTTCAGGAACTTTTGTGAAAACATATTTTTTAAAACAAAAACTTGGAGCTGACATATCAAAAACTATTCCAGTCATACTCATAGAACGTTATTTAGATATGATTGGGATTCTATCAATAATTTCTTTATTTAGCATATTTCTATACTTAAAGGAACTTGTAGTTCCAATACTGATTATAGATATTGTTTTGGTAATTGTGCTATTTATGTTTAAAAGCAGAAAATTACCAAGAGTAATAATCTTCTTTTTGAAAAAACTTGGACGTGGTGATGATTTTATAGAACATGCAACACAATTTCATGAGTCTATTGTTTTGCTAACTTCAAAAAAAAATATGCTTGTTACCATACCTTTTAGCATGATTAGTTGGATGGTCGACGTCGTTACTTTTTATTTATGTTTCTTATCCTTTGGTTTATCATTAAACATTATTGAAACAGCCCTAATTAGCTTGTCTTCGTTGGCTTTCGGGTTTATTACATTGATACCTGGTGGTCTTGGTGTTACTGAGGTAAGCATGATCACGCTCCTTACAAGACGCGGTATCGATCTTTCCCTAGCTTCATCCTTGGTGTTATTCACAAGAATATGGACAATGTGGTTTGTGATATTTTTGGGATTCTTAACCATTCGAGTAGCATTAAAGAAATCTACCTAAGGCATGTAACATGATATAATAAGATCTAGATTCAGTGGCATCATGTGCAGTATTAAGAGATTAATGAATTGATTTATTTTTAGCGATAATTGCTCCTTCTATATGGGAAAATTATATATCATAATGGCATTTACATTTCTTGTACTTTTTATTGCAGATGCAGTTTTATTGATTGTTAATATTTATCTTTGGGCAACAAATGGGCTCCAGTTTGTTCTTCATGGGATGAATTTTATTGAACGCATATACTACTCTACTTATTTAAAATGGCTCATTTTAGCAGATTCCATTTGGTTGGCGATGGCGTTAATTATCGTTCTAAAAAGAAAACACTACAAAACTGACCCTGAATTGCATTACTTGAAATACAATCCAATCAAGAATCCAATAGTATGTGTTGTGATACCTACTTACAATGAGGAGCTTGTAATAGAAAGTGTTGTAAGAGATTTTATCAGCCAAGATAATGTTAAGGATGTTATCGTAGTCGATAACCATAGCACTGACAATACTGCAAATATTGCAGAAAGATGTGGTGCAACGGTGATTAGAAAAAGTTCTAACATGGGATTAGCACATTCTTGTATAATTGGATTAAAAGAATCGCTAAAAACTGATGCTAACGTAATTGTGTTGGTAGAAGGTGATGGGAGTTTTAATGGATATGATATTTCAAAGATGATACCATATTTGGATAATTGTGATGTGGTAGAGGGTACAAGACAGATCCAAATATTGTCAGAACAAAAAAATCAACTTGGCATGATTCATGTTTGGGGAAACTACTTCTTAGCTAAAGCCATACAAATAAAATTTTTTAGCTTGTTACATATGGGAGTTGTAAACCTAAGCGATGTTGGTTGTTTATACCGAGCTATTCGTCGAGAGTCATTAGAACGGATTATTGACAAATTTACACCTTATGATACAGGTGAAGTGATTCTAAGGTATGAAATTACTCTTTTTTTGACAATAGAGGCGATAAAAAATAATTTACGTGTTATTGAGATTCCAGTTACTTTCAAAAAACGTATTGGCACATCAAAAATAGGCTCTCAAAAAAAAATGAAGGCCATAATGATTGGATTAAGATTCATTTGGTATATTATACGTGACTAAATATGAAATTATTAGGATCAGATGTTCAGTTAACCTAATCTAAATATACGCAATTTAACAATAACAAAAGTAGAAATCAGGTTTTTAGAAGAGATTTTTTCATACATCTTACATCGTCATTTTTCTAAACTTTAATAAATCTAATTAGTAATTCAATGTAGATTCATCTAGTATCCTTAATAATACTTTTAATATTTTTTTAACGTGAGTTCATGACCCAAACTGTTATTTTCATCCATCAGATAGTAATGTAAATGTCTAATATTCTAATAACCGGTGCGACCGGATTTATAGGATCTAACCTTGCTCGCACATTGTCAAAGTCTGAAGACAAGATCAGCATTTTCCTCAAAAGCCAATCAAATCTTTGGCGTCTCAAGGATATTATTTCTCATTTTGATGTTCATGTTGTAGATCTATCAAACCCAGATATGATAAAGCAAAAAATTATGAAAATAAAGCCCGACATAGTTTACCACTGTGCTGCTTATGGAGTATATCCTTTTCAAAAGGATCTCAATACTATTATTCAAACCAATGTTATTGGCAGCGCCAATTTGATGCAAGTTTTAACAAAATACAATGATCTTAAAAAATTCATCAATATAGGAAGTGTTTTTGAATACGGACCAAAATTAAAGCCTGCAAAAGAAACCGATGTTGTTAAGCCAATTACTATTTATGGCATAGCAAAGGTTACTCAAACGCACCTTGCCCAATACTTTGCACTAGCAAATAATTTACCCACAGTAACACTAAGAATTTTTACAACATATGGGGCCTATGAAGAATCTGGAAGATTGATTTCAGATATCATGTTTGCTTTGATAAGAAAGACGCCCCTTAATCTAGCGTGTCCAGCTGCACGACGAGATTTTATTTATATTGATGATGTTATAAATGCGCTAATCAAGGCAGCAAAAACACGTGGGATAGAAGGAGAAATTTTCAACATTGGTGGAGGAAGAAAGTTCGATGTACAAGAAATCGTTGATCTGGCTCAGGAGGTAAGTCAGACTAATCTGAATATATCTTTAGATTATAAAAAGCAACTCGAGTTCGATAAAATCACTGGATCAAAAACGGTTTTCGCCAACATAGAAAAAGCAAGAAAAGTTCTTAGATGGAAACCGAGATACTCAATTAAGGAAGGATTGAAAAAAACTTATGATTGGTATAAAAAAAATATTCAATTATATCGGGATTGACAGAACGTTGCCAGTGTTTATGAAATATTGTTGTCTCCTTTGAATGCAGCAGTTTGCGAACCAGTTTGTCTTATATCCAATCTACTTCCAAGCACTATTAAAACATCAGACCTATTTACTACATTATTTTTTGTGATTCTCCATCGTGTTTGCAAGGTGAAAGAGATTTTTTCTAACCTATCCATATATTAACATCAAAAAGCTGTTTTTTGAGGGCATCCAATTAAGAATGTCAAGTACGGGTTTTTATGAATTTTTCAATTTGGTTTGTTGTATACTCTAACATTTCTTCAGTCAAACCCGGATAAACACCAATCCAGAATGATTGATTCATAATTGTGTCACTGTTTGTTAGATTGCCGCTAACTCTATAATTTCTGTTTTTAAAATAAGGTTGTTTTGTTATGTTTCCTCCAAAGACTACTCTAGTGTCTATATGACTTTCGGATAGAAATCGTATCATCTCTTCTCGTGAAAATATACACTCGTTTTTAATAGTTATTAGAAAACCAAACCACGATGGATCGCTATTTGGAGTTGCTTCTGGCAAAATTAAGAATTTTTCTAGATGAGCGAGATGATTCTTTAAGAATTGAAAGTTATTTTTCCTAGTTTGAATAAACTCTGGCAGTCTTTGCAGCTGAGCTAATCCAATTGCTGCTTGCATATCAGTAATTTTTAGATTATATCCCAGATGAGAGTAAGTGTTTTTGTGATCATAACCTTCAGGTAAATCTCCTAATTTCCAACCAAAACGCTTTCCACAGGTATTGCTTATACCAGTGGCACAAAAACAATCCCTTCCCCAATCTCTGAATGATTCTATGATACGTTTTAGCCTAGCATCACTTGTAAAAACAGCTCCTCCTTCACCCATGGTGATATGATGAGCAGGGTAGAAACTCAAGGTTCCAACATCACCAAACGTGCCAACAGGTTTATTATCATATGTGGAACCTAATGCATCACAACAATCTTCTATTACCCAGAGATGATATTTTTTTGCCAAACTCATAATTTTGTTAATGTCAAATGGATTGCCTAAAGTATGGGCCAACATAATAGCCATAGTTTTTTCTGTGATTGCATCTTCAATGAGATTTGGATCGATATTGTATGTCGGTATGTGTACATCAACAAATACTGGTATTAGATTATTCTGTAAAATTGGATTTATTGTTGTAGGAAAACCTGTTGCTACACTAATTACTTCATCTCCTGGTTTTAAAGCTAGATCACCCAACCACTCTGATGTTAGTGAGGTTAATGCTAGTAAATTTGCAGATGATCCTGAGTTAGTAGTGATAGCAAAGTTTAATCCTAGAAACTTTGCTAGTTGTTTTTCAAATTCATCATTAAAACGACCAGTTGTTAACCAAAAATCTAATGAGGATGCAACCAACATCTGTAATTCAGTATCCCCGTATACTCTTCCTGAAACTGGAACGATTGATTCTCCTGGGATAAATGGTCTTGGACTATGGGAAGATTTAGTATATTCTGTAACCAACTTCATAATACGTTGTCTTAATTCAGATGATTTTTCAGTGGTATCCAATTTTAAATTCTCTAGTAGCTTATTGATTTCTATCAAACCTTATGAAGAACATTTCCCCTAGCATTATTCATTTGTTTTGTTTTTTTAATATAATTTTGGCTTTGTGTAAGATCTTTTACTTCACTCGTATTATCAATACTTAAAATGTAAAAATCCTAACAGACTTCCACATGCTCACATCGTCTGCATATTGAATTATCGTTAAGGCATTTATTATAAATTCATTTTTAATATCGAGTTCTCCAATTATCTTTAATTTTTCATCGTTATCCATTTTTTTGTAAATTAGACTGATATGAGGTTCAAAATCGTAATTGCCATACTGAGAAAGTTTGGCAGTAAGCAGATTATTGATTTTATCAAGTTGGGTGTTATAGTCCAAATTGATATACAAACTCTTCCAAATATTGTCTGAATAATGCAAACTTTTCTTTTTTACTTTAAATTCCGTTAAACCGACAACGCTGTCTTTTACTGCCTTTTCAATAATTGATAAACTAGTATCTATCACACCATAAACTGTTATGTGTGGTTGGAATTGTGGAGCCTTGTATTTTTTACTTAACTTCTCTATTATGTGACTCAAGTATTTACTGTCATCTTCCTTTGGCAATAACCAAACTGCATACAAACTCAAATTGTGATTTGTATTATCATTTAATACTTAAAATGATTTGTACCAATACTAGAGGTTACACTATATATTATGGTAATTTAGAAAAACAGAATGAAAAGAATTCTGATTTACGTTTCTGATCATGGTTATGGCCATGCCGCAAGAACAATTGCATTAGTAAGAAACCTACTCAAAACTACAAAGTTTGAAATAATTGTAAAGAATTCCAACGCCTTTTATTTCCTTAAATCTAGTTTGCCTAATGTTCGTGTAGAAAAGGTGCAGACAGATGTAGGTCCTGTATTCAACTGGGATTCAAATCGAGTTGACCTAGAACAAACATTTGACAATTTTTCCAACTGGATAAATAATGAAGAGACATGGATTTCACAAGAAGTCGCATCGTTTAGGGAATGCCCTGCAGATTTAATACTAACAGACATCTCACCTATAGCCGTAAGACTTGCCCAAAAGGTTAGATGTGCCTGTATCACAGTTGGCAATTTTTCTTGGATAGATATTCTGAAGAAGCTGCCGTATCATAAAAATAAAGATGTGGTACTCAGATGGTTGGATGAATCTTTCTCCATCCCAGAATTTGCAATAAAGTTACCATTATCTATGAACATGGAAGGATTTTCAAAGATAAAAAATGCATCATTACTTTGTAGAGATGTCACATGCACTAAAAGGCAAACTCTCAAAGAGCTTGGACTAGATTCTTCACCAATTGTGGTTTACACTGGTGCTCAAAGTCCTGCCTGGTTAAAAATAAACAAAAAAGACAATCGTATACCTCTAGTTACAATGCGTTTTAACGAATTGCAATTAGAGAACAAAGTGTTCTCAGGATATAGCGAAAGTCAGAATATCATAGCAGCTTCAAAAGCTGTAATTGCAAAGTCAGGCTATAGTATACTTGCGGAGTGTGTAAAATTCAGATGCCCCATCTACATAATACCAAGAATAGATTATCCAGAAGATGTGGCATTATCTAATTGGGCACAAGATCTAGGAATAGGAAAAGTGATAGACATGCATTCAGAGTCTCTAGACATCCCACATGAAGAACAAATCAAGAGTACAAAGTATGCTATAAAAGAGAAGTTGATTGAATCATTAGAAAGGCGTCAAGAAACAGCAAGTATAATACTTGAAACAGTTTAAGTCTCATAAAAATACTAACCGTCCTTTTTAGCTAAAAGATCTTTTTTTATGTCTTCCATTGTCATTGTCCTGTTTCCAAGTTGCATAAAATAATAGTTTAGTGTATCTTCATCTGCATGTTTTTGAAATATTTCTACATAAAGTTCATCTATTGCTTTTTTTGTGGGATCAGACAATCTTATGTTCAGAGCTTCATTAGAGTTCAAAAGAACATTTCTTACATCATCTATTGTCATCTTACCGCTCTCAAGAA
>CAYGLP010000003.1:0-54581 GCA_964350965.1 uncultured Nitrosopumilaceae archaeon | reverse complement strand
TGTCTGCTGGTCTAAGTAGAATTTTTCTATAGACATCATCTATTGCCTTTTTAGATGGTTCACTTAGTTCATCTACCGTCTTTTGTTCCGATGGTTCAAGAAGTAACTTTCTTTCTTCCGAGTTCAAAAGAACATTTCTTACATCATCTATTGTCATCTTACCGCTCTCAAGAAGTGAGCCATAATACTCCAAGCCTTGTCTGTCTGCTGGTCTAAGTAGAATTTTTCTATAGACATCATCTATTGCCTTTTTAGACGCATCATCAAACCCTTTTGCGTAATCAGCTATTTTATCTATTGTTCTATCAGTATACAGTTCTAGACTCTGTTTCGGAAAATAAACAAATGGTGCCAGTATTCCCTTAAGATGTAATTTTATGTGGGTGGTAAGAATTGTGCTTGAATTAGTATTTTCAAAAGTTTGAGTAATTACTGTGCCTGCTGCATCACCATTCATCACTTCAAGTATATGTTTATCATATGGCAAAAGAGTATGTTTAACAAGTAGTTTCAATTTTACAAATTTTTCCATAATCTCTTCTTCTGCATATATCACATTGCCACTTTGATTTATTATCTTGACTGAAATTACATTTTGTGGCAGAATTAGTGGGTAGTTTTGTATATCTGCCATTGTATCAAAGATTTTCGTTTTGTTTATGTCTACTGTTTTTACAAGCGTAATTTCATCTACAACATTTTTTACTTCTTCTGGAAATTTAACATCCTCAAAAGATTTATTGATATACAACATGGTTGCTGTATATGAAATAGCTAAAAATACATAAAAAATAATAATTATCTTGTCTTTTTTATTCAAGCCTTTTCTTCACAAAATCAATGGACATAATTGGAGAGGGATTTGTTTTAGATAGAACCGCATAATATAGTGTAGAATAATCAAGTAGATAGATGAGGTTTATCAATTTGGATAAGATACTTCCTTTAACAGAAAGGACTTCACAGTAGTCAATTTTGTTTTCTTGGAAATATTCTTTGAGGATTCTCCATCTTTCCTTGGTTTTAATGTAATCGTCATGTCCCTCTATCAAGATAGGTTTAACATTTGAGGATTTTTCCCATGCAACTATGCCGTTATGGCATGCTTCAATCACATCTTCTACCATTACATGTATTTTTGCATTTTCTTGTAAAGAGTTTTTGAATCGAATTGCAGCAGCTTGCAGACCCCATGGATAGTATATTGTTGGAATTCCAGAAATCCACTCTGCCAGTTGGAGTGATGGGTTTTTTTTGTAGATATTAGATGAAGAAATCTGTGCTTTGAGATCTTCTAAGTAACTTATAGATTCAGAGATATCTTTCTGTTTTATAGGAATAGTAGATTCTAACACATGTAACATTGAATATAAAAAGGCAGTAAATGATGCTCGTGGAGAATGTAGTTGAGGAATACTTCTATGCTCAATTTTATTTTTCATACAATATTCTTTCATTTTTCCGCCAGATGAAAAAGCAATTATTTTGGCATCAGTTTTTTTTGCAGCATCCAAAATAGTTAGTGTTTCTGCAGTGTTTCCAGAAATGCTAGTGGTTACAACTAGAGTGTTCGAGTCAACAGTCTTTGGAAGTAGATATCCTTTTACAACACAGACATGAATTTTGGTTTTTGATAATATTGATGAGAATATATCGCCTATGGTTCCTGAACCGCCCATTCCTGCAAATATTATGTGATCAACATTTTTGAAATCTATGGTATCAATTTGTGAATTGTATGATTCTTTTGCAATTTCTGGCCACTTGTCATATATTTTGTACATGCCTTGGGGATCATATTTATTCAATGTAGAAAGATCAAGCAAACTATAGATTTGAAAATGAAGTTGTAATATAATGATTTATCTCTCAAAAACAGTCTAATCTGACGTATCATACAATTTTAGTATGAACATAAATAAGTAGAAACAACTGATGAGTTCTAATGAAACAAAATCTAGTTTTTCTTTTCAAAGCCATGTCACTTTATGGCATATTGGCAGCTGCTTTTTCTCTTATTGGAATTTTTCTTCCTGAGAAACAAGCTTTGGCGAGTCCTCTTAGCGCTCTAACCATAGAGCATGTGGGTGGTCACATATTGTGGGGTCTTGTTGCAGGTGCAGCCAGTCTTAGTTTGCGATATTTCCTTCTTACAGGTTCTTTTGCCATAATACTGGACTCGGATCACCTGATCGATTTTATTGGTTTAGATGCAATTTCTAGAATGGGTCACTCTATTCCGTTTGCAGTCTTGTCTTCTGTAGTAATGATATTGTTACTTGGTAGAAAAGACTATGTCCTGGCTTCTGCCGCCTTTGCTGGAGTGCTTGCACACATTTCATTTGATATATTTCAAGCATCATCCTCTAGTTTTCCCATATTCACACCATTTTACAGCGAAGATATATGGTTTAGAAATGCAGATTGGTTTCTTTTCCAAATTGCAGCAATCATTATAGTTGGTACAATGACTATACTAACTAAGTGGAAGATGCATGAAAAGTCACAGTATGCATCAGGCTAATCTACCACATCAGACTTTTGGTTGTCAAATAAAACATTTTTCAAAAAAATTGATTTATAATTTTCATAATTTTTTCAGATGATTTGCCATTTCCATATGGGGAAGCACCCTTTGGATATCTTGGATTTTCAGAATTCCTCTTTATTGCTTTTAAAATAGAATTCATGTTTGTGCCCACTACTACAGAAAACCCACTTTTTACAGCCTCTGGTCTATCAGTGGCTTTACGTACAACGAGGACCTTTTTTCGAATTTTTGGAGACGTAGATTCTTCCTGAATTCCTCCCGAGTCAGATATGATGAATTTGCATTTCTTCATTAGTAAAAGCATGTCAAAGTATCCAACGGCATTAATCAGAGTTACATTCTTTGCGTTCCTTATTTTTTGATATAATCCAAACTCATGGACTCGCTTCAATGTTCGTGGATGTATTGGAAATACAATCTTTTCACCAGATTGTATTATAGCACTTAGGATATTCCCAAGTGTTCTTTTCTCATCAACATTTTCTGCCCTATGTAGTGTCATTAGGATGAAATCATCATCTATGTTTACGGTTGCTTTCTTTGCCGCAAGGTTAAGGTTTTGTTCTATGGCATCAATTGCGGTATTTCCAGTAACAAAGATCTTGCCATGAACCTTTTCGTTTAAGAGGTTCTTTTTTGCAATATTGGTTGGCGCAAAAAGTAATTCTGATATGTGATCTGTAGCTATTCGGTTGTGCTCTTCTGGCATTCTCCAGTCATAGCTGCGCAAACCAGCCTCAACGTGGCTTATTGGAATGTTGTATTTTAGACCAGCAATTGCTCCTGCCAGCACAGTATTTGTGTCACCTTGTACTAGGACTGTATCAGGTTTCTTTGATCCAAATATTTCAGAAAATTTTTGGATCATCTCTCCTGTTTGTTTTGCGGGGTCTCCTCTTGATAAATTGAGTATGAAATCAGGCCTTGGCAACCCAAGCTCTTCAATAAATTTTAGACCAAGCTTGAAATCATAGTGTTGCCCAGAAAATATTATCTCAGTATCTCTTTTTTTTACCAGTCTAATAATTGGAGATAGTTTGATTATTTCAGGTCGCGTACCCAAAACTATAGAAATTTTTGGCAATAAAGACTGTCAAGTTTACTAGTATTCATATTTTATCAAAATTAGCTTTTTCACATAGTAATAGAAAGATGTAATCATGTAGAACCTATTTACAAATAAATCCTACACATTTATCCAATGCCACTCAGGATTTTGCTTTAGCCCAACCAAGGCATAGATGACACCCATCACCGAGTCTTTTGGATGGTTGAATTCTTTTTTGGCCCTTTGGAGAGGATCCGTAACATCAATTTTGTCAAGGTCTTTTCTTGTCAGTGCCGTAAAGTCCTTGATTAACCATTCTGTGTCGTATTCTCTTTCAGTAAGATATGGTATCATGAGTCTTGGCCTTTTCCAATTGGCATCATATTGTCTTTTTGGATGTGCTTTGTACGTCTCTATTGTATCCACAAATTCTTGGATAGAGGTGGTCTTGTCTATTGTGATCCTTCCGCTTTCTAGGCCTGCCATCTACCATCGGCCTTGCCTTTTGAATCCATTCTAGACAGTTTTTTGGCAGTTTTAGAAGTGTATTTTGTGAGCATGCACTGGCCAATACGGCCTTTTTAATGTAGGCTGACTCTTTTTTTGCAAGTGCATGATGCTGCCTAGACCATATGTCAGGTGAGACCATTGTCTTTTAACAACTCCTTTGTCTTGTTTTCTAGTGAGATATCGGCCGTAGGCGCATTTGCAAGATTAATCATCTTTCCAATCAAATTTGTGATGGCATTTGCTACCTCAATTCTTTGTTTGTAAAGCCACTTTTCTGATTGTGGCTTCCCACCAGATTTACAATCAATTGTCTGGCTCTTAAGGTCATCTTGAATTTTATACATTTCCAAGAGCTGATGGTTATATGCCAAGATGTGACGCTCCTTTTCAATCTTACACCTTTCAATAAAATCAGGTTGCTGTGAATTTTTTATCTCCACATACCATTCATCATAATACTTGTTTACTGTTTTGATATTGATTCCTGTCTCGCTTGCTGCAATAGCAGGTGATATTGATTTTTCAAAATATGGCCTTAGCTTTTTTTGTATCTCTACTTGCTCTGCCTTACTAGGCCTACCATTTTTGTGAGTTTTATTTTTTACTTGATCAGTCATGTGATTGCAACTCCTCTTGAATTTCTTTTTTTATATCTATCAAGTTTCATTATAGAAAAAATTTGGTTTTTCTTATTGATATGTATTTTTTGCAGGCAAAATTTCAAAAAAAAGCTTTTATAGTTTTAAAGCAAATTATGCGTTACAAGTTTTTAAGCTTTTAATTATCAACGTATGATGAATTATAAGCAAGGATTACATGAAGGCAGCTTACAAATTTTATTTTTATCCATTTTAAACCATTTTTATCATCGTGTGAGAAAACATGTCCTGTACACATTTCATAATGTATACACCATTAAGAATCAAGTGGACAACAAGTCCCAGACAAGGTTTCATACACTCAAGTTTTATGGTACTGCATTTTAAGAGACCCTAAGTTTGACCAAGAAACCAGCTACAAAAAAGCAAGAAAAACAGGCAGAAAAAACAAGAAAATCAAGTGTATCGTGGTTGATCTTTTTGACCACGCTTGTGGTTGTGCTTATCAGTCTAACCACAGTTCTATTTCCTTCGCTTGTGATACGATCTACTAGCACCTTTCAGGATACTGCGATAAACCCGTATGAGACAGGAGTGTGGACATACCCATTTTTGGTAGCAAACTTTGTCTTACTTGCTATAGGAATACTATATTTCAAAAACAAGCTACCATCGCCTTTAACCAAATCAATTAGATTCATTTTCGATTTTGAAGTTTCTAAAAAAACATCTTTCATTGTTATTATTATTTTACTTGGAATCTATGTAGGACTTTCAGCATCCGAGTTATCAACTGAAGAAACTTGGGGCGATTATGACTTGAGTCATTTTGTTGGCAAGGCAGAAGGTGTTAAAGTTACAGTTGGTGGTTGGACTTTTGATGATATAATAAAATTTCCCTCTGATCCTAATTTCAGATACTTACTTCTTTCTATTTCATTAAAAATACTTGGTAACATTAGAGTAATTCCTTTTCTTGCAAGTATTGCATTGCTTGTTTTGACTTATTATACCACAAAAGAGATCACAAAAAAAAGATTTGCAGGAATTATTTCGATGGCAATCGTACTACAAAGTACAACTTTTCTTTCTTATGATACATCAGCAACATATGACAATTTCTGGATATTGTTGTATCTTCTTTCTTTGTACATGGTTTTCAAAAAGTGGCCTTTATCACCTGTATCATATGTTCTTTCCATATCAGCAAAGTCACTTACTGTCATGTTTTTGCCAATGACTTTGTTTTTCATCTACAGAACCAATATGCCAAGACAAGAAAAAATTCGCTTAGCAATCTCATATGGAATCATCATATCTGTAGGCATAGCCGTTCTAGCTATGCTCAATGTTTCAGGAAAATCTGAAAGTTTTGATTCTAATGACTTTTGGCGTGGTTTCACATCATGGGCATTTCAGCTCAGATTTGATGGATTAGTACTAATCTTCATTTTGCCACTCATAGTAGGATTATTCGTTCTTTCAAGAAGGGGTGTTTTACATGCAGAATCTATTATGATATTAATAATTGGAATTCTGCTATCTGCACCTGTTCTACAAGGCTTTACTGATTTAACAAACCAACCATACAGGTTTGTTCCATTGATATTCTTTTTTGCCATTGGTGTAGGTATATTACTTTCAAAAAGAACTGGTGAGCAAGCACATAGTTTTTGATGTTAAATTAAATAAATCAACTACTTACAATGTACCATAGGAATTTCAACCCATATTTGATTCCTTTATTTTTTTTCTGTGCCCCCGATTTAGAAATACCTATACGTTTTTTGAAAGTAATAGGTACCTCTACGATCTTCAGATCATTTTGTATTCCCAACATTGTCAAATAAATTATGAATAACCAACCACTGCTACCATGAATGATTTTATTAGCAGGAGGTGAATTGAATTTATCAATAATTTTTTCAAGCGCGTCACGTCTAATACATCTGTAAGAACAACCAACATCAGTCAAGTTTACAACTCCTATGTGAAGTAGGCTAAAATATTTAATTTGTAACATTTTTGCCAATAAGAGATTTCCCCATACGTAAAACATACTATTTTGATTACCTTTCTGAGTTAAAACTTGAATTTGTCTAGTGCCAATTACCATATCACAGTTGTCTAAAAATGGTATCATCTTTGCAATATCACGGGCATCAAATGTTCCATCACAATCTGTTAAAACTATAATATTTGCATCAATTTTTAGAGATTCTTTTAACCCAACAACACATGAATGAGCATATCCTTTGTTAGATTCTTTTCTGATTACTTTTGCTCCACAACGTTCTGCTATTTCTGCAGTACGGTCTGTGCTATGATTATCCACTACAATCACATGCTTTACATTTTTTTGATTTATGTATTCTTTAACAACCGCTTCAATTGAAGACTCTTCATTATATGCTGGCAATATTACACAAACGATCGGATCAAGAATCTGGTTAGAAGACAAATAATGTAATGTAGGATCTGTTTTGTAATGTTTTCTTTTAAACATAAAAATTAATGCAAACAATATCCATAATCCATCTACTAGAAGAAGCCACTTTAGATATATTGAATAATAGATTGTTTCAATGAAATTTGTACCACGAAGGAGAGCATCTAAGGTACCAGTTGCCCAATCATAAAAAACCCACAATGTAAATATCATATTTATTAGAACAAGTAATGCAAATGATAAGGTCAATGTAACATATAATTTTCCCATTCTTTCTACCAATTTAAAGATCAATTAACTGTTTAATAGCGTATTCATGAAATGTTATGTGTAAAAAATGAAAGATAGAGATACTAGCAAGCGATTCAGGTAGTAGTTTCTATGGAGATGTGTATAAACGAATATTCTCTTTATATCATTTATCCTATGAAAATTCCTTCAATGTTCCAACTCCTCTAAGAAGAATGTATAAGGTGCCCAAAATAAGTGAGATAAAAAAGATCTAATGAATAGGTCTGATTATAGTCCATATAGATGTGACAGTGTCGCCTGGAACTACAGGATATCCATCATGATCAGATACTGCTAGTAAAACAGGTTCATTGTTTTCCATCACACCCAAGACTGTTTTTGAAATAACATCTGTTTCTTCTACTTTCTTTGTCAAGTCAACTTGAATGACTTCGTAATCCTGACCACCTCTGTTTATTGTGGATGCAGCATATTTTGAATCAAGAAACTTGTCTAGTCTTTCAGGTTGCGGTATTGATACCTTGTTTGCTTCAAGATATGCAACCAGTTGTCCATCTGAATTTCTGATCTGGGTTTGTACGAATACGAAAAATGTTCTGTTTACGGTTTCTGTGGATTGACTATATGAATTTGCAAAGAAACTTCCTAGTAATAAAACAAAGATTGTTGCAATAAGATATCTCATGATTTAGCTACAAAGTAGAGTCTTGTATAGTTTTACTGCATCATCTTCATCTTTTGTACCTACTATTACAGCAGAACCACGTTTGAGAAAGCTAACATATGTGGTATCTGTTGACATTGAGAGACCAAGCTCACCCTGATTTTGTACTTTGAAGCCTTTGGTCTTTGCAATATCAGTAATTTTTTGTACATCAATGTCAGCCATACTAGTTGGAGTTATAGAGAAAGTGCGCTTTCCTCCACTGCGTCCACACAATTCCTCAATTATCAATTCTTGTTTATGGATTTCTTCAGATTTACCAGTACCGCATACTGGACATTCATCTACTCTTGCGGTATGAGTACTGGCAAATTCTAGACTTTCCAAATCTACATGTAGAATCCTATTTGCAAGGTTTGGCTTTTTTCCTGTGATGATTTTAACTGCTTCTGCAACTTCGATTCCACCTATTATAGAAAGAATCGAAGGATGCACTCCTTCTATACTACATGTTGGCATGGAATCTTCGTCAAGTGCTGGAAAGAGACAATGATAGCACGCACTTTCTTTAGGAATGATAGTAAATGCTTGACCTGAAACTCCAACAGCAGCACCAGTAACAAATGGAATATTTTTTGCAATGCAGGCTTTGTTAAGTGAGTATCTTGCGTTTACACTATCAAGTGCGTCTATGACTACATCACATCCATCAACGATATCAAAAGCAGTATAGTCATTTACAGAAACTGGAAGTGCCTCAATTTCCACATCAGGATTCATTTTCTTTAGTTTTTTTGCAGCGACTTCTACTTTTACCTGACCAATATCAGATTCATCAAACATTGTCTGCCTGTGTAAATTAGATAATTCGATGACGTCTCTGTCTACAATTCGTATCTTCCCAATGCCCATTGCAACAAGTCTTGTAGCTATTGGATTTCCAAGGCCTCCAACTCCTACAACACAAACTTTGGCATTCCTCAGTTTTAGCTGTCCTTCATAGCCAATCTCTTCAAGCATTACCTGTCTTGAATATCTTTCAAGATCTTTCTTTGAGAGATCTGAACCTCCTGCCACTGCGGGTAGAATGTAAACTTCGTCACCATCTTTTAGAGTGGATTGCATTCCACCAGAAAATCGCATGTTTTTTCCATTGATGTAGATGTTTATCAAAGATCGTGGAGTTCCATCAGAGTTCAAAACACGTCTTTGAAAATCATCACCCATGCTTTCTGAAATTTTAGCAAATGCTTCTGACAGATTTGTTGCTGTAATGTCTATTTTTTTTTCTCCTCCGCCCTTGTTTAGGACAGACGGAATTGTGAATGTGATATTTGCCAATTATCTCACCATTGCAGAAATTTTTGCAACATCTGCTTGCATTACCTGTGGTTTTGGTAAAACTTCCATCAAGACCTCGGTTGTCTTTAGACCATTTCCAGTTACATAGCAAATGGTAATATCGTTTTTGTCAATTTTTCCCTGTTCTACCATCTTTTTTAGTACAGCAACAGAGACACCGCCAGCAGGTTCGGTGAAGATTCCTTCTGTTTTTGCTAAAAGTATTATTGCATCTAAAATTTCCTTATTGTTTGATTCTTCTGCCCATCCATTGTACTGTCTTAGTCGTTTGAGCACATAACGACCATCTCCAGGGTCACCAATTGCCAAGCTTTTTGCTATTGTGTCAGGAATCTCTACTGGTATCACATCGGTGTCTTTTCTCTTAAAGGCATCAACAATAGGCGCACATCCATGTGGTTGTGCTGCAATCATATGCATGTTTGAGACTTGGTTTACTAGTGAGAGGCTTTCGAGTTCCTCAAATCCTTTACAAATTGCATTTAGCATTGCACCGCTTCCTACCGGTACAACCAAATGATCTGGTACATTCCAGTCAAGTTGCTCTGCTACTTCAAATGCCAAGGTTTTTGATCCTTCAACATAGTAAGAACGCATGTTGATGTTAACTATGCCTATTCCTTTGCTGTCACCAATTTGAGCTGCAATTCTATTTGCGTCATCATATGTTCCATCAACAGAAATGAAATTAGCACCATAGGCAAGTGCTTGTGCAATTTTTGCATGTTCAATATCACTTGGTGCAAACACATAACATGAAAAACCACCCTTTGCAGCATGCGCTGCAGTTGCAGACGCAAGATTTCCAGTTGATGCGCATCCAACAGCTGAAAGACCAAATTCTTTTGCTTTTGAAACTGCAACACCTGCTGGTCTGTCTTTAAATGAAAAGGTTGGATTCACAGAATCATTTTTTATGTATAATTTGTTTAAACCAAGAGCTTTTCCAAGTTTTTCTGCTTTTATCAATGGAGTCATGCCAGCATCTATACTGACAATGTTTGATTTTTCTGCAATTGGTAACAGCTCAAAGTATCTCCAGTAGGTATGCTCACGGTTTGCAAACGTGTTTTTATTTACAGAAGGAAAATCATAATTTACATCTAGTGGGCCAAAACACTCATCACAGATATACTTGAAAATAGGCTGGTACTCTTTTTTGCATTCCCTACACTGTAGTGATTTTATCTGTGTCAAGATGATCCAGACTTTGTGAAATGATACATAAGGCGTCCTAATATGAAGTTAAGTAATACTTAATTTTAGATGTCATCTTATTCAGTAAAAATTAATGTTTTCTGAGCAATAATTTAAAAAAGTAGTTATCAAAAACACCCATATTTATTGAAAATACTAAAGATTAATACATATTGTAAATTTCTTACAGTTTGAAAAAACATTAATGATGAGTAAAAAAGAAGATGTTTAACTTGAATAAGAGAATAATAATTCCAGTAATTATTGCAATAATAGTGGCTAGTGTTATAGCAACTGCTAGTTATTTTTATCAAAAACCTTCTGATGATGAAAATTCCCAATGGATTAGTTCTGGCCCATTTGCGATAGACAAATCAAGATACAAGCTTGCTGAGAATATTTTCATATCAGTACATGGATTAAAACCAGACGAAGTTGGCAATATCATATTCGTACGTCCTGGAGAAAAAACATGGGCTGTGATTCCTTTTAATGGTACCTCTAAAAGTGATTTTAATTTTTATGTGAAACCTGATACAAGTGCAATACTTGGCATCTATAAAGCAGAAGATCTGGTTGGAAAATGGAGAGTTGTGTTTCAAGGAGTGAAATATGATCCTATACATTTTGAATTCATTAATGAGTTTATTGAGGGTGGTCAAGCAGATCTTGTTCCAATTAATCTTAATGCAACAGAAACAACTAATTCTACAGAAAAATAATATTTAACAACTTTATAAGTTGTGATGAAAGCATACTCGTTCGCCTGTATGACATGCAGGTCCAGCTGGCTCAACTAAATAAATAATTGCGTCAGAATCGCAATCAACTAAGATTTCTTTTACTTTTTGAGTATTACCAGATTCTTCTCCTTTCATCCATAATCTGTTTCTTGATCTACTCCAAAACCAAGAATTTCCTGTTTTTTGTGTGAGAGATAATGATTCTTTATTTGTATAAGCTAGGGTGAGGATATCTTTAGAGTGTATGTCTTGGACTATCACAGGAACTAGTCCATCGCCTTTTGAAAAATCAATATCATCAATTGTTTTTTTCATAAAAAGTTATTGCTTCTTTTCCTTTCTTAATCTTTCTTTATATTCTAACAGGCACACCATTTTCTTTCAGATATTCTTTAACTCTGTCTACAGAATGAGTTTTGTAATGAAATATTGATGCGGCTAATGCAGCATCTACGTTAGATTGTAGAAAGACATCAAGCATGTGTTTTGGTTTTCCACATCCTCCAGAAGCAATAACTGGAATATTAACAGCATTAACGATTTCTTTTGTTAGTTGGATATCATAGCCTTCCTTTGTGCCATCCATGTCTATGCTGGTGAGAAGGATCTCTCCTGCACCTAGTCTTTCAACTTGCTTTGCCCATTCTATTGCATCTAGTCCGGTAGCAGTCTTTCCGCCATAGATGTACACTTCAAACCAGAATTTTTTAGAGTCAGAAGGAAAGACATTTTTCCCTTTTTCATAATTGTGGTTTCGTTTTACATCCATAGCTACAACTACACATTGCTTTCCAAAAATTTCCATTAGTTTTGTTAGGATTTCTGGATTTTTTACAGCCCCAGTGTTTATTGCAACCTTATCAGCACCACTTAGCAGGATATCTCTTGCATGTTGTAGTGTTTTTACACCTCCACCAACAGTAAATGGAATATCAATGACTTGGGCTACTTTTGAAACAAGTGCCTTTATTGTTTCTCTCCCTTGTTCTGATGCGGTAATATCAAGAAAGACAAGCTCATCTGCTCCCTCATTGCTGTATTTTTCTGCTAATAAGACTGGATCTCCAGCATCTTTTATTGATGCAAAGTGCATTCCCTTAACTACTCTACCATTGTCTACATCCAAACATGGAATTACTCTTTTGGTTAAAGTCATGCTATTGCTCTAACCTCCTCAATTGAAATTTTTCCATCATATAGCGCTTTTCCAAGAATCACTCCTGCAACACCACATTTTTTTACAGCGATTGTATCTTTAAGATCAGATATACCACCGCTTGCAATTATCATTGCATTTTTTATCTTACATGCTTTTGTAAGAGAATCAACGTCTGGTCCCCATAAAGTTCCATCTCGCTCAACACTAGTTAAAAGAAACTCAGATAGACCCATTTTTAGGAAATCCTTGATCCCTGTAATTAGTTCTATTCCGGTATTTTGCCTCCACCCGTTTATGACAATTTTTCCATTTAGTTGATCTACAGAGATTATGATTTTCTCTTTTCCAAATTTTGCTATAATTTCTGGTAAGTTTTCTCTATTTGCAAATGCAAATGTACCAATAACTACTTTATCTGCAAATGATAGTGCATCAGATATTGTTTTTTCATCACGTAGTCCTCCTGCTGCATGTATCGGAATAGATACCTCTTGTGCGATTTTCTTAATTATTTGTAAATTTGAACCACTGCCCAAGGTTGCATCAAGATCTACTACGTGTATTCTGTCTGCGTCTGCTTTCTCCCATTTTTTTGCAATTTCCACAGGATTATCGCTGTAGATTGTTTTGTTTTTTGGGTCGCCTTTAACAAGGCGCACTACTTTACCATCCATCAGGTCAATTGCGGGAATAACTTTCACTTTTTACACTCTCGCAAAAAGTTCTTGATCATTATAGAACCCACTTTGCTAGATTTTTCCGGATGAAATTGGGTACCAAAAAGTGGACCACTTTCTATCACGGCTGGTACACTTATACCATAGTCAGAATCAGCTTTTACTATGTCTGGGTTTTCTGGTTTTGCCCTGTAAGAGTGCACAAAATATACCCATGAACCTTCCTTTACACCTTCTAAGAGTTTGCTTGGCTTTTTTATCTGCAAGTCGTTCCATCCCATGTGAGGTATCTTGAACTTGTTTGGAAGTAAGATTACTTCGCCATCCAAGACTCCTAATCCACTTTCCTTTCCTTCCTCACTTTTTTCAAAGAACATTTCCATACCAAGGCATATTCCAAGAACTGGAATCTGATTTTTTACTATATCAGCAAATGCTTTTTTTGATGAATTTAGGCTGTGAATTGCAGGATCAAAATTACCTACACCAGGTAACAAGAGTCCAGAATAATTACTACCATGATTAAGATCAGTTACGACATCAACTTCTGCGCCATTTTTTTCTAAAGAAGACTTTAAACTGAAAATGTTTCCTGCTCCATAATCAAATATTGCTACTTTAACCACTACATGGCACCTTTTGTACTTGGAATTCCTTTTTGCTTTTTGTCATAACTAGCTGCTGCTCTCCATGCAACCGCAAAGGCCTTTACCGCAGCTTCAATTTTGTGATGATCATTTTCTCCATACTTGACTGTAACATGCATACAAACATTGAGATTTTGAGCAAAAGAGCGGAAAAAGTGTTCTAGATCTTCCTTTGATATACCTTCTATCTGATTTTGCTCAATTCCTAAGTCAATTTTATGATATTGTCTTTTTACCAGATCAAGTGAAGCTTCTGCAAGGGATTCATCCATTGGAACAGATGCATGGCCAAATCTTGTTATGCTAGATCTATTTCCAAGTGCCAGATCAATTCCATTTGCAAGGGCTATACCTGTATCTTCGATTAAGTGGTGAGCTATTCCATCTTTTGAAACTGCTTTAAGAGTAAGATCAAGCATTGCATGTTTACCAAGCGAAGTAATCAAGTGATCAAGAAAGCTGATTCCTGTCTTTACTGAAATCTTTCCGTTTCCATCAAGATTTACAGTTACAGAAACTTCAGTTTCTTTTGTTTTTCTATTGATGCGGCCTAATCTAGATTTCATACAAATTCCTGCAGAGAGCGATTTTATGCCTATACCAGATTTAATGTCTTCGGAATCAGGTCTATTGATTCTAGCATGATGTCAGCATTTTTTTGTTCAAAGAGCTTGCGTTTTGTTTCTGGGTCTTTGCTTGTACCATAAATAGCACAAAAGATTGTCTTGCTACCAAGTTCTTCAGATTTTCTTGCCATTATAAAATCCTCAATTGAATCACCTACAAACATACAGCAAGAAGACTCTAATCCTTTGATAGAAGATATGAGGGGTTGCGGATTTGGTTTTGCGAACTCACGTGATTCATCCTCTAAAAATCGTGAATTTTTTAGATCAAATTCATCAAATAGTGTTTTTAGTGAATATTTTGTGGAAATAAAACCACGTCCTGATACAATGGAGATTTTTTTTCCAAATTTTTTCTTTAGTTTCTCTATTAGTTCCTTTTTAAGAAGTATAATATCATTATCAATTAATCCTTTACCATCAAAAAATTTTGGTTTTCTTTTATAAAGTTCATAATATAGATTAGCACCATAAAACATTTCATCGAATATGGAATACAGTGGGTTTGTGTCATGCTGTCCAGGATATGATAGTTTTTTTCGGATTTCAGAAATATCTACATCAAGGATGTCAAGATATTTTTCAACAGATGAAATGCCAGTTTGATCTGCATTTTTAATTACATCAGAAATAAACTCAGATGTATTTCTGTTTAGTTTTTTTGCAGCTACAACTGAAAGGAGAAGTGAATAGGTAACATCAACTTCATCGTTAAAACCTCCAGTTGCTTTGAAACCCTCAATCATCTTTGTACTTACTATATTAGGTTGATCTATGGCTGCCATTTTTTTGAGTACAAAATCTACTGTTTTTTTTATGGCAAGATCATATGAATTTGAAATATCTATGAGTACACCATCACAATCAAATATCACACTATCAAGATTTTTTATTTTTTCAATCTTTGCAGTGTCCACAAAGATACCATCATCTAATTTTTGAATTGTCATCTCAATAAATCACGTATTGCTAGCAAGAATTTTGAATTCATCTCTTCTGAACCTACTGTGACTCTTAAGCAACTGTCGTGATTCCCCATCTTTCCTAGGTTTTTCACAACAATGCCTTGTTCTATGAGAGCCTTGTAGATACGTAATCCAGAGCCAGGTGCATTAAAGAGTACAAAATTTGCCTTTGAGTCAAAGACTTCAAAAACACCCATATCGCGAAGTGTCTCTATTATTCTAGATCTTTCTTTTTTGATAAGATTTAAGATTTCAGAGATTTGTTTTGATTTTTGTAAAGCTAAAATAGCTGCCTCTATTGCAACAGTATTTAGTGGATATGGATATTGAATGACTTTGGCAAATACATTAACTATCTTTTTATTTGCAATAAAATATCCCACACGAAGCCCCGCAAGTCCAAATGATTTTGAAAGTGTTCTTAACACAATCAGATTATCTTTTTTCTTTGTCATGTCTACAATGGAATAGTCAGCAAATTCTACATATGCTTCATCTATTATTACAAGACCTTCAAATTCTTTGATCAGTTGTTCTAGTTTGTTTTTTGAAAACTGGAATCCAGTTGGGTTGTTTGGAGAATCAAGATAAAGAATATCAGTCCTTTTTATATTTGAAAGAAATTTTTCAAGTTCCAGTGTCATGTTGTTTGTAAAAGGAATCTTGATTGTGGGAATAGAATACAACTTGCATCTTTCTTCAAAGAAACCAAATGTGGGTTCTGAAGTCAGAATTTTTGTGTCTTTTGAAGCAAAATTTACTAATATCAGATCAATGATTTGATCAGAACCGTTTCCTACACTAATCATTTCTTGTGGCATTTTGATGTATCTAGATAGTGCTTCTACAAGCCTTTCAGTGTCACCTAGTGGATATTCTCTCACGTCAAGATTATCTTCAGTTTGTTTGATCAAATCCTGGGAAAACTCTCTGTCTATTGCATAGTTTTCATTAGAATCAAGCTTGAGTGTGTTTGGGTACTTGGTAGGTTTCTGATACCCTTTTAGTTTTGATAGTTGTTCTATTTTCTTTTGGAGCCAACCTGATTTCATTTTAATCTAGTCCTTATTGCTTCGTAGTGATTTGGTAATCCTTCTGCTGTTGTCAAAGATTTCATGTATTTGGAAATTTTTTGTAATTCAGTTTTTGAAGTTTCTATTTGGCTTCGTATTTTCATAAAGTCCAGCACTCCAAGTGATCCTCTAGATCTTGCAAACCCGTTTGTGGGAAGGATGTGATTTGAACCAAGTAGATAATCACTTGCTGAAGATGGCGTATTTTTTCCTATCAATACAAGACCAGATGATGTAATCTTTTGTGCTATCTGTTGTGGATTCTTTGTAATTATTTCCAAGTGTTCTGGAGCAAATTGGTTTGCGAATTCTATAACATCTGATTCGTTCTTGCAAATTGCAATAAATCCGTTGTTTTCCAAACTTGCCTTGACAAATTCTTGTCTTTGTATTTTACTAATTTGTTTTTGTAATGAATCTAGTACCATATTTTTTAGTCTTATAGAAGTGGTTATCATACAACACATAGAAGCAGGTCCGTGTTCTGCTTGAGATATTAGATCAGAAGCAACAATATCAGGATCTGCAGAAGAATCTGCGATAATTGCAAGTTCTGTGGGACCTGCAACCATATCAATTGAAACAGTTTCGCTTACAAGTGATTTAGCAATAGTAATGAATAATCCTCCGGGTCCAACTATCTTATCGACTTTAGGTACAGATTTGGTTCCATATGCTAGTGCAGCAATTCCTGCTACTCCTGCTTTGTAAAATTCATCTACTCCACAAATGTCTGCAGCAACAAGTGTGAGTGGATCTATGTCACCATTTTTATCTGGGGGTGAAATGGCAACAATTTTTTTTACACGTGCCACTTTGGCAGGAATGACAGACATAATTACAGTGCTAGGATATCTAGCCTCGCTACCTGGAATATAACAGCCTACACTTTCAAGCGGTACAAACATTTTGCTAATTTTTATTCCGTCTGCTCGAATTGTAATTTTCGGTAGTTTGGTTTTTAGTGTAATCTCTGTTCTTTCTAGTCTTTTCTTTGCAAGCTTAATTGCATCAATCTGATCTTTTGTTACCTTAGAATATGCGTTTTTAATTTCAGATTTTGTCACCCTAATTGATTTTAGATTTGCTTTTAGCTTGCCGACTTTCTTTTCGTATTTTATCAGTGTCTTGTCTTGTGGATTTTTTTGTACATTTAGAAGTATGTCGCTAACTATCTTCTTTTGTTTCTCTGTAGGTCTAGGTCGTTGTCGTACGTATGCTACAGTAGTATTGATATTTCGAACTATGATGGTTCTCATCAATTTTCCTCATCTCGTTTTATCTCCTCTAGTGCAAGTATTTGCTTTGGCTCGTGTACTACTAATCCCTGTGCTATCTTTCTGAGATTTGGAATAAGTTTGTGAAATTCGGACTTGGGTATTATTGTGTTTATTCCATACCATCCCTTCTCACTAAGAGGACTAACAGTAGGTCGTTTAAGTGACGGAAGCTCTTTTAGTAGCTTATTCAGATTCTTTTCTTGTACGTTTAGAAATATGTGTAGGTGTTCTTTTCCTTCTACAGCTCCACGTAGCATAGTGACAATATCGTAGATCTTTTCCCGTTTTTTCTTGTCTTTCAGTGATGATTTATTTGCTATCAGAATAGCACTTGATTCCAATACAGTATCTACTATCTTTAGTTGGTTTTGTGTAAGTGTTGTACCTGTTTCTGTCACATCTATTATTGCGTCTACATCATCAGGAGGTTTTGCTTCGGTTGCTCCAAAAGACAGGTGGATCTGTATGTTCATATTTGAACCAAGACGCAACCATGGAGTTATAATTAGCGGATCCTTTAAACCATAAAGTTTTTTGTAACTTTTACATTGTTTTATGAATTTTGCAGCTGTTGTAAGATACTCAGACGATATTCTAAGTATCTTTTTCTTTTTTGCATATGCTGCAATCATTTCATCAAGTGATTTAAAATTATATGAGTCAGGTATTGCGATTACAAGTTTTATTTTTCCATATTCTAAATCCAGAAGAGTTTGTACATCTGCATTTGTTTCTAATACCCAATCTTTACCTGTTATACCAACATCATACAACCCATCAAAGACAAGGTTTGGGATCTCTTGTGGTCTTAGCATCTTTACTGCAATTTGTGGATCATCTAGAGTTACACGGTATGTTCTGTCTCTTCGCTTTACTTTTGTCCAAGATCTTTCCAAAACCTTGAAGGTGGCATCTTCAATACTACCTTTAGGTATTGCAAATTTAACTAGAGTCAACGTAGTCCTAGCAATGGTTTTTAGATATATATCTTGGGCGCTAAAGTTCTTTAAGTATTTCTTTTGCGCGATGTACTGAGACGTTTCCTTCTTTTATCATTCTCTTTGTTACCTCATCTATTTTGTCTGACTTGACACCTGCTGCTGCAGCAATGTTTCTTGCATGAAGTCTCATATGCCCTTTTTGTATTCCTTCAGAAGCAAGAGATCTTATTGCGCTAAAGTTTTGTGCAAGACCTGTTGCTGCAATTACACAAGCGAGCTCTTTTGCAGACTTCACTCCAAGAATTTTTATACAGATTTTGATCATATTGTGCACATTTACAATTCCACCTACTGTTCCTACAGCCATTGGCAACTCGATTTTGCCAACTAGGTTTCCTTTCTTGTCTTTTTTCCATTCTGTAAGTGAACTATATCTTCCCGTTCTTGCTGCGTATGCGTGAGCTGCTGCTTCAATTGCCCTTGTGTCCTGTCCAGTTGCATTTGCAACAGCAATTATTCCATTCATGATTCCTTTGTTGTGGGTTACAGCTCTGTACGGATCGTTTGCTGCAAATTGGTATGCCAAGATGATGTTATCGACTATTTTTTGTCCTCCTACTTCGTCTTTATCAAAAATAGCTGTGCCTCTTACCAGTCTTTTTGTCGAATAGTTTGAAAGTATCCTTAGTATCACTCTTCCATCTGTTAATTTTTCAATTAGCGGTGCAACTCCTTCACACATTGTATTTGTTACATTTGCGCCCATTGCATCACCAACATCAATTAAGAGTTCTACAATTAACATAGGTCTAGAGTCAGTTTTGATCACCTTACATGAAACCTGCTTTGCACCTTTTCCCATCTTAGAAAGTGTCTTACTTTTTGAGTTTGCAAGTTTTAGAATTTCTTTAGAAGATTTTGTAATATTTGAGATGGCTGACTTTACATTGACATCTACTACTTGAATCTGTCCAATACTGTATGACTCATCTGCCTTCATTGTAAAACCGCCATGTTTTCTTGCTATTTTTGAAGCCTTTGAGGCAGCTGCAATTACTGATGGTTCTTCTATTACCATTGGTACAAGGTAGTCCTTCCTGTTTATCCTAAAGCTTGTAGCTATTCCCAGAGGAAAGGATACTGTTCCTATTGCATTTTCAACCATCTTATCTGCTTCATCAAATGAAATTCCACCATTATTTTGCAGAGCTTCGACATCTTTTTTTGAAAGACCGCAAAATGACGCTACCACTTTTATCCTTTCTTTCTTACTTTTTTCATAAAACTTTGGAATCGATGAATTTGCCAATTTATTTTACTATCCTGATAAGTTTGTCATCAGTTTTATCTGGAAATCCTCTTCCATCAGTATTTCCTGTAAGTATGTAAAGATATCCGTCTGGTCCCTCATTTACATCTCTAATCCTCCCAGATCCACCCAATATGCTTTTTTGTGCAGTAACAACACCATTGTCTATCGTTATCTTGTATAGATTTGTTCCACGTAAAGTCGCCATAATTAGATCATTTTCAAGATCAAGTTGGTTAGAAGAATAAAACACTATACCTGCTGGTTCTAAACTAGGATTATAACATGCTAGAGAACCTACAAAATTTTCATCACCTGAACATTCCTGATCTGGCCAGCCAAAGTTTTGTCCAGTCTTTGCAAGATTTAGTTCATCATTTTTGGTAGGACCGTGTTCTGTTACATACAGATTTCCAGATTTATCCCATGCCATTCCTTGAGGATTTCTGTGTCCATATGAGAATATCAGGTTATGAAATGGATTGTCAGAAGGGGTTGTGCCATCGTCATTTAGTCTTAGAATTTTCCCAGAAAGCGATTGTAAATCTTGTGCTGCATGTTCGTCTGTAGCATCACCAGTAGCTATGTATAGCTTTCCATCAGGACCAAATTTTATCACTCCGCCGTTATCAAATTCTGCTCCAGGAATTTTATCCAGAATTACTATAGCATCACTAAGTTTGTTTTCTGATTCAGTGATTCGGATTACCTTGTTCCAGAGTTTATTTCCTTCCTCATATGTATAAAAAACGTAGAGATGGTGGTTATTTTCAAAGTTGGGATGTAAGGCCAAACCAAGCAGTCCAGCGTCGGTGATATCGACTACACGCAAACTTGCAAGAGGTTCTTCTAGTAAAACACCGGAATCAATTATTCTTATTTTACCAACCTTTTCTGTAAAGAAAATTCTATCATCTGCGAAATCAATAGCCCAAGGTTTCTGAAGATTTGTTGCGATGACTTCTACAGATTTTGTTCCAGTTGAATTTGTAGTTGGCACTGGTATGACAATTGGATCTGACGGTGAACTTAAGATTATGATTGAAGCTATAACTGCTCCGATAATTCCTGCAATTCTTATTTTTTTATTCATAGTTTTGACATCTTATGAATCCTATTAATTATTTCCAAAATTAGATAAAGCGTATATATCACCCTGAAACTTCTTTTCAGTTAGCGGGGTGGGGAAGCCAGACTACTTGGGCAAAGTCATCCCGGCGGGCTCATAATCAATACCGATGAGACACCCGCAAATCAGTAGTTCAAATCTACTCCCCGCTATTTTGTTCAGTTATTGTATCTGATTCTGAACGAAATTATCTAGTTTCTTGTCTTAATTTTAATTTCAGCATATTGTTTCTTCTTTATAGGTTGAGAAATGTGGAACCATTTTTTTGAGTTAGAAAAATCAATTTTTTTATTTGATTTCCCAATTCTTTGCAAAGGTCGAGTTAGATGTCTATGTGCAGATATAATTGGTACATAAAGTTGTTTTTCAATTTCTCTTGGGATTTCTTTGGGCGTTTTATATTTTGATGTGTTTCCACACTTTACACATTCAAAGCCTTGGTTTTTTCCCTTGGATTTCATTCTTTTTTTGCAATTATGACAAAGAGGATTTACCATTTTTTGATTTTTTTCCAATTCTAAGACTTTGAGAAATTCTACATTCAGAGTTCTCTGGTGATTTTTTGATGATTTCCTTATACCTCCTCCTACCTTTACTAAATCACCCTTGATTAGCTTAGAAACAACTCGTGTCATGCCTGTAGGTTTGTATACAGCGCACTGAATTTTTTGATTATCTTTAGTAATGGAAAAGATAACATGGCCCCCAAGCTCAATTTTTGGTTCGTCGGAGATTTTTCCAGTAATTATTCCTGATGAAAATGGTTTTAGATCAGATGTATCTAGTTCATTTTTTAAGTGTGCGCCAGTGCCTTGATTTGATCTAAACACCATATAACCGGCAAACTTTTCTGCAGCTCTTACCAATGATGCACCTTGTAAAACAGATTGAATATCTTCTCCACGAACACCAAAAAGCACGGGGTCAGGTCCATGAGGAGCGATCAAAACTCGATTTTTTTCTTCGTCAAAGCTGTTGAAGGTTCTTGAACGCGTTAGATACTGCATTTCCCTTACACTATCTTTGAAAATTTCTCGTTTCTTACCAAAATTAGATTCATTTCTGTAGCTGATTAGCTCAAACGTATGATCATCAAAAGAATAACCTATTGCTCCGATAGATCCTACCAATCCCTGACCATTTCCTAGATAAAATAATTCAATGCCATTTTTTGAAGCAAATTCTTTTGCCTTGTTTCTACTGATTAGTTGACATAATGCAAGTTGACCAAATTTAGAGAAATGTTCTGGGATTTTTTCTTGTTGATAAAAAACAAGACCTGGATTTGCACCCTCATTTATTGAAGAATATTTCTTGATAAATTTAATTATATTTTTTTTAATAGTGTCAGGTTTTTCGGTTTTAATTTTTATGGCTACTGCACCATTACCTCGTGTTTTCCAAGGTATATTCGGATTAAACCTGATCAGGTATGGATAATCCAAAAATTGCACTTGTTCTTTTTTTAGATATTCTACAATCTTGTATGCAAGAAATGTGGTACACATCCCCTTCCTTGAATCTGTGTCGTCAAAACCAATATGAAGTACAGAACTAGTTTTCATCAATTACAGTCATTGTGAGTGTAGAACGCACATTTTTGAGTTGCCTTAGGTTGTTCGATATAGTTTTTTTGAGTATCGCACTATCAGGCGCTTCAATTTTTACCACTAAATCATAAGCTCCATACAGAACGTAGACATACTTGACATTTTCAATAGATTTTAGCTGGTTTACTAGCTCATTTTCTGCTCCAAGTTCTGCATTTATGAGAACAAATGCGATTGCCATGCCTTGATGTTAGATCAAACGATATTAAATATTGTGTAGTTTCGCTTGATTTAAATTAAAAACTAGCAAGTTTTAAAACAACAAATGATAATAATTGACGAAAAGAGGATTTTCGATGAGATCCAAAATAGAAAACCTGTTTCGGTAGCTTTGAATGGACCTGATGGAATACTTACAAAAGTACAAGAAACTGCATCAAAAATAATGGAAAGATGTGGCATTCCCGCATATGTTCTTGCAGATACATGTTTTGGCACATGTGATATGAATACAAATGGTGCCAAAGTATTAGGTGCAGAAATACTTTTTCACATAGGACATACGATAAATGGCACCACATTTGGTGAAAACATTATTCTTATTGATGCGTTTGATGACATTTCCTTTGACAAGGTAGCAATAAAATGCGCAGCTGAGATTGTAGGAAAGACTGTTTCACTAGTAACTGATAGTCAATATCTACCACAGATGGAAAGAGTAAAAAAAATTCTAGAAGAAGGCGGAGTCAAAGTTAGAATTGGAGAAGGAAAAGGTCAGCTAAATGATGGACAAGTTTTTGGATGCGAGTTTTATCCAACGTCAGAAACAAAAGATAGTGTAGATGCCAATGTGTTTTTGGGCCAAAGTGCTTTTCATGCATCTGGAATTGCACTTTCCACAGGTAAACCAACATATATCCTTGATCCCTATTTTGATGAGGTAAGGGAAGTTACAGAGTTTGCTCAGAAATTGCAGAAAAAAGCAATTCTTGCAGTATACAAGGCAGCTGAAGCTGAAACCTTTGGAATTATAATTGGCCTCAAAGAGGGCCAGTTTTCAAAAACTACCGCTTTAAAATTCAGAAAGGAGCTTGAGAAAGCGGGCAAAAAGGTCCAACTCTTTGCTTTGACTGAGATAACAGATGATAGACTTGGCAACCTAAAAGGAATCGACGCTTTCATTCAGGTTGCGTGTCCTAGGATATCTACGGATAATCATTTTCACAAGCCGGTGCTTTCCACACCACAGGCAAATGCACTTTTAAAATTATTAAAAAATGAAAGCATAGAAGGATTTTTGCAAATTCCCCACTGGCTATAAACAATTATAATCAACAAGTTCAAAAATTATGTATTGTCTGAATTCAGTCTACCAGGTGATAAAGTTGCAACCATCGAAGAATTTGAAACAGGTAACAATACCTTTGACGATGGACACACCATAAGATCCGTAGTAGTTGGCACCAAAGAATTTGATAGAACTCATCGTATTGCAAAGATTAATCGATTCAAGTCACCAGCAGTTCCACAAGTAAATGATTTAGTTATTGGAAATGTGGCTGCGTTAATGGCAAACATGTTTGCCATTAACATATTGTACATAAATGGCAAACCAACACATTCTGGGCTTGAATGCATATGTCAAGCAAGAGGTGCAAAGAAAAGAATCATTGCAAGGGTAAGCGATGTTGTAATGGTCAAAGTCATCAGTCATCTAAATGGAGCAATTCATGCAACAATCAGTGAACCTGAACTTGGAGTTTTATTTACTCAGTGTAACAAATGTGCTGGCAGAGTAGTACAGATAGGCGGTAACGTGAAATGTGTAGATTGTGGTTACATAGAAGAAAGAAAGCTTTCAGGTAAGTTTGGAAACGGCGATTTTATAAAACTAGGATCCAAGTAAGAATAATGCTTCGAGCTGCATTCCAAGGAGAAAGAGGTGCTTATAGTGAGGCAGCGGCGTTCCATTTTTTCAGAGATATCATAGAAACTATTCCTTATCCTACGTTTTACGATGTTTTAGAATCTACTGAGAAAGACGAGACGAATTATTCTATACTTCCTGTTGAAAATTCTCTAGAGGGTAGTGTGGGCGAAAGTTATGATCTGCTTTTATCTACCACTCTTAATGCTGTAGGCGAGATCTACTATAGAATAAAACATTGTTTGATTGGATTTCAGGAATTAAAAAAAATAGATACAGTATATTCTCATCCGCAAGCACTTGGACAATGTAGAAAGTTTATTCAAGAACACAAGCTAAAATCGATTCCTACATATGATACAGCAGGAAGTGTGAAAATTTTGCTTGAGTTAAAAAGTGAAAGCGCTGCATGTATTGCCAGTAAGAGAGCTGCGGATATCTATAAAGTTCCTATAATTAAAGAAAATATAGAAGATAATGCAAATAACTATACTAGATTTCTGATCCTTGCAAAGAAAAGACATGAAAAAACTGGAAGAGATAGGACCTCCATAATATTTTCCATAAAGCATGTTCCAGGTACACTCTATAACATTCTTGAAAAATTTAATTCAAATAAAATAAATTTAACAAAAATAGAATCACGTCCAACAAAAAGCACACCGTGGGAATACAACTTCTACGTAGATTTTGAAGGTCATGAAAATGAATCTCACATAGCTGACGTATTGACTAAGATAAAAGAAAATACCATCTTTCTTAAGGTACTTGGCTCGTATCCACGTGCAGAGTTAAGCTAAAAGCCTCTTGGTTTTCTCACTGTAAAAACTGCACTAATTCCAATGATTATGATACCAGATATTATTGGCAGCATGTGTTTTGCAAACTCAATAGGATTACTTATGAATTCAAGTGTGCCAAATACTCGTACGTCGGAATCGCCAGTGTTTGTAACCTCA
This sequence comes from uncultured Nitrosopumilaceae archaeon, assembly GCA_964350965.1. Taxonomy (GTDB): domain Archaea; phylum Thermoproteota; class Nitrososphaeria; order Nitrososphaerales; family Nitrosopumilaceae; genus UBA8516. The sequence continues at coordinate 28,964 of CAYGLP010000003.1, read as the reverse complement.
ATTCTATGTTGTCCATCTTTCAGACCGTACCAATCAAGGCTAACTTCCTTTTTGAAATCCTCGTCTACCTGAAGACCATCAGCTGGAGTTTCTAGATTTACATGAAATGAACTTCCAGTAACATTTAGTATTTCATAAAAATGCTCTTGTGCGTCAAACTGGTAAACAGTATTTTCTCCCATACCAATTGTTTCATCAATTGATTGTGTTTGTTTACCAAATGAAGGAATTAGAAAGATAGATCCCCATATGATTAAGAAACTGCCTATTCCTATTCCAATTGCAGTTTTCTTGCTGAGCATTAAAAGAAGTAATTTGTATACTATATTTAAAAGTGAATTACATCAGATCCACGTCATGCGGCTGGCTTTCTACAAAACCCGCCCTTGACATTTTCATAAATTCAGCATTTTCTTGCATTTGTTGTATGGTATTTGCACCACAATAGCTTAACCCGGATCTGATTCCACCGGTCATCTGTTTTATGATATCCATTACACTGCCTTTGTATGGAACCATTGCTTCTACTCCTTCAGCAACATAATCATTAAGATCTTCACTTATAGATACGCTCCCTGTTTCTTTGGATTTTCTTCCAAGTGAGGCATAAAATGAAGCCATGCCTCTGTAAATCTTGAATCTTTTTCCATTCCTCATCACTGGTGAGCCTGGACTCTCATCAGTTCCACCGAGGATACTTCCTACCATCACAGTAGATGCGCCAGCTGCTAACGCTTTAGTTGCATCACCAGATGTCCGTACGCCACCGTCAGAAATTATCGGAATATCGTATTTTTTGCCAATTTTTGCACAGTCAAGTACTGCAGTAAGCTGAGGCACGCCAGAACCTGTTATTACTCTGGTTATGCATATTGAGCCTGAACCTACGCCAACTTTAACTGCGTCCACACCTGCTTTGATCAAGTCTTCTGCTCCTTGAGCTGTTGCTACATTACCTGCTATTAATTCAGAAGTGGGAAAGGCCTTTTTGATCAACCTAACTGTGTTTATTGCATTATCACTATGACCATGTGCAATGTCTACAACAATTACATCAGTGCCAGCTTCAAGTAATGCTTCTGTCCGTTCCATAAAGTCACCTTTTACTCCTACGGCAGCTCCAACAAGAGGTCTTCCCTTTTTATCCTTTGAAGCAGCAGGATAGTTATCGGCATTCATGATGTCCTTACTTGTTATCAAACCTTTTACAAGTCCTTTTTCATCAACAATTGGAAGTTTTTCTATTCTATTTTCTCGAAGAATTTTTTTTGCTTCTGACACACTAATTCCCAGTTTTGCCGCCACAACATCACTTGTCATAACATCTTTCACAAGTTTTGTGCTGTCGGATTCAAACATAATATCGCGTCTTGTCAGAATTCCTACTAATTTAGAATTAGAATCAGTTACCAAAAGACCAGATACTTCTTTTTCTTTCATGTAACTGATAGCTTCTCTGACAGATTGATCTGGTCTGATAAAGTAAGGGTTTTCAATTATTACACTACCAGAACGTTTGACTTTTAATATCTCGTTTACTTGTTCTGAGATTGTAAGGAATCTGTGTACTATTCCGATTCCACCTTCACGTGCCATTGCAACTGCCATGGCTGATTCTGTTACTGTATCCATATTTGCACTAATAACAGGAATGTTAAGTGAGATGTTTTTTGATAGTTTAGTTTGTAGATTGGTTTGAGATCTAGTAACTATGCTAGAGCGTTTGGGTACAAGGAGCACATCGTCAAAAGTCAGTCCTTCCCGTATTTCCAACTAAACCTTCTAGTCTAGAATAATAATCTGTTATAAGCCTTTCCTGAAATGATGAGACAATTTTTGTGCGATAGTAATTGCTTCTTTTGTTTCTTGTACGTTATGAGTTCGGATAATATCTGCACCATTAAGAACGACTATTGATTCAGCAGCAAGTGAGCCACAGAGTCTCTCATTTGGATTTTTAATTTGTAATAAATTTCCAATAAATGATTTGTGTGAAACAGAAACAAGTAATGGATATCCTAGTTTGATGGAACGTAAATTATTTAGAATTAAAAGATCTCGTTTAACCCAATCAGAGTTTATTCTAGTAAAAAACTTCCCCTTTCCCTTTTTTCTGAAAAACCCTATTGCGGGGTCAACTACAACATGATTATTTGAAATTTGTGCAGATTTTGCTATTGTTATGCTTCCACGCAAAAGATTCTTAGTTTGGATTATTTGGTTACCCCTAACTAGGTTTTTACTAAATGCACAAAGCACAAGTGACGGATTATATTTTTCAACAATCTTTGGCATATTTTCATCATATTTTAAACCAGAAATATCATTAATTATGTCGACTCCTAGTTCAAGAGCGGTTTTTGCAACTTCTGATCTACACGTATCTACAGAAATTGGAAGATTTGATACCCGCTGAATTATTTTGATTGCTCTACTTATTCTCTCTGATTCTGTTTTTTGTGGTACGATTGTTTTCAGGTAAGGTGCAGTAGACATGCCACCCACATCTATGAAATCTGCTCCTTCTGCTTCCATTTTCCTGGTTTTGTTTGCTATCATTTCTTTGTCCGTAGCTATGGATTTTTTAAAAAATGATTCTGGACTAAGGTTTAGTATTCCCATTATTCTCACAGGGTTTGAACCACCTACAGAAACTGAACCTAGTTTACTCACATGGTTTATGATTGACCCCTCTACATTTAGATTTACATGAAGATCAAAGGGTGGGAAAAAAAATACGGCGAGATTTTAGAAGAATTCAAGTTTAGTAGAAAAGAAGATACTGAATCAGCCAAGGTTTTAAACTCTATTTTGAAGAAGAAATTTCCAATAAAAAAGTTAGAGAAAAAAATTAGAAATCAAACAGTATTTGTTGTTGGTGCTGGTTCTTCACTAGTTTCTTCCATACCCATATTAAAAAAATACAAAAACATAACAAAGATTGTTGCTGATGGTGCAACCAGAGCATTAATTGAAAATAAAATAATACCAGATATCGTGGTTACTGATCTTGATGGTGATCCAGAATTTCTGATAAAGGCAAGCAAAAGTGGAGCTATAATGATCGTACATTCACATGGAGATAATATAGAAAAATTACATCTAGCATTGGAATTTAGATCTTGCATAGGAACTACAGAAGGACTACCATTTGGAAACATTCACAATTTTGGGGGTTTTACTGATGGAGACAGATGCGTATTTCTTGCTAGGTATTTTATGGCAAAAAAAATTATTCTGTTTGGAATGGATTTTGGGCCTAAAATAGGGCGATATTCAAAAATTAGAGTCCACGACAGGCGTACCAAGTTAAGAAAGCTGCAGTATGGCAAGAAACTTTTGGAATGGCTTGCCTCAAAGGATAATTCTGGACTATACACGACAAAACCAATCAAAGGATTCACTAGAATACGTACTGCCAATCTAGAGAAGATTATCACAGATTAGATCGTGTTTTAATATTTATTATCCATATACCGTTAAAAAACATATGGGTTATTCGGAGGATCAGATTCGTGATATTTTAGAATTAAAAGAATGGATTACAGATGAGGTTGAAAAACGTAGAAGTGAGATTGAAAAACTGAAAAACAACCTTGCAATTTTAGATTCGGTTCTAAAACAATCAAGTTTTAGTAAGGCATCTTCTTTGAAGCCAAATCAAGATAAGGTACACTCTGTAACAGCAGATAGAGAAAATTCAGTAATACCGATTAAAAGGACAGGAGATAACACGATTATTGCAAATGCACATGTTACTGCAAAGGAAGTTGTGATCGTACCATCAAACGATGTGAAATTAGATATAGAAATGCAACCATTCAAATCGTTTTTCTTAGGAAGAATAATTGGTGGCATGGAGAGCAAAGATAATTTGGATGTCCAGAATGGAAAGATAGACCCAGATTCAGTGATAAATTGCACAATAAACAAAGACGGTAATACAATAAGAGAGATTTTGATCAAAAATTATCGTGAAAGGGAAAGAGTAAACGAAATAATAAACACAGTAGCATGGTCTTTTTCCCGTATGATTGAGAATTCTAAAAAGTGAAGTTATGGACAAGATAGTTGTTTTAGATTTTGGTTCGCAGTACAGCCACTTAATTTGTAGAAGAATTCGTGAGTTTTCGGTATATGCTGAGCTTGTACCCTTTGACATATCGCTTGAGGAGTTGAAAAAAATTAATCCTAAAGGTGTCATCTTTGCTGGAGGTCCTGCTAGTGTATACAATAGCGGCTCACCAAAACCACAAAATGGCATATTTGAGCTAGGATTACCTGTTTTAGGAATTTGTTATGGTCATCAATTAATCGTAAATAATTTTGGTGGAAAAGTAAAGCGTGCAAACAAGGAATATGGTTCCTCATCACTTACAGTAGATAATGATTCAGATTTGTTCTCTGGTATGGGAAAATCTATACGAGCATGGATGAGCCATGGTGATGCAGCAGAACAAATTCCAAGTGGTTTTGAAATAATAGGTCACACCGAAAACTCTTACGCAGCTGCTATAGCAAACAGACAGAAATTAATCTACGGCATACAGTTTCATCCAGAAGTTGTACATACAGAAAGAGGCACAGAAATTCTGAGGAATTTTGTAATAAACATATGCCATGCTAAACAAGATTGGACTATAGAAAATTTCATAGAAAACACAGTAAAAGAAATTTCAAAAATTGATGGCAATGTATTGTGTGGCATAAGTGGAGGAATAGACTCTACAGTAGCTGCACTCTTAATTCAGAAAGCTATAGGAAAGAGACTGAAATGCGTCTTTGTAGATAATGGCCTTTTACGATTAAACGAGGAAAACGAGGTGGAAGACATGTTCAAGAATAATTTTGCGGTGAACTTTACACGTATAGATGCAAAGGGAAGTTTTCTTTCAAAGTTGAAAGCGGTAAAAGATCCAGAACAAAAAAGAATGATAGTAGGCGAACAATTCATCCAGATATTTACAGAGTTTGCTGAAAAGAACGGTCCTTTCAAATGGCTTGCACAAGGAACACTATATCCAGATGTGATTGAAAGTGGAGTTTCAAAGGGACCTGCGGCTGTAATAAAAACACATCACAATGTTGGGGGCTTGCCTTCTTGGCTAGATATGCAGATTTTAGAACCATTACGCTTTCTTTACAAAGATGAGGTAAGAAAAGTTGCAAAGGCACTTGGAGTACCAGACAAACTCTCAAATCGCCATCCATTTCCAGGACCGGGTCTTGCAGTTAGGATAATCGGTGAAGTGACACCAGAGAAATTACAAATTTGTAAACTTGCAAGTAAAATTGTAGAAGACGAGCTTATGGCAGCTGGATGGTATGACAAAGTTTGGCAAGCATATGCTGCAGTAGGAGATGACAGAGCAGTAGGAGTAGTGGGTGATGAAAGAAAATATGGTCATATTGTTATTGTCCGTGTTGTAAATTCTATAGATGCAATGACTGCAGACTGGACAAGACTACCTCCAGAAGTTTTAGAAAGAATAAGCAACAGAATCACAAATGAAATAGATGGAGCAGCTTGGGTCAGTTATGTGATTTCAAGTAAACCGCCAGCTACTATCGAGCCGCAGTAAAAAATGATAATACTTCTTTCATTGTTGGTGGTATGCCATCTGAACTTCCAACATAAAGTGATGCGGCGATGTTTGCAAAAAGCAATCTTTCTTTTACTTCAAGACCAGCAAGATAACCCAAAATATTTGCAGCATCCCACACATCGCCTGCTCCAGTAACAAACTTTACCTCTGTGGGAAAAGATTTTACAAATTCTACTTCTTTTCCATTTGACCAAAATGCTCCATTGGATGTGTGTAAATCTATAGTAACTGAAGTTTTTTCTGAAAGACTAGAAACTAGTTTTTTTGTTTCTTCTTCACTTGAGACAATTCCAAGATCAAATTGTTTCAATAAAATGTTACATTCGTTCTCGTTTAGACACAAAGAATCCAAATTTGAAGTCAATTCAGATATGGCTTCTTTAAATTCACTTGGTCTTGATTGTATATCTGCAGGATCTAGGAAATGAAGTGATTTTGTAGATTTGCCAAATACATATTTTGCTAGTTCAGTGCCTTTTTCATTACTTGCCCAGTTTGTAACTATAATTGCATCAGCATTCTGAATTGCAGTTTGTTCTTTTTGACCTAGTTTTTCAGGTCCAAAGTTTTCATTGTCACCTAGATCAGAGAGCATTATATTTACAGGCCGTCCGTTGTTACTAAATTCAAGCGATGTGGTTCTACCGGGATTTCCATCAATTAAAAATAGTGAACAGTTTGTAAATTCAGAGAATGTTTCATGTAGAATATGCGAGCTTGATTTGTTTGCCACTGTAATGAGTGAAACCGGAGCACCAAGTCTTGCAAGTGCATATGCAACATTTGTTGCATTTCCACCTTTTAGATCAGTTTGTGGGATACCTCTTATGCTTCCACCAAGTTGACTTTTTTTTGAAATTAGATCATACAGTGTTACAATATTTTGTATTTTTATTATTCTGTCCAGAAAAAAGTCATTTAAAACAATCACAGAACCAACAATGTTAAGATTCTGCAGGTTCTCTAACATGAGAAGTTTTTAGCCCATTGGAGGATGTGGTGCATGTCCGCCTCCACCCTTGGCGCCAGATGAAGCAATTACATCATCAATTCTTAAAATCATACAAGCAGCTTCTGTTGCTGATTTTATAATTTGTTCTTTCACTGCTGCAGGCTCAACGATATCAAGTGAATACATGTCTGCTATGCGTGTGTTTCTTGCGTCTATTCCAGTCCACTTTTTGCCTTGTGATTGTTTTGCCCTTAATGTAATCATGGTATCTATAGGATCCATTCCAGCATTTTCTGCAATTGTAAGTGGAATGATTTCTAGTGCTTCTGCATATTTTTTAATTGCAAGTTGTTCCCGTCCCTCAAAGCGGTCTGCCCAGTCTTTGAGACCTGAAGCTAAGTATGCTTCTGGAGCACCACCACCTGCTACAATTGCAGGTTTTTCAATTACATCTTTAACAACCATTAATGAGTCATGAAGGGATCTGTCTACTTCATCAACTACTCTTTGTGAACCTCCTCTTAGAAGAAGTGTAACTGCATGTGGATTTCTACAACCTTCAATGAATACCCACTTGTCCGTCTCAACTTTTCTTTGTTCTACACGTTCTGCAGAACCAAGATCTTTTAATGTTAGATCATCAAGGTTTGTGCTAATTCTTCCACCAGTTGCTTTGGCCAGCTTTGTAAGATCGCTTTCTTTTACACGTCTTACAGCAAGTATTCCAGCCTTTGCAAGATAATGCTGCGCTATATCATCAATACCTTTTTGACAAATCAGAACGTTTGCTCCTACTTCAATGATTTTATCAACCATTGCTTTGAGCATTCTATTTTCTTCTTCAAGAAACATCTGCATTTGAGTTGGGTCAGTTATTCTAATTTCTGCACTCATTTCCGTTTTTTCAATTTCAAGTGGTGCATTAACAAGTGCAATCTTTGCTTTTTCTATCTTGGATGGCATTCCGCTGTGAACTACTTCTTTGTCTAAGACAATTCCTTTGATGAGAGCAGTGTTTCGTATTGAACCGCCTGCTTTCTTTTCTACTTTAATGTTATCCAAGTCTACCTTATAGCTGTCCCCATGTTTTTCTACTACTTGCAAGATTGATTCTACAACAATCTTTGAAAGCATGACACTATCTTCAGAAACAAGTTTAGATTCCATGCTAGTTCTTGCAATTTTAAGTAGAATTTCTTTTTCCTCTGGATCTACTTGTTTAGCAAGTTCAGAAAGAAGTGAAAGCGCCTTTTCAGCTGCTGCTTGATATCCTTCTATTATAACAGTAGCATGCACACCTTTTTCTAAAAGTTCTTCGGCTTTTGCCAATAATGAGCCACCAAACACTACAGAAGACGTAGTACCATCACCGACTTCATTGTCCACAGTCTTTGCAATTTCTACCATCATTTTTGCAGCTGGGTGCTGAACATCAATTTCTTTTAGAATTGTTGCACCGTCATTTGTTATGGTTACATCGCCAAGCGAGTCTACAAGCATCTTGTCCATTCCTCTTGGGCCTAGGCTTGTACGTACAAGTTCTGCTACAAGCTTTGCTGCAGCTATGTTATTTTTCTGTGCATCTCTACCTTTTTGTTGGAGTGCACTTTCTTTTAGCACTAAAACTGGACCTTGTGGAGTTTGTTGAATTGAAGCCAAAATTAATCCCTGTTTTTGTGATAGTTCAATGCCCCTTTTAATACCTTATTGAGCTAGGTTCTGGTAAGTTATATGGTGATTGGGAAATTCTCTTAAAATTTTCCCATCACCTAGATCGCGACAGAACCTTGAGCTAGAACATTCAGATACATTCTGTTTTTTACATCCACAATTCCGGTGTAAAGAATCCGTATATCAGGCAAAGCAAGAAATGGAAGGAAAAGTGGAATGAGATAAGGATTTTTGAATTTGCAACCTGCCTCAACTATTTTTGAGTTCACTTCAGAATATTCTAAAAGGGCTTTATCAAACGGTAGAGTCGATATCAGTCCTGCAAATGGAAGAGCAAATTTAGCAAGAATCTTTTCATTTTTTACTACTATTACTCCCCCTTGCATCTCAACCAACTTGTTTGCTGCAAATGCCATGTCTTTCTCATTAGAACCAATAATCACCATGTCGTTTTCATGAAATGTCGAAGTCGATCCAAATGCACCTATATCTGCACCAAAATTTTGTAAGAATCCAACGATGCGTTTTCCTGTTCCATATGTTCTGTCAATGGCAGTAACTTTCCATACATCTTTGCTCTGAGATGGAATTACGTTACCATCTTTTGTTTGCAATTCTTCAAAACTCTTTTGTGTGATTATTTCTGTATTTAGTTTGATTACAAGAGCTTGTACAGAAGATTTTGGACTTTTAACGATAAAGTCTTTTTCTGTAAATTTATGATTAATTTTCACAGTTTTTGTTATCCATGATGGAATCTTTGGCTCTTTTAGTTTTGTAACAATTGTGCCATGCGATACAACAAGATTTCCACCGACAAAGACCTTTGTTGGCTTTTTGTCAAGATCATCAAAGACTAAAATGTCGGCAATTTTACTTGGTGCAATTCCACCATAATCTTTTCCCATGTTGTAATAATCAAAGCAATTTTTTGTAGCTATTGTAATAGCGTCAATAGGATCTAATCCAAGACTAGCAGACTTTCTTATGCAATGATCAATGTGACCAAACTCTAACAGATCTTTTGGATTTACTCCATCTGAGCAAAACATAAGCCTGTCAAGAGAAATTTTGTTTGCAAGTATGTTTGGGATTATTTTATCTAAATCTCTTCGAATAGAGCCTTCTCTCATCATTATCCACATACCAAGTCTGAGCCTCTCAATTACTTGATCAAAATCAATCGGTTCGTGACAGGAAAGAATTCCTGATGCAATGTAGGCATTTAGTTTTTTGTCACTTGCGCCTGCAGTATGACCATTTATGACATAATCATTTTCTAACATATACTTCAAAGTCTGCATTGTTTTTGTATCCAGGTTTGTGACTTTGGTCCAAGAAAAAACCTCACCAAGGCCCAATACATTTTCTAGGCGTAATGCCATTTTTTCTTGGGCTTGGCTCAGTGTCTTTGCATGACTAAATTTTCTGTCTACAGGTAAACCGCCTGGAATAACATGATAAAACCGCATTGGCAAATTTTCTGTAAGTTTGACAAATTCTCTAAAGCCTTTGTATCCACAAACACTTACGATATCAATAGGATCTGAAAATAAAGAAGTCGTACCACAGATAAGAGATTTTTTTGCAAATTCAGATGGTAAAATGTACTTGTCAATATGAGTATGCGGATCTGCAAATCCTGGTGTAACGTATCGTTTCTCCAAATCAATAACTGCTGTTTTCTCTCCAATTGTATGTGATGCATCGGTTCCAACGTATGCAATTCTGTCTTTAAGAATGGCAATTTGTATTTTGGGAATTATTTCCCTAGAATACACATTGACGAGCATGCAATTTTTTAAAACAAGGTCAGCTTTTTTCTTTCCCATTGCTACAGAATTCAATGATGAAATCATAGTAGCAAGCGAACTTGATCTCACGAATAAGAGTCAGTTTTTGATACTATTATAGATTCAAAGCGATGTTTAAATTACGGTCAAGTACGGTCTTCCTTTATGAACATGCCAAAGGAAGTCAGGAGATATTGTCCAAAGTGTAAGAAACACACACTGCAGAAGGTTTCCATATACAAAGCAGGTAAGAGAAGGGGTTCAGCTATTGGTGAACGAAGACACGCTGAAGATAAGAAAGGTTATGGTGGTCAAAAATTCCCAAAACTTGCCAAGCCTGCAAAGACCACAAAGAAGGCTACTCAAATATTGACATGTCCAGAATGTAAAAAGAAATTTAATAAACCAGGTATCAGACTAAGAAAGTTCGAGTTGGTAGCATAATGAAAAAAGGACAAATACTAATTCCAAAACCAGCTAGCAAGTTTCAAAGAGTACAGTGTAATGAATGCAACGAAGAGAGCGTCGTATATTCACATGTGGCTACAAATGTTACATGCAAGTCATGTGGAAACATTCTTGCAGAATCAACAGGTTCTCGCGCAAAGATAAACGGCAAGATATTAGGAAGCGCAGAGTAAATCATAATCTTCTTTTGTATTTAGATTAAGTGCAATTCTTTTGTCATCTAATATTATGTATGATTCATCTACAGGTTTCATATCTGTAAGTTTAGTTGGGTCTACTATAGATATTCCACAATAGGAATATTGTTTTTTGTTGTAAACCACAGTATATTCTTGTTTCAGATGTAATGAGTCAAGAAATTCTTTACTGATAAGAACTGTAGTCCATGTATTATCAGTCTTGGTTATCTGTACAATTTGTTTTATTATTTCTGAATCTAAAAGCGGTAAATCGCCAGATATTACAAATACGGATTCATTAAAGTTATGCAAGATCTGGTTAAGATCGTAAACATAACCCTTGCCTGCAGTATCCATAGTAAAAACTCCCAAGTTTGTAAGAAATTCTCGCGTTCTTGGTGCATTATAACTAGTAGCTGCCACAATTTTTGAAAAACAAGCAGATTCTTGTAGTGCCGATATAACATGCTGTATAACCGGATTTTTGTACTTGAGAAGGAGTTTTTCCTGGAGTGTCCGCATCCTTGTGCCCTTGCCTCCACACATTACTAGCCCTATCATACTGAAGCAAAGATCAAAAGAGATGAGAGTCTAACAAGCTCATTTGTTGCCCCAAATACGTCGCCGGATATGCCTCCAAAACTACGATTTGCAACTCCAAGAAGTACAAATGACAATACCATTCCTGCAATTATCACAATAACGCCTGTTATTCCACCAATTATAATTATAGGAATAACCGATATCACAGAAGCTATGGCAAGTTTCTTTTTTTCTTTCATCGATTGTGTAAATGGAGAACTCAAACCATGCCATGCTGAGGACCCTCTGTTTGCCTGTAACACCATAACAAATTTTGCAAGAAGTTCACTTAGTAAAATTGCTTGAAAAAGTGTAAATCCTTTCATCATGGAAAGCGCCATGATCATTCCTCCAGCATACAACACTATTGTTATTACACCAGCTGATCCTACAGCCGGATCACGCATAGCTTGTAATTTTTTTTCCTTTGTACCTTTTACCATTATACCATCTGCAAAATCGCATAATGCATCAGTATGATGTATTCCAGTTATGATCACAATGGATCCAGTAAGTAATAGCCCAACTATCAAAGGATCTAGAAATGACGATAGCCCAAATCCACCTGCACCAATAATTAAACCAATTATAGCACCTCCAATTGGAAACAGATGCATGTTTTTTGCAACTGTATCAAGATCTGTATTTTTTGTAGAAGGAAGTATGGTTAGAAATGAAATTACTGAACTTAGTCCCTTAAACATGTAATCACCATCCAAGATACGGAAGTACTACAATGATTGGAATTGTGAAAATAATACAAAATAGAATTGTTGTTAGTTTCATTATTGATATAGCAGATTTGAAGTGATTCTCTGTAAATTCCATTTTCCCATCACCCAAGACATAATGATCTATCTTCTCAAATCTTGTTCTCAGTGCACCTGCTAAGGTAGCCATAGGATATCCCGCGTTTGGACTTTCTGTCTTTGAGCTGTCTCGTCTCATTATTTCTAGAGAATTCTTCCAGTTTTTTCCAAGAATCATTGCTGCAAGTACCATAACAAGACTTGTCATCCTAGATGGTAGATAATTGAGTATTTTATCACAGTTTGCTCCAAACCATCCCAAGTTTCTGAATTGTTCTGTCTTGTAGCCTATCATAGAATCTATGGTGTTTATTGTTCTGTATACGAATGCTCCAGGCAATCCAAATATTGCAAAATAGAAGAGTGGTCCTGTAATTCCGTCTACCGTGTTTTCACTTATACTTTCCAAAGTTGCTGAAATAATATGTTGTTGATCCAAGTTCTTGGTGTCTCTTTTCACTATCATTGATAGTTTTGCTCTTGCGTCATCCAGATTATTTTTTGAGAGTGCATCCATGATCATTTTTGCATGATGTTCCATTCCTTTTATTGCAATTGTAGTTTTAAGTAGAATTCCTGTGATTATAATAATTAATGCTGTAACAACAAGATCATATAATCCAAAATTAGAGTAATCTGATTCTAGAGAATACACTCCAACATTGATGAAGTAAAGTGTTACTGCTACCAAGGTTACAACTGAAATTGTAAGAGGGACGCCTGAAAGCCTAGTTTTTTTGGAGTTGTTCTTTTGGATAGGAATTAGTTTTCCAATTAATGTGCCTATCCATGCAGTTGGATGAAATTTATTTTTTGGATCACCTACTGCAAAGTCAATTGCTATCGCAAATACTACGGCAAGGATTGTTATAAGGATCATTTGATCAATTCACCTATTGCTTTCATGTTCAAACTAGATTTTACCACCCGACTTAAATTCTCTATTTCCAGATCTAGTGACTTGAGGTATTTTTTGCTCCATTGTACATGTTTTGGGCTTGCATGAAGAGAATCTTCTTCTGGGATATCAAATTTAATCAAGGGGATGGTTCCCAAAACAGGTTTACCGGTTTTTTTTCTAAGTTTGTTAAAGCTTGGGCGCAGTATGTCCTTGTCTCCTTTGAATTTGTTGATTACAAAACCTTGAATGAATTTTCTGTATTTCTTATCAATTAGATCCATTGTACCAACAATGCTTGCAAAGGTTCCGCCCTTGTCTATATCAGATATGAGAATTACAGGAGCATGAGAATATTCTGCCATTCTCATGTTTGCAATGTCATATTTTTCCAAATTAAATTCTGCAGGAGATCCAGCTCCTTCTATAATTATTAGATCATAGTTTTGTTTTAGCCAGTCAAGTGATTTTTTAGCAGTTGTTAATCCTTTGGAAAGTGCAAACTTTGTGTAGTATTCTTTCGCATACATTTTTTTGTAAAACTTTCCATTTACCATGACTTTACTTCTATAGCTACCAAGCGGCATGAGAAGAATTGGGTTCATACGTGGATCTATTGTTGCTCTTGCAGCGATTGCTTGTATTGCCTGTGCACGTGAAATTTCAAAACCGTCTTGTTTGTATGAATATGATGACATGTTTTGGGATTTAAATGGAGCCACTCGGTATCCAGAATTTGCAAATATTCTGCACAAGGCAGTCACAAGTGTTGTTTTACCAGCACCCGATGAAGTTCCTTGTATCATCAATGTTTTTGTCATATCATATTTCTTCCAATGCTTTTACAAGTTTCACATTTTCTTTGTGTGTACGCACAGCAATTCGTATGAATTTATTGTCAAGACCACGAAAAGTGCTACAGTCTCGTATCAAAAGTTTTTTCTTTATGAGCTTTTTTTGAATCGTTTTTGAATCTATTTTTGATTCAAGTAAAATGAAATTAGTTGATGATGGATAACATGAAAAGTTCTTACTTTTCGATATAGAAGAGGTCAGAAAGGTGAGTTCATTTTTTATCAGTTTTCTTGTTTTATAGAGATGCGATTTACTTGAAAGCGCAGCACTTACTGCTTTTTGAGCTAAGGCATTTACGTTCCATGGAATCTTTATTCGTGTTAGCACGTCTATCATCTTCTTGTTCCCCAAGCCATAACCAATTCTGAGTCCTGCCAGTCCAAATGATTTAGTGAGAGATCTTAGTATGAAGAGATTATCAAATTCTTTTAGATTTGATATGAGAGATTCATTTGACGCCGGTACAAGTTCGATGAAACATTCATCTAAAAACACCAATGCAGATTTGTCATATGCTGCTTCTAAAATCTTTAACATGTTTTTTCTTGTTACAAGCATACCAGTAGGGTTATTTGGGTTACAAACAAAAATGCAGTTGTTTTTTGTAATTGTGTCTTGTAGATCTGAAATTTTTTCATTCAAATTCATAGTCTTAAGATATGAGACGTGTGCTCCTTGTAATAACACAGCTGCTTCGTATTCTCCAAATGTAGGAATTGGTATTATAACTCGATTATTTTTTCTGATAAACGCTTTACAGAAATTGTAAATTATTTCTGTTGCACCATTTCCTACAACTATTTGTCTTTTTGAGATACTGGTATAGTTTTCTAAATTAGCTTTAAGCTTTGATGAATTTGGATCAGGGTAAACAGACAAAAGAGATGTATTTTTCTTAATCACATTTTTTACTGAAGATGGAAAACCAAGTGGATTTACATTTGAGCTAAAATCTATAATCTTAGGATCAAGTTTCGTGCCAGTTGAGTAAATTCCACCATGTGGTACAGTTGTGTGATTTAAGATGTTTCTTTCTAGATTAAATTTCACATTATGAGATATCGTAATTGGGATTTAGTGTGTTTTGGTTTTCATGCTAAAGGAATATTAATTGTATAAAGTGAAAATTACGCATGAAACGGGTTGCAATCATAGGCGTTACTGGTGCAGTAGGCCAGGAATTTGTATTAGCATTAAACAAACATCCTTGGTTTGAGGTTAAACAAATTGCTGCTTCTGAACGTTCTTCAGGAAAAAAGTTTGTTGATGCTATCAGAGATCCAAATAGTGGCATTCTAAAGTGGCACCTGAGAGAAGAGATACCAGAATATGTCAAGAATATGATAGTTGAGTCAGTAAATAATATCAAAGTAGAAAATCTTGATTTAATATTCAGCTCAGTTGAAAGTGAAGCTGCACGTGAAATTGAAACTAAATTTGCAAAAGATGTACCCGTAATTAGTACATCTTCAGCATATAGATACGAAGCAGATGTACCAATACTTATTCCTGGAATAAATGACGATCATGCAGAATTACTGAATGTACAGCGCAAAAACCGTGGTTGGAAAGGTTTTGTGGCTCCGCTCCCAAACTGTACTACTACTGGACTTGTTATAACTATGAAGCCTTTATTGGAAAAGTTTGGGGCCCAAAAGATTATCATGACGTCAATGCAAGCCATGTCTGGTGCTGGTAGATCGCCGGGTGTTTCAGCATTAGATATAACTGATAACATAATTCCTTATATTCCAAAAGAAGAAGAGAAAGTTAGACTCGAAACTGGAAAGATACTTGGTAAATTAACTGATGGAAAAATCATACCTGCCGATATGAAAGTAAGTTGTACTTGCACTAGAGTACCAGTAATTGATGGACATACAGAATCGGTATTTGTTGAAACTGCAAAACATGCAGATCCGGAATCAGTAAGAAAGGCCATGGAAGAATTTTCTGAAAAAATAAGTGTCATAGGTCTTCCATCTGCGCCAGAAAAATATCTTGTAGTGCATGAAGACCCAACAAGACCACAACCAAGACTAGATAGGGAGATGAATGGTGGAATGTCTACAGTAGTTGGTAGATTGCGAGAGGATACTGTTTTTGAAAACGGCATAAAATACGTCTTATTTTCACATAATGAGAAGATGGGATCTGCGAAAGGAGCTGTACTTTTAGCTGAAATGCTCTACAAGAAGAGCATGATATAATTGATGTAAAATTTACAAAAAATTGTGATAATAACTTTATTAACCCCACTTTTATTCACAATAATTGGTGTTTTGAACGGCAAAAGTAGACGATTTAGACATGACAATTCTTTCCGAACTTGCCGCTGATGCGAATATCTCAGTTCCTAGGATCTCAAAAAAAATTAACGTTAATTCATCTGTTGTATACAGCAGAATCAAACGGCTGATTAAAAGAAAGCTTATTGAGCGTTTTACCATAGTAGTAAATGAAAGAGAGCTTGGTTACACAGTAAAGGCTTTGACTGGAATAAACATGGATTCAAAGCTTCGTGATAATGTAATAGAAGAACTGTTAAAAATTCCTGAAGTAAGAGAGATTTCTGAAGTAACTGGAAGATTTGATATTTTAGTTACAATGTATGCAAGAAATCTAGACGAAATGCACAGGTTAATATCAGAAAATTTGGGTCGCATTCAAGGAGTACAACGTTCTGAAAGTTTTATTGAGATGAAAAGAACTACAAAGCCAATGCCATTACAAGCAATGAAATAACTTGATTTTTCAACCTATAAATATCAAACAACAAACAAAAAAGATGGGTTAATGTGTTAACAAGTAAAACGAGTTCAAGAATTAAGACATATTATGAATTGACCAAACCAAAAATTTGGTATCTTTTAGTTTTTACGGCTTTTGGTGCAGCAGTTACTGCTTCAAATATTTACAATGTTGAAATTTCACTTGCAACTTGGGCTTTGATGTTAAGTGGTGTTGCTGCAGGATCAGCTGCTGCTAACACTCTCACTAACTATCATGATAGAGATATTGATGCAATTATGGAGAGAACCAAGAACAGACCAATTCCTAGTAGAAGAATTTTTCCAGCAGAGAAGGCCAGAGATTTTGGTTTTGCGTTGGCTGCAATAAGTTTGGTTACTGCGTTTGGAATATCATTTACTACCACTTTTGAACAAGGACTTTGGGCCACTGGTTTTATGGCATTCGGATTAGCAAACAATGTTTTAGTGTACAGTTATGCCCTAAAAAGACGTAGTAGATCCAATATCATTCTAGGTGGCCTTTGCGGTGGAGCTCCACCAATGATTGGGTATGTTACAGTCACCATGAATGGACTCTTGGATCTTGGACTTGTTATGGCAGGACTTGTGTTTATCTGGATCCCAATGCACATTTGGGCTCTTACTTTGCACTTTAAGGAAGATTATAACAAAGTCAATGTGCCAATGCTGACCGCTGTTCAATCTGAAAAGACATCAGCTAGAGTGATTGCAGGTTCTACGGTAATGATGGTGTTGTTTAGCATTGTGCCATTTTTCTTGACTACAGATATTGGCCAGCCTGTAATGCATGAAGTTTATCTTTACACTGCTGTGGTAACAGGAATTTTGATGATAGTATTGAGTGCATGGGTTGTAGCAAAACCAACAGAAAAGGCGTCATGGACTTTGTTCAAGTTTTCAAGTCCATATTTGGCAATCTTGTTTATTGCATTAATGGTTGATTCTGCACTGTAACTAGACAGTTTTTCAGACAATAAAAATGAGTTTTTTACAGATGATCTTTTAATGAAATTTTATCTTCGTTAGGAATTTTAGCAACCTCAAAACCTTCTGGTCTTTTTGATAAAGGTCTAGTTGCATCAATACCAAGCTTTGCAGTAAGCAAGTTCTTTTGATCACTTGATGGATCAAGACTAGAACCTCTTACCTTTTCTACAATAATCAAATCTTTATCAGCTTGAAACCTTGTAGCCATTGCATATTCAATACTAACTGCATTACTAGGATCAATGTCTTCATCCACTACAGTTACCATTTTCAATGATCTGTGTGCTGCAAATGTTTTTTCAATAACTTTCTTTGCATCAGAGTCTTTCTTTTTTGTAATCTGTACTACAGCATGTAGCCAATTGCAACCTCCATCACTCATAACTACTTTTTTTGTTTGTGGAAATGATTTTCTAACGTCACGATTTAGTTTAGCTTCAATTGGCATTCCCATTAGTAAACGATGCTCAGAATAACCTGAAAGTATATCATGAAAAATAGCATTATTTCTGTAATACAGGTTTTCTAGTTCAAATACAGGCTGTTCTCTTTTGAAATCATAGGTTCTAAGCATTTCAACCATCCACTCCTTGTGTGTTTTGTCTTTGAGGATCTTTCCCTCCATCACTATTTCTGCACCGGTTGGTACTTTCATACCTGAATAAGGCACCTTTGATAAAGTTAGTTTACTTCCCAAAATTGCATTTGCTATTTCTAGCTCATCTTCTCCCCATTCTGCTTGATACGCTCCAGCTATCGATATAGCTGGATGGACACCAACTGTAATTGCGACCTTTAGATCTTCACCATGTTCTTTTGCATACATAAAAGAGCGATGCAGGTGTCTTCCCTCTACCATTCGTACTGAAAAGTGTTTTTTGTCAAGTGGCAAAAGTCTATGAAATGAAGAGTTTTGTGTTTTTTTCTCTTGATTTCGTGTGTATATTATAGATGAAGTGATGAATGGACCCGGTTCTTTTTCAAAGTGTGCCACGATTGGTAAAATAGACAGGTCCTTTGTTCTGTTTTCCATGAATTTTCCTTCAGAAACTATCTTTGGTTTTTTTGCATGCTCTATTGCAGAAATTACCTTATCATGAATTCCAGATTCTTTGGCATTTACTGCTTTTGCAAATCTTGTTCTTGTACCTACTAAATTTGCAACTAGTCTAAGCTTGCTTTCTTTTATGTTCTCAAACAGTATGGCATTAGAGCCATCCACCTTGGCAGTCAGAGCTGCAATCTCGTATTTTGTAGAAACTTTCTTTTTTATGGTATACAGCTGACCGAGTTTTTTTATCTGATCAATATATGTACGAAGATCTGTCATTGTTTGACAATTTCCAGTATTTCGTTCATTATAACTTTCATGGCTTCAAGTCCAAGTTCTTTTTGTGTATTAATGGAAACAATGCAGATGCCATTTGTAACTGATGCTATACGCTCAGAAACCATTTTTAAAAAAAGAGAATCAGATTTTGATGGTATTACATTGACTGTGCTTGCCCTAGGTCCAGAACCGATTGATACAACCATTGCGCCAATCTTTTCTTTTCCTTCAGTTATTGAGATAAAATTTCCATTATCAAATGGAACTACCTGAACCAAGAATTCCCGATTATCCACTGTGACGGTTTTTTTCTTATAACCGACTTGGGACATCAACAGTCTACTTCAGCTACGCCTTTATTGCTACCGGCTCCATTGCTACTTTCTTTGTAGCCTTTGCCGTCTTAGTCTTTTTTGCAGGCTTTTTTACTGCTACTGCCTCTACTATCTCTTCTACTTCCGCAGCCTTTACAGCAACAGCTTCTAGTTGAGAATCAGCTTCGACTCTAGCACGTAATTTGGCTTTGTATTTTAGGTTTCTTGGTTTTGTTCGCAGTCTGTATCCACAGCATGGACACCAGAGTCCCTCCCATTTTATGAAAATTTCACAAATCTGGCATCTTTTCTGTCCTGATGCATAGCGACCAGTACCAACTGGCTTTTGTGCCTTGTATCTTGTGCATATTCCTTTACATGTCATTTTTTCATTCACTTTTCCTTTTGTAATTACTTATAGTAATAGTAACTATTTAAGCGTGGATCACAATTTCCTATATCTATAATGACAATTTTATAGAAAAATTACATGTACCCTTCTTGAACCATTCCATAGATTTCAGAAAAAACGAAAAAAGCTATATAAAAACTTATGTTTTCTGAAAATCCAGTAATTTTCAATTTTTTACAAAAAATCTTAACACTTCCTAATAAACATTTTTCAAAGATCAAATTTTTCAATTAAAATTTTAGAATTAGCCAGTTTTGGACAATGGTAAAACGAGATGACGATAGCCTTCCCGTTGTGAGATGTATCTTGCAGACATTTTGTCACGTTCTCCTCTTTTATTATAATTTTTTATTCTCAAGGAAGTCTTACGTTCGTCAACAAATTCTAATTCAAAATGAGAACAGAATCTCAGATTCAGGAGATTAGTTATTTGTTTAGCTATCTTCATGTTTCCATTTCCTATTTTTACAATTTTTCTATCAGCTTTCAATCCAGCTAAAATTTTGACTATTTTGGATATCAATTCGTCAAGTGAGGTATATGTTGAGCTTTCTATTTCTTTTTGATGATAAAAAACAGACAATCCTATTCTATTCCCTGGATCTATTCCTATTACAAGTGAGTTTTCGTGCATGCCTGATTCAAGTTTTTGTATGATAAGTCCCTTGATTACGGTAGGATCTGCATCAAATTCTTCTTCATACAACACTAAATTAGTATCAATATTTGGCATGTCATGTATGGTTGTAAGAATAAGTCGTTTATCAGATTGATTGATTTCATTTGGTAGTATAGAATCATAATTAATTTTCAGGTGTTGTAGGGTTTTTACAAATTTGAAATAAGATCTACCATAAACTGTTGCTACCGCAATATTGTTTTGAGTATGGTATGTTATGCTTTACCTTTGGCGATAAGCAAAATTTAAGGTTTTATTCCTATTTCAATATAGAAGAGATAGTATCTTCTACAGCCTCGTCGAATTTCTCACTTATTTTGGTTTTAATTTCGGCTAGGCTCTTTTCACCATCATTTAGTATTTTCTTGGCGTCTTTATTTGCAGCATCTTTAGTCTTTGATATTATAGATTCTGATTCCTTTGTGGCCATCTCTACAACTTTTTCTCGAAGGTTTTCGACCTCATTTTCAACTCTTGCATGGAGTTTCTTTTTCATATCTGCTACTTTTTCATTTAGGGAATCGATGCTCTCTTCTAGTTCAGAGAGTGTCTTGATTATTCCTTCGACCTTAGAAACGGAGACCTCACTCATCAAGGCTAACACCTCAAAATCCTGTTATTAAATCCTTCATTTGGTGGTAAGTAACAAGATTGCTCTTGCCAGATCCCCTTTGGCTTCTACAAGGGCATTATTTGCAGCTTCCTGCGAAACGTCAGCCTGTTGTGCTACTAGCATTATGTCTTCTTCGCTAAATACAGGTACTTCCAATTCCCTTTCTTCGTAGCTTTCTGCTATAACTTGAAAAATAGAATTATCTTTTGATTTCATTTCTGAAACTGCAGGTTTTGGGATTATAATCTCCTTTTTATCAGTCTTGATAATTACTTCCTGTACGTTAGGGATTTCTTTCATCTCTAGACCCATTCTGTCTAGCATTCTCCGCATTTCGCGATTTCCGCCACGCATCATGTATGATCCACTGATCAGGTTGGACTTTTTAAACTATCTCTGATCTTTACAGCAACGCCACGCTTTAGACTCTTAATCATTCGTGAAGAAAGAACAGCTCTCCCAACTGCAATGACAATGTCTTTGTGAAGAACTGGAACGTCTGCTCCTATTAGGATATTTTTTCCACATAAAACAACATGCTTACAGAAAACAGAACTTCCTTTTTCTACAAAAGGTTTTGAGTCTTCATCTACTTCAAGACAGTTTTCTTTGAATTTTTTACTTTTCAATAACATCTGTGCAAAATGTGGTGTAATTGCAAGGCCTCCATCTATTCTTAAGGTGCAAAGAAGTTTTTCATTTTGAAATACATGTTGAATGCGCCCGGTTCTTTTCGAATATGTTATCTTGATTTCTTTTGGAAGATATCTTGATACTCCAGTACCAAAAAGTGTATCAATAGTATACTTTAATTTTAAAATCGAGTCCAAATCAACAATATTGTAGTTATGGGGCTCTAATTATTTTTGCAATTTACCAGCATACTATATAGCACTTCAGAATAACTATATAGTATGGATACGAAAACATGATTTATGACAAATAATGAAGAGATGAGAAAGATTCAGTTTACTGGAAAATCTTCCTATATTGTTTCGTTACCAAAAGAATGGGTAATGGATATGGGACTAAAACAAGGTGATCAAGTTACAATAGTAAGGCAAGGAACATCAACATTACAAATCATCCCATCAAAACGTCATACAAAAGCAGTAGAAACCGAAGATGCAACGTTTGAAATAAATCCTGACGATGAAAGTGCTGTGATTGTACGCAAGCTAGTTTCGTTATATTTTCTTGGTTTCAAAACCATAAATGTAAAACCAAAATCAGGCAGATTAAAACCATCACAGAGATTTGCAGTAAAAGATGCTGTCAAAAGAGTACTTATGGGCACTGAAATAACTGCTGACTCTACTGATGGCATAACAATTCAGGTATTGATAAATCTGTTTGAGCTTTCAATAGATGGGGCATTCAAAAGAATGCTTCTTATTGCAAAGTCTATGCAAAATGATGCGCTTCTTGCACTTGGAGAAGCAAATTTTGATCTTGCAAATGAAGTCATAAATAGCGATGACGAAGTGGACAGATTTAGCTTTTACATAATAAGACAGCTAAAAATTGCAATTCAAAATGAACATATGTTAAAAGACATGGGCTTTGAAAATGCTAGAAGCTGTCTTGGATACAGAGTGATTGTAAAAAACATAGAAAGAGTGGGAGATCATGCAGTAGGCATAGCAAAGGATCTTCTTGAGTTCAAAAAACCAGTAAGGAAATCTGTGATGGATGGGATTCGTGAAATGAGTAACTTTTCCTTATCAGTTCTTGACGAAGCATGTCTATCCTTGTTCAAGAAGGATTTTATTCAAGCAGAAATTGCAATCCAAAAATCAGCTGAGATTACAAAATATGAAAAAAAGGTATTTGAGAGCATCAAATCGTTAAGAGATGATGAAGAAGTTTATCGTGTAAGAAGAATGGTGGAGAATATACGAAGAATTTCAGAATATGCAAGTGATATAGCTGAGGTAGTCATGAATATGACAATCGAGAAAACTTTGCGAAAGCAATAAGATACGAAAGCGTCTCTCTATTAAAACATGAAAAACTCGGCAATTCTGATCACGTATGATAGGGAAGACATCGTAAAAGAGGCCCTTGATCTTTGTGAATCTGCAGGATACCAAGTTTTCAAGATAATGAGGCAGAAATTTCTCAATAAGGCAAAATTTGGCATAGGCGAAGGGAAAGTAGAAGAATTAAAAGAAATAGTAACATCAACAAAAACAGATGTTATAATTTTTGACGACATTCTCAAACCAAGTCAGAATTATAACCTCGCTTCAAAGCTAAAAACCAACATATTGGACAGAGAATCTTTGATCCTTGAAATATTTGATCGTAATGCAACAAGTTCTGAATCAAAATTGCAGGTAAAAATGGCGCAGCTAAGATATGAAATGTCGCATGCTAAAGAAAAAGTTAGACTAGCAAAGATGGGAGAACAACCAGGTTTTATGGGAATTGGTAAATTTGAAGTTGATGTCTATTATAACGATATCAAAAACAGAATGACTGCTATCAAATCAAAACTGGTAAAAGCCGGAAAACAACGCGCATTGCATAGACAGGGTAGAGATAGGATTGGATTCAAAACCATCTCTTTAGCAGGCTATACATCAGCTGGAAAGACTACTCTCTTTAATGCTTTAACAGGTGAGAAACAAGAAGAGAGCTCGAAACTCTTCACAACACTTTCTACAACAACAAGAAAAATTAAGCTTTCAGAAACTGAAGTTCTGATAGCAGATACTGTTGGATTCATAAGTAGGCTTCCTGCATATATGGTTGAGGCTTTCAAATCTACACTTGAGGAGCTTATCTACACAGATGCGGTGATACTTGTAATTGACATAAGTGATCCCATTTTTGAATTAAAAAAGAAATGCAGAAGTTGCATGGGTACGTTGGAAGAACTTGGTGTAAACTATGATAAAATAATTTTTGCGTTAAACAAATCAGATCTTGTGTTACCAGATGAAATCATGGAAAAGGTGGATTATCTTGGATTAAAAGAAAATAAGAAATGGCTTTCTATTTCTGCAGTAACAAAACAAAATATTTTACAACTAAAAGATCTTCTACTATTGATTTTAGAGAACAGACCGACAATGACTGAAGAAGAGAAAACCACATCAATTAAAATTCAAGATTAACTATGAAAATTGAAGTATTAAGAATAGGTCAGAGGCTTGTACGTGACGATAGAGTAACAACGCATGTTGCGCTTGTTTCAAGAGCATTTGGAGCCTCAAAAATACTTATGCAGGAAGTCAATCCAGAAATCAAAAAAACAATATCTGACATAAACAGAACATGGGGAAGTACCTTTGAAGTAGAAATTATAGATAATTGGAAAAAAGTTCTAAAATCAAAAAAGAATTCTTTTAAAATTGTTCATCTAACAATGTATGGTGAAAACATTAATTCTGTGGTCGATAAAATAAGACAAGAGGAGCAGGTCCTTATTGTAGTAGGAGCAGAAAAAGTTCCACGTGAGGCATATGATCTAGCAGATTACAATGTGGCAGTTGGCAATCAACCTCATTCTGAGATTAGTGCCTTGGCAGTGTTGTTAGATAGGGTTTTGCAGGGAAGACAATTTCTTAAAAAACATGAAAATGCTCAGAAGGAAATTGTTCCTACCAAAAGAGGAAAAAAAGTACTAGATAAAACAATTGATTAAATATAGAATCTAAATCAAAGACGCCAATGACAAATAGTCATGAAGATCCTTTTGTAAAAATAGCAGCTTTGATTGGCGGGGATGAATATCTCAAAGTTGCTCGTTCGCTTTTAAATACAGAAGATGCTACTGACGAAGAAATTGCAAGCTCTACTGGTCTGAGAATAAACATAGTAAGAAAGGTGTTATACGATCTTTTTGGAAAAGCACTGATTACTGGTATTAGAGTAAAAGATGAAAAAAAGGGTTGGTTTGTTTATCGATGGCGTGCACGAAAGGATGAAGTGGATAAATTCATAGAAAATCAAAAGAAGAAAATTACTGAAAGATTACAACAAAGATTTGATTATGAAAGTTCTGCTGAGTTTTATCATTGTGGAAATGAAGATTGTGCAAAACTTACATTTGAGAAGGCTTTGGATTTGTCTTTCAAATGTCCTACCTGTGGAAAGCTTGTAAATATAATAAAAAATGATAAACTCAAGAAAGCACTTCAGTACAAGATTGATGAATTACGTGAAGATCTGAAAAACTAGACAACATATCTGAGTACTAACTCATTTTTTAGACGATATACGTTTTTTAGTTTGAGAGAACAAGATTGTGAGATTTTGCTAAAACCATCACCTTCTACTAATGAAATTGCATCTTTACCACCAACTATGAAGGGAGTAAGTGTTATCATGATTTCATCTACAAGACCATCTTTGAAAAATGACCAGTTAGTTGTTCCACCCCCTTCAACTAAGAGTTTTTTGATGTTTTTCTTTTTTAGAATATGTAATAATTTTTTCAAGTTTATTTTTTTAGGACCACATTTTATCACCTCAAGACCATATCGTTGTAATCTAGCGGCATTTTTTTCAGAGATCTTTTCTGATACAGCAATTATTGTTGGAATTTTTCTACATGTTTGAATTATTTGTGAATTAGACTTTATAGAACCAGTAGAATCTAAAATTATTCTGATAGGATTTTTTCCCTTTGCATATCTGACTGTCAAAGAAGGATTATCAATCATCATTGTACGTTTCCCAATTAGTATTGCATCTACACTTGATCTAAGTTTGTGTACTCTTACAAGATCTTTTTTTGAAGACAATCTAGAATCTCCAGTTTTTGTTGCTATATTTCCATCCAAGCTTGTAGCTGCACTAAGTATTACATACGGTCTAGATTTCACCATGTATTATTTTACCACCGATCATTACTGCCTTGATTACGGTTTCAGATGCCCTATGCACAATTGAAGCGTATGGATCATGCATTGGTTCTAAATCTATTTCATGTTTATCTATGAAAATACAGTCTGCCAAATTATTAGGTTGAATTGAACCCAATTTTTTATTTTGAAGCATGTTTGCTGCATTTACTGTAGCCATTTTTAGGATGGATTTTGGAGAAACTCTCTTTTTTTGCGTGGCCATAGAGACTTTCCAGAGATAATCCATTTCCCTAAACATGTCTGGCGAGTTTATCATGACATTATCTGTACCTATGGTTACGTTACATCTACTTTGAATCATCAAACTCACATCAGGGATTCCCTCTGCGAGAGAAGCGTTGGATCTAGGGCAAACGACAATGCTTGTTTTATGTTTTGAAGCAAGAAGAAGATCTTTTTTTGATGCGTGTGTCATATGAATTAAAAAATGTGGTTTTAGAATCATAGCTCTTTGAGTTTCTGTTTTTCTTGTTATTTTTTTTGAAATTTCACAACTTTCGGTTGTTTCTGCAGAATGAATCGCTCTCAGTTTTTTTGTTTGTGAATAATATTTTAGTATGGAATTGCTGTTCTCATTTGGACCACTTATTCCAAGTCCATCGCATTTTTGTAATAACTTAGAAAGTTCATTCTTTTTAGAGTCTGGTAATGATATGTTTTTTTTAATCAATTTATGGTCTTGATAATAATCCATTCTACCTAGAATAATGGATCTTAATGGAAGACCAGATACTGCCTTTTGCAAGATATCTATTCCTTCAATTCCTCCTTCTCTGAAATCAACAAAAGTTGTTATTCCCTTTTTCATCATGGAAATGCAGGAATTTCTAATAAAACTAGTAAGATGTGATGGTTTAGTATTTTGCAAAATCTTTTGTTTAAATCCCATCACTGGATGGATTTTTTCTTCCACTCCAGAATCTATACCAATATCTTTTGCTATCGAATCACCAACATGGGTGTGAGCATTGACAAAGCCCGGAATTACTAAAAGTCCTTCACAATCATGAACCTCTTCTTTTTGCGTTGGTTTGAGAGCAATGCCTAGTTTATCAAAAAATTGACCAGAAGTACGTATGCTTGTGTGTTGAATGTACTCTAGTTCTCTGCCGTAAAGCACGCTGATATTTTTTATCAGCATGTCAGTTCAAGCACTCGTTGCTTTTTGCCAGAATCCCTCATTTTTCTTATGGTGTCAAGGGATTTTGTTGCAAGATTAGCAGCCTCTCGTGCTGTCTTTGCAGTTCCTATTCCACAATTCATAGAAACATTATATTTTTTTTCTATCAATCCTAGAAATTTTGTTGCATTTTCTTTTGCAGTTGAAGATGAAATAATCATAAAGTTATCTCCGCCCATAAAGAATGTGAGTGAATTTTGTGCTAAGAAGAATTCTGACATTTCAGAATATAATTTGAATATTAATGAAGAAATCTCATATGGTGATTTTCTTGCGGATATAGATGTAGAGCCATCTACATCCATGTGCATGATGTTTACTGCTTGTTCTGATTTTCCATTCACAAAACCAAATATGTTGAGTTCTTTGTTTAAGAAAGTCTTTGATTTTCTTGCGTTATCTGCTTGAAGATTTGCTTCAAATGGAGATTCTCCATATCCTATAGCCATAGAAAGTTCAAGTTCAAATGATTCTTTTAGTTTTTTTTGAATTTCCATATGATCATTTATAGAAAGACCATTTGTGATTATAAATAACTCATCAAATCTATTAGCAAAAACAAGACAGTTTTTTTCTGAAAAGAGTTTTTGCATTTCTTTGTATAAAGAGGATTGAAGCATCTGGAGTTTGTGCTCTCTGTCACTTCCAAGAGTAAGTGTCCATGGCCCGTATCCTGTTATTTTGATGATAGTAATCTGGATCATGTTATACTTCCTAACTGATTTGCTATTGTTACTGCAGCTTCTACAGCTCTTTCTGCCACAGGTCTTATTCTTGCCTGTGCTTGTCGTTCTGTCATGCCTGGGCCTGTTATACCCAGAGTCACGGGTTTTTTGTATTTTACAGAAAGATCTGTTAGAGATTTAGCAACTACATTTGCGATGATTTCATCATGCTTTGTTTCTCCTTTTATTACAGCACCAAGTGTTACTACAGCGTCAACCTCTTTTTTTTGTAATAACGCATCAATTACAACTGGCATATCAAATATGCCAGGAACTTTACAAGTGAATTTTATATTTAGTTTGAGACTTTTTGCTTTTTCAAGTGCAACATAAAGCATTTTTGAAGTTACTTCCTGGTTGAACTCCGCAGCTACAATTGCAATATTCAAAATTAATGCACCTTAGAGAATTCTAAAAGTTCTTTGCCTTCTAGAAATAGAATTGCGTTTTCTTTTGCATATTTTTGAGCTTTTTCAACTGATAAAGCAGTATATGATTCCGAATCTAGCATTTCACAGATTGCTGCAACTGGAGATAATTTTGTTAGTTCCATCAGATATATCGACATTTCTGTATGACCCAATCTGTTTGACAATAATCCATTTTTTGCTATTAATACAGGCACATGTCCTGGAGTTTTAAAGGAAGAAATGAATTCTTGTTTTTTATTTCCGTTTAGATTTTTGTAGAGATTAGCCATTTCTTTTATTGTTAGAGATCTGTCTCTATCAGTTATGCCAGTGTAAGTTTGAGTATGATTTATTGAAATTGAAAATGATGGTTGATCACCATATGGTGCTTTTCCCATAATCATTTTTTTAGATTCATTATCAACTTCTTGTGAATTAGAGAGGATATCATGCATGTAACGCAATCCCAAGTTTTGAGCAAATGAGTGGTTTATTGTAAGACATATGAGACCCCCTGCATGTTGACGCATTCTTGCTATGTGTGCTGGAGTAACAAATTCAGCTGCGACTACCATGTCTACTTCATTCTCACGTTTTCCTGCATCATGAAGTAGAATAAACTCGCCTCTTTTCAGTGAAGAGGTTGCATCATTCAAGGACATTTAATAAAAATGGTCATTTTAGTAATTATAAAGCTTACTACAAAATTGGTTATTACTACAAAAGTAGTAGATTATCATCTTTTATCGATTGCGTACTTGCCAAGTATATCGGTTTCAATATTAACTTTGTCTCCAATTTTTTTGGAATTAAGATTTGTAATTTTTATTGTGTGTGGTATGATGCATAC
>CAYGLP010000002.1:68636-73341 GCA_964350965.1 uncultured Nitrosopumilaceae archaeon | reverse complement strand
CAAAATACTCGTATTCTATTATTAAAAAATATTGATCGTGATGAAGTAATACAAAATCTAATGAATGCCAAAGTATACTTTCATACATCGCCTGAAACATTTGGTATATCTGTCATCGAAAGTATTGCAGCAGGCTGTATCCCTATTGTTCCTGATGATTCTGCACATAAAGAAACAGTTCCTGTTAAAGAATTGAGATATGATCCAAATGAAGTGAATGATGCAAGAGAAAAAATAAAAAAAGCACTTGCAGGCGATTATAATGATTACATAAAACCATTACAAAATTCTTTAAACATGTACAGTAAAGATACATTCAAGAAGTCAATTGTCAATTATATTGAAAAATTAAAACTGTAGATATCAGATAGCGGAAATCTTATATTTTTTCCAACGCTCTGTATCTAAACTCATATCCATGGTTAGCTTAGGACCAGAATATTCTTTTATTGTCATTGGCTGTACATCTGGAGTTGTTAGCTTGGCTAATTCTAAAATTGACATTTTCTTATCTCCAACTATGTGTACAAAACCATGTAGATTTTCTTTTTGAACATCATTAATTCCCTGAGCTACTCCATCTGCAAACAGATATGTTCCAAATCTGTCTACAAATGCCTTTGGATATGGCCATTTTTTTTTAGCTACAAAATTTGTTCGAATTATCAAATATTCTGGGAGTCTATTTACCTCATGTTCTCCAATGAGTTTTGTTAAAGCATAGAAATTTTCTGGGTATGGAATGGAGCTTTCCTTGTACATGCCTGTATGACCATCAAAAACACACGCAGTGCTTACATAGATGAACTGTACGTTATGTTTTGACGCAAGTACAGCTTCAACTAGGTTCTTTGTTCCGCCTACATTGGTATTCCAAGCTAGTTGCTTATTTTCTTCACAGGGTCTTATTCCAGTAAGAGCCGCTGCATGAATGACCAGATCTATGTCATTTTTTTGAAAGAAATCTAGTACTGCTTTTTTGTTGAAAATGTCTAGTTCTTGATGATTAGGTGCCAATGCTTTAGGAAATATCTTTTTAAGCTCAGTCCCTAACGCGCCTGTACCCCCTGTAATTAAAGTCACCATGTCTTATTTTTTGAAAATTGGACCCTGTGTGTAAACCTTTCTTTGAAGTTCTTTTGAATTAAAAAATGATTTGTAATTACTATATTTTTCTTGTTTGTATTTTTTTACGTCATCCGAAATTTTTGTTTTAAACTCTTTTGCTGCATAGGCTATGTCTTTTTTTGCGTTAAAACCAAATTTTTCAAATTTATCTCCACTCACTCTATAATCTCGCTTATCTACAATATCTTTAGATAATTCTATTTTGCAGGGAACAAGTCTCTGAACTTCTTTTGCAGTTTGATTTATTGTAAGATTTTTCCATATTACGTTATAGATTCCTTCTATGTGTTTTTCAACAACAAAACTAAAAGCTTCTGCAGCATCAGATACATGCAAAAATGGTCTCCATTGTTCTCCACCAAACACATTGATTTTCTCACCATTGAGGGCTTGTGCTAAAAACAAGTTTATTGCAAGATCAAATCTCATCCTATGGGATGCACCAAACAACGTTCCTAATCTTAGTATTGTAGGATAATCATACGATTGAAGTATGGCTCTTTCTGATTGAAATTTTGATTGCCCATAAGAATCTAAAGGATTTACCTCCGAATTCTCTGATATTAGATTATTAGGTTGTGCACCATAAACAGAACAAGTACTAGCAAAAACAAACTGTTTGATTTTATATAATTTACAAAGCTCTGCAATGTTTCTAGTAGCCATATAGTTTATCTCAATTGATGTTTTTGGATCTAATTCTGAAGATTGTGTACCCACTATAGAAGCAAGATGAACAACAACATCTATGTCTTTAAGAGATTTACTTACTATGGTAAGATCTCTAACATCACCTTCTACTAGTTCTAATTTTTTGTTTTTAATTACATCTTTTAAAGAATCTTTTCCAAATAGAAAATTATCTAGTACTCTAACTTGATAATTTTTTTCTAACAACTTTCTTGTCAGTAATGAACCTAGGTATCCTGATCCACCTGTTAGTAAAACCTTCATCTATCTTTGACCTTCCAAACATCTCCATATGTATAAGGATCTAATCTTTCATCATCAGGATGTTCCTTATCAAATATTTCACTTGAAATTCCAATAATCACCGTTCCATCTTCTAATGACATCCATCCAGTGTAAACTCCAGTAGGTATTGTTAATACAGATGGAGATAATGGTGATAAAATAAACGTGTTAATTTCTTTGTATGTTTTACTTTCTTTACGATCATCAACTGCAACAAATTTTGCTGCACCAGCAGGCACAAAAAATGCTTTTTTCTCTTTTTTATGTTTATGAAATCCTCGTATTATCCCTCGTAAAAAATTTCCAGTTGTGTATATTCTTTTTATCTGAAATTCATCGTCTCCCTCAGGTAAAATCTGGGTGAGGAATCCTCTATCATCTATAAATGATTTGACTAGATTATTTTTTACTCCTGTTATCAAAATCACGTAATTTCTAATAATTAGACTATTAACTTTATCTGAACAATGATTTCTTATTTGTCGCCAAAAGTAGCATCAGGCAATAGCGGGTTTTTCCATTTGTTGGCATAAGAACTAATTGAATGACTCTTTTTAATTTTAGGATGATCCCACCAAACTTTTGGTGAAAGAATTTCTTTTTCTCGATCTTCCAAAACATCCATAGTTTTTTTTGCACAAACTGGCTTTCCATACGGATTTTTCCAATTAGTTTTTTTATTTACCATTTTATGAACAGCTTCAAGAATATGTTTTTTATTCAACCCAGCGACTATGTTTGAACCAACTTTAACTGTCTCAGATCTTTCTGTACTTATTCTTATAGTTACACACGGTACTTTAAAAATACACGCATCTTCTTGTACTGTTCCAGAATCAGTTACACAACAGAATGCATTCTTTTCAAGTTTTGAAAATTCTAAGAATCCGAGCGGATCCATCAACCTTACACCATCTGGAACCTTAAGTTTGAATTTCTTGATGCTTGCACGAGATCGTGGATGTATGGGATATATCACAATTTTTCCATATGTTTTATAGAGTTCACCAATACCTTCTAAAATGTTTTTTAGTGGGGTTTTTACACCAACATTTTCTGGTCTATGAGCTGTTACAAGAAAATATTCTTTTTTCTCAATCCCTAATTTTTCAAGTATCTTGTCTTTGTTGATCTCTTCTTTAAAATGATCTAATACATCTACTATCAATTTTCCAACTTGAAATATACGGTGAGACGGAATTCCCTCATCAAGTAAATTCTGTCTTGTTCCAGAAGTAGGAGTAAACAAATAATCTGATATGCTGTCCATCAACCTCCTGTTTTTTTCTTCTGGCATTCTCCAGTCATAACTACGCATTCCTGCCTCAAGGTGAACCACTTTAATTCCCATCTTAGATGCAACTATGCCTGATAGAGCAGGGTTTGCGTCAGAAAAAGAAAATACAAGATCTGGTTTTTCTTTGAGTAACACTTTCTCAAACCTTTCAACTAGAGAAGCCATTTGCTGTGCTTGAGTGCCAGAACCTACCTTTAGATGATAATTAGGCTTGGGAAAATTTAGTTGTTCAAAAAATAATTTGTCAAAAAAATAAGAATAATGTTGACCTGTGTGAACTATTGTATACTCGCATTTCCTTTTCTGTAATTCTTTTACAATAGGATACAAATTAATTATATCTGGTCTTATGCCCAGAACCACCATGTATTTTACAGACAATTCCTTTGTTCTCTGTTATAACAAAATATATCTCTTCATTATACTTTTACATGATAGTTATTGTTTGAATTCATTTGGTGAGTTATGATACTTAAAAAACTGGCAAAAAAAGGTCTTGGAATTTATAAAGATGCAAGGAAGATTAGTGTTTTAAAAGCAACGCAAAAAGTAAGAGGTGATGCCAAT
Source organism: uncultured Nitrosopumilaceae archaeon (assembly GCA_964350965.1). Classification (GTDB taxonomy): domain Archaea; phylum Thermoproteota; class Nitrososphaeria; order Nitrososphaerales; family Nitrosopumilaceae; genus UBA8516. The sequence continues at coordinate 69,374 of CAYGLP010000002.1, read as the reverse complement.
TCGCTCAAGGTAATAGGTTTTGTAAAATGTTTTAACGAAGGCACAAATGGTAATCTTGAACGATGTCTTAACCATTTGTCATCATTCTGTAATGAGATTGTTTTTTGTGATGATAGCTCAACTGATAATAGTCTTGAGATTGCAAAAAAATATACAAATCATATAATACAGATGCCAGATGATTTTAAACACGAACTTTTTCATAAACAGAAATTACTTGAACTAGCACTTTCTTTAAAACCTGACTGGATTGTATCACTTGATCCTGACGAAATATTTGATAGAAGTGGTGAACAAGGTGGTATTAGGGCTCTATGTCAATATGGAAATGAGCACGGAATAGATTCCTTTTCATTTCTATATTACAATCTATGGAAAGGTAAAGAAAACTATCGAGTTGACGAACTATGGAACAAAAACTGGCAAAGTAAACTATGGAGAAATACAGGTAATCTAAAATTTAACATTATGGAAGGTTTGCACTTGAGTCAATTCCCGTTAGGACTAAAAAATGAAAGAAGAACTAATATAAAATTAATACATTACGGATTTGCCAGCGAAGATAAAGTCAATAAAAAATTTTCAACTTATCAATCATTAGGACAAAGCGGTTGGGCACTCCAAAGAATTAAAGATGAAAACTCTCTTAAAGTCAAAAAATTTGAAAAAGAATGGTTCCCTTTATCCGTTTTAGAACCACATGATTAAATGTGAAGGTTTTTTAGAAATGTATTAATC
>CAYGLP010000002.1:0-68626 GCA_964350965.1 uncultured Nitrosopumilaceae archaeon | reverse complement strand
TCATTTATGTATAAAAAAGAATTATGCGAGTAAATGTTGTCACTGTAAACAGTGGTTGGATTCTTCAAAAGATAGCGGAACGTATAGTTTCTTCTGCACCAGAGAACGCAGAATTTTTTCTTTCTCATTCGCCCAGAAACGATGTTGATGTAAACTTTTATGTAGATATTCAAAATTGTTATCTAGGCAAAAGCAAAGTAAAGGATGTAGGATTTTTTACTCATTTGGATCGGGATAGCGTAGATCATTTATTAAAAAATAAGCGCTGGTTAACCTGTGATCATATTATTCACATGAATAAAAGATATTTTGATAGGTTTATTGATTATTATCCTAAAGAAAAAATGTCAATTTTAAAACCAATAGAAATATTGCCAGGATTTGATTTAAAAAAATTAAAACTGGGCGTAGTGCAGAGGGGGGGTTATGAAGGAAAGGGACATCATTTCATGCTTCGCATGGCAAATCATGATTATCTAAAAAATTTTGAATTTTTGTTTTGCGGCAAGAACTGGGATGAAGTTATTGATCTATATTCTTCAAAAGGCATAAAGTGTTACACAGTAGATGAAAATTATGAAAATTATCCAAAAGTTTATGATTTTATAGATTATTTGTTAATTCCATCTTTGTGGGAAGGAGGTCCAATGTCGGTTCCGGAAGCTCTTGCAAAAGGTGTTCCCATCATTTCTTCAGATATTGGGTGGGTTCCAGAATTTAATGTTGAATATTTGTTCAAACCAAACGATGAACAAGGTCTTTTGGATATGCTGAAAAAAATACGAGAGCCTTTAATAGAAAGAAGAAAAAAAATTGAAAATTATTCTATGCAAAAGTATACAAAAGATTTGTTAGAAATACTTGAAAAAAAAGTTTTAAACCCTGTATAGTCTTGAAAATATTTAAATGCAACATGAAATTGATTGTTAAAAATAACTGTTCTGTGTGAAAAATACATTGCAAATTCCCATGTAATAGGCACACATCATTCATGCAGTTCTTTCTCCCTGTACAAAATGATATGTAACACAATCTCTAACAATATAATTTTCGTATCCATTTTCTTGGAATCTGTCGTGAATTATAACATCTCCAGTTATTTCATTTTCTAAGGCTGGTAACGGACCATGATCTATCCAATCCTGTTTTGTCATTAACCAAGAGCAACCATCTGTCCTGTTAGTTTTTCCAAATTTACCATAAAATGCTGTAGGTTTTTTCCAATATTTTAATGCCATATCTATTGTCAAAAGCTCCTCCTTTACAGGAGAATTGATTTTTTCAATAAATCTCTCAAAAGCTTCATAATCCATGTTTGAAAAATTTTCACCAAAATCCTCATCAAAATGTCTGCTTTTTTTAGCACCAATCATTCTGAGTCTACTGCGACATTCTATCGTATTAGCTTGAAATATGACCTTTTTTCTGGGGAAATTAGTTTTTATTTTTTCTGCCACTTCATATAATGATAGGAATGAATCTTTAGAAAAAACCTGATCCGATCCTCCACGAAAAACATAACCTTGTGATGCGGTTTCATATCCCAAATTCCAACATGCATACAAATTATCTATGAAAGAATTTGTAGGTTCATTATAAATAAAAGATGTGATATTTTTCTCCTGGCAAAATTTCAAGATCGAATCTGTTGTTTCTTTTTTTATTTTGTCATTTTTATATACAATCACGTTAAAATTTTTTTTACATGGTAATTTATCAAAACCAGCATAGTTTTTGATATTACCCACGTGATCTTTGAAAAGTTCTAAATCTTTTCCAATTATAGTGTAGTATGTAAATTCTGTCATTTTATGATTTGTAGTTTGTGGAAAACATCAGGACCATTTGGTTTATTTTTTACTTTCTTGGCTTCAAGAACTCTTAATTTAATATGATCCCATCCATATATTCGTCCGTTTACACCAAGATCTTTGGTTGAATCAAAATAATCAAAAGTTCTTGTAGTCAATGGAAATTTATGTGTAGGATCTGTCCAATAATTGTCTGAACCTGCATACGGAGATTCGATAATAACAATAGCGCCATTCTCACAAACTCGGTATATCTCTTTCATCACATCTATGAAATTTGTTTTTGAAATATGCTCAAAAACATGTTTCATAAATATCTCATTCACGCTTGAATCTTCAAACGGCCAAGGAAATTTCTCAATGTCATGTTTAACATCACAATGAACATTTCCCGTATCTACATTTACCCATCCTTGTTTGTAATCTGTTCCACAACCCAAATTTAATTTCATATTAATGCTTATTTGTGTAATTCTTTTTTGAATAGTCTCTTTTTTGTTTTATATTGACATCATTAATAGTTCTACCATAGCTTTTATTTTCAATACATACGTCTGTGTGTTCTCCATCAATAATTTTTTTAACATTAAATATGAACATCTCATCAATAGCCTTTTTAAAAATAGATCTTCTTTTTAATGTTTCAATATTTTCAAACGATTTCCTTGCAATTTTTTCTAAAACTTTAACGCGTTCTTTTTCTTTAATACCGGGTCTTTCTAATTCTTTTTTATAAGAAACAGTATCATCTAAAACATGCCATAATCGTATATTTTCAATACAGAGTTTGTCTATTAATTCAGAAAGAGAATTGCATGAACTAACAAATTTCATGACATCTTTGATGTTATCACCGTATTCCGCAAACTCTTGTTCGTCTTTATTTGAAACATTTCGTGCGTTGGATTTTTTCATTTTATCAGACCTCTGTTTTGTTTCATCCATTCTATTACCTCATCCAAACTTTCTGATAAGTTAATCTGTGCCTCAAAACCTAAAAATTTCTTAGCTTTTGAAGTATCTGGTATGCGTCTTTGTACATCGTGTTCAAATGGCTTGTCTGAAACACATCTGAATGGTTTATTTTGATTTATTTTCTTCCAAATCATTTCTGCTAATTCTAAAACAGTCGTGCTTACTGATGTTGATATATTGAAATCCTCATTTATGGCAGCATTAGATTCCAAAGCCATTCTTACGCCTCTTGCAATGTCTTTTCCATTAGTATAATGTCTGATTTGGTCTCCAGAACCCAGAATGTGTAATGGGTCTTGACCAAGCAAACACTTGTTTATGAGATCAGGAACCACATGAGACATCATTAATTTTATGTTACCTAATAGAATCTGTTCTTCGTTTAACGCTTTGTCTTCTCCAACTCCAATACAATTGAAGGGTCGTATGATTGTAAAAGGAAGACCATATTGCTGGTAGGCCCCTTTTGCAAAATACTCACAAGCTAATTTTTGAAAACCATATGTTGAAAATGGGGGGGGACATGCTAGTTGGTGACCTTCTGGAGTAGGCCAGACATCTGCATTCTCAAATACCATACTTGAGCTTAGAACTATGATTCGTTTGAGTTGATTTGCCTTAAATCTATGTAATGCAATATCGAAAGTGTTAGCTATGATTCTTTCATTAGTTGCAATTAAATCGTACGCAAATTTATGAAAATAGGAAATGCCTCCTATCATTGCCGCTCCTGCAATTATGTAATCAATTTCAAGATCTTTTTCTTGCCCATCAATAAACTTCTTTTTGAAAGAATCTTGAGAACAATCAACCTCAATTAATCTAAAATTTGCATTGTTATCATGATGTCTCTTTACTCTGCCATATTTCGAGTAATTGTCTGCTCCAATTACTGTATTACCAGAAGCTAGTAGTTCATTACACATGTGTGAACCAATAAAACCCTGAGAACCTGTAACTAGAATAGTTTTATTTTTTTTCACTGTTTAGCCTCTCGTTATCAGCTAATATTCCTTTTAAGAAATTGTAATTTATGCCAAGCTTAGAACATAGTGCATTCATCGCCTTAGTGTCTTTTGGAAGACATGTTCCGCCAAATCCACGTAGATTTTCATTACAATCAAGATATGCATCAATCATATTGTGACGCTTGACAGCCATTTCTTTACACTCGTTGTAATCTGCACCTAATTTTGTAGCAACCTCGTAGAAAAGATTGGCAAAGATTATTCTAGTAGAATTGAATACGTTACAAAAATATTTGACCATTTCTGCATTTACAGGAGTTGTTTTGATGTATTCTTTTGCTAAATTTCCGTGTGCACTAACTATTTTTTCATAAAGATCATCATATTTAGTTCCTATGATGCATATGTCTTGATGACAAAAGTCATGTATTGCAGCTCTTTCTAAAAGAAATTCTGGATTCATAGCAAATCTGAGATGACTTAGTTTTTTTGCAAGATAATCAGTAGTTCCTGGTTCTACAGTTGATTTTATCACGACATCTTTCTTTTCGCCTTCTTTTTCTGCCATTGAATTTATCTCTGTACAAATAGTTTCTACATTAGTAACGTCACAAGAACCATCTGATCTTGATGGGGTACTAATACATAAGAAAATTATTTCAGAATTCTCAAATACATTCTTTAATGAAGTATTTTCAAATTTCTTATCATGCACAAATACACTATGACCTCTTTTAGTCTCAAATCCGTATTTTACGGCACTTCCTACATTTCCTACTCCCACAATTCCAATATTCATTGTGTGTTGCCTCTCAAAAGTCCCTGACAATAGAGAACAACTTTAGGTTTTTTCCATTCGCCATTATCAAACATAAATAATGAAAAATCATATGTTTCTTATTTAACTGTATGTACATTAAACAATTTGAAAACTATGATTCGGTTGAAATTATTTTTTTATTTGATATTTCCATAAATCTCTGCAGATCTTCAGGTGTACCCATTCCACGCATTTCAGCTATTGGATAATAAAAAATTTGTTTACCAGCTGCTATCATCTCGTTATATACGGGTGCAACATAGAATTCATTGTTTGTACGTATATTTTTTCTAATCATCTGTTCAGCTGCAGCAACAAAATCTTTACCATGTTTATAATAATAAATCCCAACTGTTGCAATGTTGCTTATGGGTTTTTTTTCTGCCACTTTTTTTACCAATCCTGAGTCATCAACTTTCACAAAACTCCATTTTGGATGAGTTGAGATAAAAGTAACTATTCCGCCATCCGCATTTTTATTACGTAAAAATGATAGAAAATGTTGGGGGTTCCAATCAACCCATTGATCGCTATTTGCAATTATTAATTCCTCGTCATTGTTGATAAATTCTTTTGCCAGTAAAACGGTTGCGGCAGCTCCCTCAGTGATTACATCTATAGGAATAATTTTACAATCGGGAGTAATGAGATTAAGTAGCTCCTGCAAAGCATATTTTTTGTAATGCTCGCTTTGACATATGAATATGTGTTTACCAGAAAAATTTAGATTTTCAAGAATTATTTGTATCATAGGTTTGCCATTTACATCAATTAGTGGTTTCGGAAACGTATATCCAGTATCTTCAAACCGCTTACCTCTTCCCGCCATTGGAATTAAAATTTGCAATTTCTATCTTGCTACTGCTTTAGGTTATATAAAATTGATATCTGAAATAAAAACCCAAATTGGTAAATTCATACATGCATTTGATTAGTTTCATAAGTGAATTAATTAATGATGAAAATTGAATAAAAGATGGAAATGAATACCAATACTCTGAAAATAGGATTTATCATTACAATGTATTCTGAGATTGAGAAGGTATTGAAAAATATTGATGTAATAAAAAAGGAAGGATGCCAGATTATAGTAATTCAATCTGACCCAAAAGATAACGACAAACTTTTAGATAAAAATAAAGTAGACTTTTACGAACTTTTACCTGATGTAGGAGGTTCCCAAGAACAATATGTGAAAGAAAGAACTCTAACTAGCGGTTCTACTATTCCAGCACGTGCAATAACCAGAAACTATGGACGTGGATTTACTATTTCAAAAATTTTTGATGCAGATTGGTGGGTTGCTATATTCGGTGACGTTTCAATCTCAAATCTAAGTGGAATTAAGAAAACAATCAATATCATGATTAAGAAAAATAAAATTTTAGCTATTACAAGACCTATAGGCCAAACACTTTATGATGAAAATGGAAAATTATCCAGCTATCAAAATTCTGATACCACAACCTTTACACCAACATTCTTTATTGTAAAATCAACTGCTATAAAACAAGGGCTGTTCAATAATATTAAAATCACAAACCCCTATACCACAGAACAATGCTTTGGAGATGAGGTAAAAAATTTCTGTAACACAAATTCAATTAATTTTTATGAATCATGCTATTTCATAAGTGATGAAGCATATCCTGATTTCATTAAAGGTCTAAAGTATAACTACCAACAACCCAAAACACCTAGATTTTTACGGCGATTTAAAAAATACCTAAAATCCTAATTTATTGAAACCAGTTATACCGCAAAACTCATAATACCAATTTCTACAGTTTCAATAGAAAGTTTGAATTATTTATTACGAGATTATAGCATTCTAACAAAAAAAAAGAACTTGGAAACTCTTTATGTTTTTCCACGATTCCCTGTTTACGCGGGATGTGTAAATAGTCCAGAAAATAAGGATAATCTCTTAGAACTGAGTATCAATATTTGTAAGGATACAGGAATACTACAATTGAAACACTTGGCACCATTAGAACAAGTGTATCTTTCACCACATAATGATGCTATTGGTAAAACTTGGGAAGAACATAATGAAAAATTTATGGAATTCATAGAAAAATTTTCGCCTAAAAAAATCTTGGAAATAGGGGGAGGCTCCGGTAAATTAGCCACAAAGTGTTTAGAAAAAAATCCTAATTACGATTGGACCATACTGGATCCCAACCCCCTATATAAAGACGAAATAAAAATTCGTACTATAAAAAAATATTTTTCACCCAATCTTGGAATTGGCCACGATTTTGATGCAATAATACATTCTCACGTAATAGAGCACAATTTTGATCCAGAACAATTCCTGATAGATCTTTCAGTGTATTTGAAACCTGGAGGCTTTCAGATCTTTGCATTTCCAAATATGGAGGAATGGTTACTTAGGAAATATCTAAATTGTTTAAATTTCGAACATACGATTTTTCTAACAGAAGAATTTATTGACGCATTGTTACGAAGAATTGGTTTTGAAATATTGGAAAAGGAATTGTTCAGATTAGATCACAGTATCTTTTATGCAACAAGATATACTGGGAAACAGAATTTTGTTGAATTTCCAAATTCATATGATAAGAATAAACAGATATACACTCGATTTGTAGAATATTACAAAAATTTTGTATCAGAATTAAATACAAAATTATCTAATTTCTCAGGAAAAGTATATCTCTTTGGGGCTCACATGTTTTCTCAATATTTACTTGCTTTTGGTCTTGATGAAAATAAAATATGCGGAATTTTAGATAATTCTCCACTCAAAATTGGTAAGAGACTATATGGAACTAAATTCAAAGTGTTTCATCCAGATATAATAAGGAACGAAAACACTGGGGTGGTTTTGAAGGTAGGTTCCTATAGGAACGAAATTGTTGATCAATTAAAAAAAATTAATCCCTCTGTAACCATTTTTGAATAATTCATAAATTGATAATTTTTTTAATCACACAATCATACTATTTCAAAAAATGATTGCCGATAACCATGGTGCCCAGATTTTTATGACTATTTACAAAATACCTAAAACCTTGGTTTATAGAATTAAATAAAACACAAGATCACGATCATTAATTGGAAATAATTAAACATCGAGTAAACGTCATCACCCAAATTGATAACAGATATGGTCTGGAAATAGATGTAAGGGATAGTATTGGAGAATTGGTAATATCACACGATTCATCGTCTGGAAATGAGATTACTCTTAACAATTATCTTAAACACACAGATTGCAAGAAACTGATCGCGCTCAACATTAAAAGTAGTGAAATTGAAAACAAACTAAAACAAATCCTTCAAACTAATAATATTACTAATTATTTTACGTTTGATTGGTCTGTACCTTCTCTGATTAAAGCTATTCAAATCCAACTTATCTGTGCTTTTAGATTAAGTGAGTATGAAAAGGAGATAATCCCAAACTGTGCTTGGGTATGGCTTGATGCTTTCCATAGTATTTGGTATGATGAAATCCTTCTAGACTCACTTAAAATCAAAGGTTTGAAAATAGCAATTGTATCGCCAGAATTACATAATAGAAAATCAGAACTTCCTAAAGTTAAGGAAATAGTCAAAAGTGGAAAAGTTGATGCAATATGTACAGATTTACCAGAGTATTATCAATAAATGATTAAAGCTATACTGTATGATCTTGACGGAGTACTTGTTGACGCTACTGAGTGGCATTATGAATCATTAAACGAAGCCTTGATGGAAGTTGCTGGATTCAAAATCAAACGAGAAGAACACCTGACAACATTTAATGGATTACCAACCAATACAAAACTAGAGATACTAAACAAACAAGGAAGATTGGACAAAGAACTTTTTCAAAAAGTGTGGGAAAAAAAACAAGAAAAAACAATAGACGTAATCAAAAAAGATTCTGTAATAGATCCATCAAAAATCCGTCTACACACTGGTACTATTCCATATAGAAAAGTATGTGTAACAAACAGCATAAGAAAAACTGCTTTACTGATGCTTGAAAAAACTGGCCAATTAGAGTACATGGATTTTGTCATATCCAATGAAGATGTAAAAAATCCCAAGCCATCGCCAGAAGGATACATCCAAGCTATATTAAAATTAAATCTAGATCCAAAAGAGTGCATGGTTGTAGAGGATTCGCCAAAAGGTATAGCTGCAGCCAAATCCTCAAATGCTCATGTATATGAGGTTTCAGGATATCCTGAAGTAACGTTAGAAAACGTGCTGAGAAAGATTTTCCAATTTAACAGCAAACAGTAAACCAAGTGTATGTTTTTACAAATCATAATTATTATACTGATATCCATCTCTGGTTCTATCTCTTCATTAATACTAGAATGAAAAATTCTACACAACCTATATCAAATACCAAAAAGACTCGAATAATAAATATGGGAAAACAAAGAAAAGGCCTAAGAACATTTTCTTATTTTAGACAAGGGTATGCTCAATATCTAGCCTTGGGAGTGGGAATTGTTAATGTTTTAACCTCTACATACTTTTTGGCCATTGATCGTTTACCTACTTTAAAGTCATTTTTCCCAACATTTGAAATCTATGTTATTTTGTGTATTCTTTCCGGTATTCCACTGATGATTTGTTTCGGATGGCTTCATTTTAAACGAACAGGAACATATTCTGCTGAAATATCAATTGCACTACAATCAAGTCCTTATAATTACAAATGGCCACCTGGATATACCAAAGAAGTTTTTGGCCCAGCATACTTGGCTATCCTCAGAGCAAATATCCAACGATTACAGGGTCTAACTCCAACTGATGCTGAGATTAAACAGATGAAAAAGCTGGAAAATGAATTACTTAAATTGATAGAAGGCGGTTATGCTGGAAATCCACCCAAAGGAGCTTTCAGATGAAAAAATCCATTCCCTTTAGATCCTGGTTCTATTTTAGAACTGGATATACACAATATTTCTCATTTATCTTAGCTGTAGCGAACATGTTTACTATCACATATTATCTTGCTATTGAGAAAAACCACACTCTGGAATTTATCTTTCCTAGCTTTTCATCTTACATCATAGTTTCATCAATTATAGGAATCCCACTTTTAGTTTTAGTTGGATTTCTACACATGCGACGTTCTCGTGCTTTTACATCAGAGATTGAAATAACAAATGAATCTAATCCATATAATTATAAACTAACTCCAGGAATACAAAAAGAAGTATTTGCTCCCTTACTTTTACAACTACTAACCCTTATACGAAAATCATTTTCCACTGAAAAGTTAAGTATGGATGAAATAGAACAATTAAAAAAATTAGATGAAAAATTGGGTTATCTTGCAAAAGGTGGGATGCTAGAAATTCCAAAGAAATTCGATAATTTATGAAAGTTTCAATAGTAATCCCAATTTACAATGCTGCTAAATATCTGGAAGAATGCATTTCTTCTGCATTAGAACAAACGTATTCTGATTTTGAAGTAATAGCAGTAGATGATGGCTCTAAAGATGACTCACTTAAAATACTAAATCGATACTCTGACAAATTAAAAATAATATCAAAGAAAAATGGTGGTACTGCAAGTGCTTTGAATGCAGGAATTACTGCAATGCACGGTGAGTGGTTCAAGTGGTTAAGCGCTGATGACATATTGAAAAAAAATGCTATAGAGGTATTGATTAATGAAGTAAACAAGATAGGCAGTGAATCAAAAAACCGTATTTTTTATTCTCATTATGATGTAACAGATGAATCTGGTACAATAGTTGATGAAGTAATAGAACCAAATTATAATAATCTAACAAATTTCGAACAAAATATAATACTATTAGACCATTTTTATGGAAATGGTACAACAAGTCTTATCCATAAATCCATCTTTGCTAAAAGTGGGTTATTTGATGAAAAAATCAAATTTAAAGATGATTATGAATTCTGGCTTAGATGTTGTTTGCTTCACGGTTATAGAATGCATTTACTTGATCAGAATATTGCTAAATATAGAATTCATGAAGCGCAACTAACAAAAAAGAAAATGATGGACGCATTAGAACAAATCTCTCAAATTAAGAATACGGTCATGAGTAAATTACCTGTTGAACAAAAAGAAAAATATCTTGTAGCATTAAAAGAATATCAAAAACAAAAACCAGTAAAGGTACAAATGCGACGATCTGTAAGAGATGTCATGTTTAAGGTGTTTCCAAGAGGACTGTCAGAAAAAATACTCCGAACTTATTTACGACAAAAAAAGTATTAAATTGATTATATTATAGATTCATATCTATTATGTTCTCAAAGACAGATTTCAACTCATCTAATCATATTCAATCCTAAAAACTTCATATTACATGTTATCTGTAAAACGTTCAAAATTGACTTTAAAAAAGGACGTAGTATGTGGTCTTGGAGAAATTGGATTGCCAATACTGAAGATATTGTCAAAATCCACCATTGCTATAGGATACGATATTAATCAGAAACTCATTGATGAGAAAAAGCTTAAAAAATTCAATTCATATCAAACAGAACTTCTACATATCTGCATTCCATATTCGGACAAATTTGAAGCATCTGTATTGAATCTAGTGAGAAATTTTTCGCCAAAAGCAATAGTGATTCATAGTACAATAAAACCATACACTACTGAAAGATTACAGAAAAAACTTACAATTCCTGTAATCTATAGCGCAACAAGAGGAATTCATAAACGTATGATTAAGGATTTGAAAAGATACATCAAGTTTTATTCAGTTTATGATTGGACACCAATGTCAAAATGGGCTAGCACCACATATTCTGCTAGAATGAAAAATGCAGGGATTAAAACAAAAATGATGACCACTCCATTGGTACTGGAGCTAGCAAAAATCACAGTTGATACATCGTATTATGGTTGGTTGATAAACTATGCACAGCTTAGTAATATGATTGCTATAAAAAATAAGGTAAACTTTGACGAGATGTGGTCCTTTGCAGATGAAATTCACAAATTCTTAGGTAATAGACCAAAAATGTTTCCAGGTTTTATTGGTGGGCATTGCGTGATACAGAATCTTGATCTAATATCTGATGAAACACTTGATCTCATTAGAGAAATAAACGCTGATTATGCGAAAATTCTTAAACAGCGAAAAAAACAAGGGAAGAAATATTGAAACAGGAAACAAAAATTCATTCTAGCCTCAGAACAATAGAGTGGAAAAATAATACGGTAGTAATGATTGATCAAACTAAATTACCAAATAAACTAGTATTTGTAAAATACAAAGACTACAAAGATGTTGCAAACGCAATCAAAACTCTTGTAATACGAGGTGCTCCAGCAATTGGAGTTGCAGGTGCATTTGGACTTGCTTTAGCAGCACTACAAAGCAAATCAAAAACAAAGGAAAAACTCTTAGAAGACCTTGAAAAAGCAAGAAAAATTCTTTTTGAAACAAGACCTACTGCTGTGAATTTGGCATGGGGTCTTGAAAGAATAATGAAAGTAGCAAAAGAAGGCAAAGAGATTTCTCAAATAACAAATACCATTATTGAAACTGCAAAAAAGATGGCAGAAGAAGACATAGAAACAAACAAGAAGATGGGTAGACGCGGTTCTGTGCTCTTTAAAAACAATGACACGATAATGACTCATTGTAATGCAGGAGCACTTGCTACAGTGGGTTATGGTACTGCATTAGGTGTTATTCGTGCAACCAAAGAAGATGGAAAAAAAATCAAGGTTATAGCAACAGAAACAAGACCTGTGATGCAAGGTTCCAGACTTACTGCTTTTGAACTAAAATACGATGGTATTGATGTTAGCTTGATTCCAGACACAGCAGTAGGATATGCTATGTCAAAGGGGTTGGTAGACAAAGTAATAGTGGGTGCGGACAGAATTTTACGAACTGGTCATGTATACAATAAGATTGGTACCTATCAGGTAGCAATGATGGCAAAGCAGCACAAGATTCCTTTCTATGTAGCTGCACCACTTTCAACATTCGATCTAAAAAGTAATCCCGAAGATGTTATTATAGAGCAAAGAAAAGCAACTGAAGTTACTGGAATTGCAGGCAAAAAAACGGCACCTGACGACATTAATGTAATAAACCCCGCCTTTGACATTACTCCTCCAGGACTCATTACTGGTATTATAACAGAAGCAGGTATAGTTAAACCGCCTTTTGAAGAATCTATCAAAAAGTTATTCAAATCAAAGCTGTAAGGTATTTATTTCATGTTTAATTGAACCCATTTTATGGGTACAGTAACCTCACAACAAATTCTAGACTCTCTAAAACAATGCATGGACCCTGAAATTCCAATCAATGTTGTAGACATGGGATTAATTTACGGAGTTAATGTAAGTACTGACAATAAAGTAGATATCAAAATGACTATGACAACACGAGGTTGTCCTTTACATGACACATTAGTCAGTGATGTAAAAAGATACATTAACAAAGTTCCTGGCGTAAATGGCATTAATGTTGAAATAGTTTGGGAGCCTGCATGGACTCCAGAAAAAATGTCTGAAGCAGGAAAGAAGTTGATCAATTATGGTAAACAAAAAACGATTACACCAATAAACTATGAAACTGCATTGCCACAAGGAGTAGGTTCTGTTGTAAAACAAGAAGATGGTTCGTTAGTATTGATGAATGAGCATGAGCAGGGATCTATGGTAAACCAAGCAATTATTGACTTTTGGAAATTATGTAACGGGCAGAGAAGAATAACAGATCTTGTAGATGCATTTGCACAAAAAATGGGACTTCAAAGAAGACAAGTAGAAAAAGAAGTGATACAGCTTGTGCAACAATTACGGGATGCTGGATTGATTGTCATCAAAGAACCAGAAGTCTCAAACGTACAGTTTAAAAAATAAATTACAATTCACTAAATTTCTTTAATTTCTGTTATAATTCCTTGCACAGAATCCATCTTAACAATAATTCTTTTTTCGTTAAAACCCAAAGCAACATACCAGTCACCCCCATCTTCATCATATTTTGTTTCAAGTGTTTTAACTTGGTCTGCAGAAACACCATACTGTTTTATTGTGCCCGAAACTGCCAAGGGAATTGCTTCTTTCTCAGTAGGGAGTCTTCTCTTCATTAGTCCTATTCCAGGGCTCATGAATTCTCTTCTCTTATGAGGTATAATAATTGTAGGTCAGTCAAAAAAGATCCAAATTTTGTCATAAGATCTGATCTGGTAAAGTTCTTGTGTGATATGCTGAGATTAAAAATTAGATGGTACTTACTGTCCAGCTAAAAGATGCATTACATTCTCTAATAGACAATCTAATGATAAATCCTCAACAAATGCGAAATATGGCATCTGATTTGAAACCACTTGCTAAAGATGACATAGAGGTAGCCTTTGGAATCTTTGTAGGATATGTGACAGGAGGATTTGCGGAATTATTTTACGAGTCACAAAAACGAAGCATGACCGCATCAGAACTAATTGAATTGCGCAAGATACTCTTTGAGCGCGCATTGGAAATGAAAAAAGCTGTTGCATATGTGAGAGCTCAAGAAAGCAGTAGCTAAATTTTTCATGATGACACTCTATATATTGCGTAAAAAACAACTTTACTTGAATTGTCTCTTTTCCGCATCCAAAACTCACTAATATCAAAAAGACAAACTCTACTCTTTCTAGTTTCAATTCTTGCAGTTTTTGGTACCGTTACAGAATTGTTAGCTGGAATATGGGATGCTACATCGCACCTGATGCGTGAACCAGAACTATTTTGGACAACCCAACACATGTTTGTCTATGCTGGGGTTGGCATGGTTGCATGTTCTGCTATCTTAGGTTCTGTTCTGATAGTTAGTAATTCAAAAAATAAAATCTTGAACAAAAAACTGAAAATTGTACTAATCGGAGCAATTTTACAGATTACTGCAGGTTATACAGACTTAATTTCACACGATATATTAGGCATTGACGGTGTTGTAAGCATTTCTCATCTTGTACTTGAATCAGGTCTTTTCTTAAGTGCTTTAGGTGGATTTCTGGTTATCTCACAAATCCGCAATCAAAGTGCTAGAAAAATTATACCCTTTGCCATTATATCTGTTCTTCTTTCTGCAGCATGGATTGTATTTAATCTGACCCTTCTTTTTGGCGCTGTAGTATTATGTGTGCCAGTTTACGAGGTGTTCTCTTCTGGCTGCGCAGTACTCTGATCACTCAATTTTCTATACCCTGAATATACAACAATGACAGCTCCAAAAAATACAATAATTGCAGGAATCATTAATTGAGATATAGTGGTGTCACCAAGACTTGCCTCTATTGAGACTGGTTCTTCAGAAAAATTGGTTATCTCCATGGTATATTTGCCAGTGTCTAAAAACTTGAAATAATCTATACTCATTTTAGTTTCAATTTTCTTATCTGCTATAACATTCCCATGAGGATCTAGTATCTGTACAAAAAGAACATGCTTGGCATATTCTGGGATTGTAATAGTATAATATCCAAGCCCGCTTTTTGTTAAATACAAATCAACTGTGGTTATCTCCTTCGCATTTAATTCTGTACTTAATGATACTTTTTCACTGCCTGAAAACAAAACCCATATCCATATAGAAGCAATAACAACTAAAGTAATACTAATTTTAAATGATGAATATCTCCGCATGTTTTCTAATTTCTTATACTATGTCTTAAATCTACAACACTGAATGATCTAAAATTAAGGGCCCGGAGGGATTCGAACCCTCGACCTGGTGGTCCGAAGCCACCCGCACTATCCTGGCTATGCAACGGGTCCGATCAAGTAAGAATTTAACGGGGCTAAATATCTGTCTAGATAATTGAAAATATCAAAAAGAGTTACAGGTGTAGAATATGCCATACGTGACATTGCACTAGCTGCAAGAAAACTGGAAAAAGAAGGTCATAAAATAACATATCTTAACATCGGTGATCCAGTCCAATATGGATTTCAGCCTCCAGAAAATGTCAAAGATGCATTCATCAACGCTGTAAAAAAAGGACAGAATTATTATGCTGCATCCGAAGGACTACCTGAACTTAGAAGTGCCATTGCTCAAAAAGAAAAAGCAAAAGGTCTCTCTGTTTCAGAAGATGATGTCATAGTAACAAACGGGGTCTCAGAAGGACTTGAAATGTTGATGGCCTCTATAGTGGAAACCGGCGATGAGGTTCTGATTCCTGGACCATATTACCCGCCATACGCTTCTTATGTTAGATTATTTGGAGGGATTCCAATAGAATTTTCAGTAGATCTAAGCAATTCTACGCCAGATCTTGGTGACATAAAATCAAAAATCACATCAAAAACTGTGGCCATCTGTCTTATCAGCCCAAACAATCCGACTGGTGCAGTCTTTAACGAAAAATCTCTAAGAGATCTAGTAGGAATTGCAGTTGAACATGATCTATACATAATCTGTGATGAAATATATGATCAGATAGTCTTCGATGAAAAGTTTGTTGGAATAGGCAAAGTCAGCAGTGACTCTCCAGTCATACTAGTAAATGGTTTCTCAAAGGTACATCTTATGTCTGGTTGGCGAATTGGTTATATCGCATTTAACAATTCAAAAAGACTTGAACTTCTTCGTGAAAATATACCGAAGCTTGCTAGAGTTAGAATTGCCTCTAATTTGCCAGTTCAACATGCTGCATTGGAATCACTTAGAGGTCCACAAAATTACATTTCAGAATTTGTCTCTCAATTAAAAAAGAGAAGAGACTATGTAATCAAAAGATTAAACGGCATGAATAGACTTAGCTGCTCCATTCCAAAAGGGGCTTTCTATGCATTTCCAAAGATTGAGAGTACAAAATACGCCTCCGATAAGGAATTTGTCATAGATCTTTTAAAATCAAAAGGCATCTTGACTGTGCATGGTTCAGGTTTTGGAACTCAATATGGCAGTGGGCACTTTAGAATGGTCTTTTTGCCAGAAATTAGTATATTAGAATCAGCACTTGACAAAATTGAAGAATTTGTGGCTTAAAACTCCCACACTGTGATTTTTTTTGGCGTGATCTTTATGATACAATCTGTCTTAGCAAGAAGTTCCTGAGCAGATGTATTGCTCAAACTTTTGAAATACCTTAACAAAATCTTCTTGGTTACACTTGAAACAATTTTCTTATTCAAAATTAGTCTGGCAACTCCTCTTCCCATCACTCCAAATATTGGAGAACGAATTCCTGCATCTACACAAAAACTAACCTTAGAATTCTTCTTTACATTTTTTGCTTTTTTAGTAGAAGTGTTAGTTCCAACATAAAAAATACCATCTTTGTACAAATACCACACAGGAACAATGTGCGGTATTCCTTTTTTATCAATAGTAGCGAGTCTGAGGATCTTTTGTGATTTTAAAAATCTATCTTGCTTCATCTGATGTCATCCTAAACCCTAGATATAACAAAAAGCATCCAAAGAAAATCATTCCTGTGGAAATTTTTTCATTTGTAATTTCATTAGATAGGAAAAAGTCCCATACAAACTCTGGTCCCCAGATAAGTAAATTTCTAATAATTATTATAGATGCACCTACGATGAACAAAACTCCCATGGCAGTAAACCAATTACGCCAACGGCGATTAACCGTTCTCATGATGTCATTCTAAATTTTGTAGACTTTAAACTATCTTTAATCCAGGATTCTTCATCTTGTTTCTTATCATTGCGTTCAAAAGTATTGGTGTTGCAACTTCTGCAAGATAAGAAAGTGAACCAGGACCAAGAATGAGAGGTCTGAGATTTTTTATTTCTCTAACTAATCCATTAACTATTTCAATTGCACTTTGATCATCTCCACAGACAAATATGTCAAAATCCAAAACGAGATTAGGATCTACTAGTTTTTTTTCTGATATTGTGTGAAATGCAGCAACAAGCTTTGTTTTGTCTTTCATGTGTTTTTGTACCGTTTCAAAAGCAGAAGGTTTTTTCTCAATAAACGAAATAAATTCAAATCCTGAATTGGTCTTTATCATAGGTACTATTGGCGAAATTACAATACAACTATCTTTTATGTTGGAAAGGATGGCAGGACAAGTTGAATCTATGTTTTCATATGGAATAGATAAAACCAAAACGTCACTTTCTTTAGCTATAGAAACATTATCATCTCCTATTATCTTGCCTTTTACAGAACCATAAAGTTCGGCAGCATTCTTTGAGTATTCAAGAGATGCTTGTACTGCTTTTGTTGCATCACGTGAACCAATCAAAATATCATGATTTACACACCATCTTAACGCAAAACCTTTTCCCATCCCACCAGTTCCGCCTATGATCCCTATTTTCATAAAACAAACGCTGGTAATGTTATTATTATCTCTTCTTTAAAATCTGAAGCATTCTTGTCCTTGATAATTTTTCTACGTCATGCACAAGCAAAGAATAATGTAGAACGAATTCTTGCTGGCCGCACAGAGGGTTTTCCACTCACACAAACAGGTCTTCAACAAGCAGAAAAGATTGTCAAATTCTTAAAGCCACTTGAAATCTCAGCAATTTATTCTAGTCCTATCGAAAGAGCAATAAATACAGCTAAAATAGCTGCCAAAAATCTTAACCTTGAAATCAAAACAGATCCAAGACTCACCGAGATTGACATGGGAATGTTTTCTGGAATGTTTTACGAGGATATGTTTACAAAACATGGTAATGTGTTTCTAAAGTTCTATCAGGATAATCCAATTATTGAAAAAAATGGAGTTGAGCCATTTTCCAATGTTAAAAAAAGAGTGTTAGATATGGTTGACTATTGTTCAAAAGAGCACAAAGGACAAAATGTTTTACTTGTAACACACATGGATCCAATCAAGGCTATGCTTTCTACAATTCTGCATCTAAAACCAGAATCTCTATACGAACTAATAATACGAAATGCCTCTCTTACAATATTAAAAAAAGAACAAAACAACTATTCACTAGCTGCTATAAATTCAATGAATATAGAAAGATACATTCAAGATTAAACCTAGAATTCTATTTTTACCAGAACCAATATCTATAGGTAAGAGTCATCATGAATGAATTGAAAACAAAAGCAGGACTATTACTTCTTTTAATCTTATCAATTAGTTTATCAGCGGTTCATGCAGAATCCCTTCAATTGTTCACTGATAACAAAGTGTATTCTGATGACCAACCACTCCTCGTTTATGGAAAAGCACTTCCCAATGATGGCCTGATTTTAAGATTATTTGCTCCAGATGGCACAATTGCAAAATTTGATCAAATTACTGCTGATGCAAAAGGTGAATTTTTACATGTACTAATTAACTGGCCTAGTCCGTCTACCACCTTTCCCTATGGGACATACACCGTAGAAGTGATCTCTAATCAAGAAAAAGGACTTTCACAAAAGATCGATGTAAAATTTGCTCCATCGTCTGAACTTGTTGAAGTTCCAGTACAAAGAACTGTAAACACGCTTGTTTTTGCACCACAAACGGCAGCTGTAAATGTTCCTATTAGAATATTTGTACAAACTACAAGCGATGGTGTATTAGTTGGCGGTTCTCCTGAAAAACTTCTGGGAACATCACATGTGCATCTTCCAACAGGAGAAGTCACCAGTCTGGCTCTTTCATTTAAAACTCTTCATCAAGGAATCTATTATGCTGATTATATTCCAGAACAGGAAGGAACATACGTATTTCATATAGTATCATTCAATCAGGGAACTGTGTCCCATGGGTCTTCTGCAACTGTTGTTTTAAAACAGGATATAGAAGGAATTTCAAATCAGATTCTACAACTAAACTCTATACTCCATTCTACATCTGAAGAATTGAATAAACTAAAGAATGAAACCAAAGAATTTGGTTCAACACTTGATAAAAGTCAAACCGCTCTAATTGAAACTAATAAAAACATAGACAATAGTGTTAATCTGATCACTGGTTCGGTAAAAAACATAGAAGAAGCATCTGGACAATTTAACTCATTGTTTCTACCAATTGTGGCACTAATCGCAGTGATTATCGCTTTACAAATAACAATTCTTGCTAGACGAAGATAGCTATAATAGACAAAGAATGGGTTTTTCTATTATGCCAAAATTGGCATTTTTTTTAATTCTCGTATTGCTTGTATCTACATTTGCCAAGGCATCTTATGGATTCTATGACGTCGATCTAGTGCAATCAACACCTCAATTGAATCTAGAAAATTCAAATATCATCAAAATATCTCCTACAATTACAGAAAATCAAATCAAAAGATATGTTGTCTTTGGTTCTGGTTCTATTTCTGATGTAAGATCATCTGCAGAGAATCTAGCATATGGAATAAGTTCTGATAAAGGATTTTTCTTAGTTGGAACTTTCTATCAAAACGATATATCTAATCTGCAATCAAAAGGATATAAAATAATTGAAGATTTTCAATTAGAGTTTGATTTTACACCAAACTCATTAAACAATAAAACTGCTTCAGAGGCATCAAGAATTGGTTCTATAACAGGTTCTGATGAAGTGTTTAGAAAATATGGTTATGATGGTAAGGGAATAACAATAGGTATAGTAGACACCGGAACAGATTTTTCAAACCCTGATATTAGAGATTCACTTGCGCGTGACCAAAACAATTATCCTATAATGATTGATGCAGATGGTCAGGGTTTAGTCTTGACAAATGCCACGTTTATTGCAAATATAAACGACAAAGGAGTAATCACAAATTACACAAAACCAATTTCAAAAAACATCACTTCTTCAGTATATGTTAATTTCGAAGGGGTGTTTCTAAATCTAGTAAAAAAAGGAAATGGCACTGCTGTATTGGTCTTTAACTCACTCTATCCTAGTGGCGGGGCTCCTGTTCTTAATGGTACTGTATCAAATGATATGAAAATTGGAAAAAATAATAGAGATGATCTAGTTTCAACAAGTGGAATATATCATTTAGGTGTAATTTATCAAGGCGTGTTACAGGGTCAATTCACACGATTACAACTAGTCCCAGTACTTGTTTTAGATTCAAAAATTGCAGGTCTTTATGACACTGTAGTACCTGATATGTCTTCATCATGGATTGATTTTACACGTTTTGACTCGAAAGACAAGGTGCCTCCAAAATATGATTTTGATTTTACTGATGAAACTCCAATTACTTTAGGAAATGGAAAAGAATTTTTCTTATATGACTCTGACAAGGATGGAAAATTTGATTACAGCGCAGGAACTCTGGGTGCCCGCGTACTTGACATTTATGGTGTTATAAAAAAACCGTCTTTTATTGAACAGAAAATCCGCGCGACAAATGGTACATTGTTGCTTCCAATTGATCCAAAAGGAAATTATTTTGGAGTGATGTATGATTTTGTAGGCCATGGTACATCAAGCGCTGCATCTATAACATCAAAAGGGACAGAAAAATACGATATTTATGGCAATTCAACAAAATATTCACTAAAAGGTGTAGCACCAGGTGCAAAAATTGTTCCAATAAAGGCTCTGTGGTTTGGTGATGCAATGTATGCTTGGTTATGGGCATCGGGTTTTCATCAAGAAAATAATAATTGGATATTTGAAGGAAAACCTAGGGTCGACATAATATCAAACAGTTGGGGAGTTTCTAACTTTCCAACTCTACAATCGGTACCAGGCCTTGATGTTTTGTCACTTGTTCTAAGTATGCTCACCGTGCCCGGTTCAATTGACAAAAATTATCCTGGAGTACTCATTGTTAGTAGTGCGGGAAATGCAGGCCATGGATATGGAACTCTTGGATTACCAAATGCAGCACCGTATGGTCTTAGTGTAGGAGCGACAACTAACAATGTCTATGTTGGGTACGGCCCGTTTAAGAATCAACCAAGATTTGGTAATACTACAACGTCATCAAATGAGATAGCAGATTTTTCAAGCAAAGGCCCTGGAATAATAGGTGATCCAAAACCAGATCTGATGAATATTGGTGCATACAGCTTTACACCTTCAAGTGTTACAAAGAAGACCAAAAATGCAACTGATCCGTTTACAATGTTTGGAGGAACAAGTATGGCAGCTCCACTTGTTTCTGGTTCTGCAGCGGTACTGATGGAAAGTATGAAACATGAAAACAAAGAATATGATCCGTTCAAACTCAAAAATATTTTAATGTCCACCGCAACTGATTTAGAAAATGATCCCTTTACACAAGGAGCAGGAATTGTAAACATAGAAAGTGCAGTAAACTTTGTCAAGGGAAAAAGTGGCACTTTCATCATATACAATAACGCTTCATATATTAACATAAAAAAAATTCTTGATGTTCCGGCGAATACAATAAATTCATCCTCTTTTGGAATAGAAAATTTACATTTAAGCAATGATTCCCTTCCAATGACTCCATGGTTTGGTGGCAGACTCTACCCTGGTGAGCGAACTTTTGCAACCTTTACAATTGAGAATCCAACAAATAGAACTCTTGATATTGCAATAAAACCGCAAATCCTAGAGCTTGTTAAAAAATATCAATACAACAGCACAACTGAAGTTAGGTTACAAGATCCACTAATAAATAAATCAGGTACATTTAGGCCTAATTACATTCCTCTTGAAAACATCGTCAAAGATGACGAAATGAATGTGTTCTTCGAAAAAAAGAAATCCATACCAAATGATGCATCATTAATGATCGTAAATGTGAATTTTCCATTTGATAATTTTATGAATAAAACTGAGAAAATCTATGCAAATGATATGAAGATTTCCTCAGTATATCTATATGACTGGTATGACAAAAACAACGATACCAAAGTAACATACGATGAACTCTCATTGGTAAATCGTGGCGGTTCATGGGGAACAGTACAAGAATTAAGAGTTGCAGAACCAAATTCAAAATTCAAAAATGTCCCCCTAGTTGGCGTATATCCAGTACCGACCAAATACTCATATTGGATTGGAGATACAAAGAAAAATTCTACCTCTATGGATTATACTGTTACAACAAGCTTTTACAAAAAGGAACAGTGGGAGTCTGTCTGGGTAAACTATGATCACATCGAAGTACCGCCAAACAGTTCATCTAATCTAGTTGCGACACTTATCGTTCCACAAGATTCTCAACCTGGAGTTTATCAAGGCTTTATCACATTCCAAGGTATTTTACACGAAGTAAACGTGCCTGTTTCTTATGCTGTTACAAAGGGTGTTACAGGAAAAGATCTTCCAACTGTGATAGAAGGTTCACAGAATGACGATGCATTATATGGCAATGGATACATTGGTGGTGCCTTTGATATGACAAACAGGTATAACGCAGGAGATTGGAGACAATATTACTTTGATGTGCAAGATAAAACGATCAACTCTATAGCGTTAAACATTTCATGGGAAAATAAAAACACGAATCTCTCAGTATTTGTAGTTGATCCTAGGGGAAGAATTATTCAAACAAATGTTCCGCCTGGGGTGCTTGGTCATTTTCAAGGATGGCCTACTGGGGATTGGCTTGGCACAAGTCCATTTAGTGAAGGTGGCGGATTCTTTCCAATAAAAAACAAAGATGATACATCTACAGTGTTATATGCACCAATAAATCAAACAGGAACATATTCTATTTTGATGCATGCTACTTTATTTGGTGGTCAATCTCTTACAGAACCAGTAACAGTAACTGCCAAGTTTTCTACAATTTTACCAGACGAAAAAGATCCGCAAATATTGTTTGTGATCCCAGAATTCATCAACAGCACACACAAAATTCAACCAGAAATAATAGAAGAAAACATTGATGTCATAAAATATTCTCTTGATGGAAATGAAATTGAAATCAATACAGAGTCTCAAATTCCGTCTGAGCTTCTTGCAGATGGCCTTCATACTATTAAAGTAACTGTTACTGACACAGTTGGACATCGTACAGAAAAAGAGGTTGAATTCAAAGTTGATAACAAACCTCCAGAACTTCTCATCAAATCTCCAACAAACGGATCAGTTGTATCAAACATAATTTCTATAGATGTTGATGTTTCTGAACAAAATTTACCAGACTCGGGAGGAATTAGAATAATGCTTCCTAACGGCACAATTTCAGGCAGTAAATTTGTACAACTTGATACAAGGACACTAGACAATGGGAAATACGACATTCAAATTTCAGCAAAAGATTTGGCAGGAAATGAAATATCAAAAAAGATCATAGTAAACATAGATAACAGACCATTCCTTGAAAATCCAAGAGGAGTATTAGATCAAAACTTTGTTTTACTACAAGGAATAATCATTGGAATAATAATTGCTATAGTTGCCATAGTAGTAGCTAAGAAAACCAAAATTTCTAAGAAACACTAGAACAAGGTTTATATGCAATTTTTCAAAAACGAAAACTTGAATGTCTGAACAGAATACTGGTACCAAGGGTACGCTGTCCAGACGAGATTTTCTAAAATTGTTAGGTGCTGCAGGAACCGGACTTGCGTTTACTCCATATGTTCCATGGGGAAACTTCATGCCAAATCCAGATACCACTTCATTGGATAGGGCAAAAGTAATACTACCTGACGATACTCATGCAAGTGTTAACACTTATCCAGTAAATCACGCTGAAGTCATCACATATCCAAAAACAGGCGACCGAGTTCTCGATGAAGAGGCTTTTAGAAAATGGCAATTTATTCGGCTCCCATCAGAACTTGGTGGCGATGCAAAAGATACTAGTGCTTTCCGTGCTTATAGTATGGTGTGCTTGCATCTCTGGTGTTTGTGGAAATATTGGCCAGAAGAGGGAAGAAAGAGAGGTGAATGCCCGTGTCACGGAAGCATGTATAATCCTCTCACAGGAACAGCCTTTGTAGGACCTGCTTCACTTCAAGCGCCTCCATCAAATACTCTTCCTAATCTTACACTTGAAACAGATGCCGATGGATTCTTATGGATTTCTCCCGCAAAATGGAATGCAAATGAAAATGGAATTGTAGGATATGGTCGTTTCGTTAAGTCGTAGAAACGGTCTTGTAGACTTCTTTTACTGGGTGTGGGATGGACTAGACAGAACTGTATTCATTGGTTCAAAGTTCTCATTTCCAGCAAGATTTGTAAGTCCATTTGGATTTCTTGGCATGCTTACATTTGTTGTTTTTATAATTCTTGGAATAAGTGGTGCACTTCTGATGTTTTATTATGAACCAATATTGGACAGAGCGTGGGACAGTGTAGAAAAAATAAACAACGATGTCCCATTTGGTTTCCACATCAGAAACATACATTATCACGCATCAAACGCAATGGTACTTCTGGCAATTTTGCACATGTATTATCAATATTTTAGTGGAAGATACAAAATACGAAATGAAATTTTATGGGTTACAGGAGTCATACTTGGTACAGTAACTATTCTTGAGGCATTTACAGGATATGATATAATATTTAGTGAACGTGCTGAGCTTGCAATTAGCATTGCCGCATCGCTTACAAACTCAATTCCAATTGCAGGACCTACAATACGTGAGGCAATGTTTGGTAGCGGATTTCATGATTTCGTTTTAAGATTTTACGCACAACATGTCTTTGTACTTCCAGTAGTAATGCTAGGACTAATGGCTGTTCACATGCCAAGATTCCTAGTATTTGACGTTCCAATGGTCATGGCAATTTCTGGTGCCATTTTGATCACAGGTGGTGTCTTTCCAGTTGATATGGGTTTCAAGTTTGAACCCACAGTTCCTCCAGGAATCACTGTACCTGAGTGGTACCTAACTGGCCTCTATGCATTTCTTAGAACACAATATGACAAGTTTGTAACTGGTGTACTCTGGCCTGGACTGTTTATCCTTTCACTACTCATAATTCCCTTCATTGACAGATACAAGAAATTCTCTTGGAAAGACAGACCAATGATTACTGCATTTGGAATTACAGGTATTGCGCAAATCATGGTTACCACATACTGGGGATTCTACATATCGCCAGATACTACAATGCCACTTGTACAAAGACTTGTGATAGATCCGATATTCTTCTACACTACGATGATATTACTTGTGCCACTTGGATTTGGATTTTCATACATGATGATAAAAATGTCAAAAGAAGCAGAAAGGAAAGCAAAACTTGCTGCATCTAAGGGACCGCAAAAAGTAGCACAAATACAACTGTCTGCAAAGTGGATAAACTGGCTAATTGTTGCACTATTGGGATTCCAAGTCTATCTTAACATAGCAGCATACAATGCAGCACTTTCAGGTATGAACAACTTTAATCTTTTCATTACTGGAGTGATTCTTCTTGTGTTTGCTGGAATGTTCCATGTTTACAGGTATGGCATGAATGAAGCAAAGAAACTTCCAACTCCGCCTCCGGCAATTGAAAAGGAAGTTCCAAAACCAATCGGCGTTGCACCAGATACCAATATGACAAAGCTGCCAGAAAAGGACAAGTCGTCATCTGCTACACCATCTGAATCAAAACAAGTGACACCAGAAATAAAATCAGTTTCTGTAACTAGTCCTGTTAACGAAGTATCCGCTAGCACTGACTTGAAAAAACCATAAATTTTTTCTGCAACTTTTTCAATCGAATAGCTTTATAAGACTAGCAAAAATCATCAAGATTCGTTGAGCAAGCCAACATCTAGCCATGCTTACGGTATAGCTATAATTGCGATGATAGTTGGAATGGCTGCTGGCATTTCTTATTATCAGTTATTTTATCTTCCAGAACTTACCGCTAAACCAAAAATTTCTGAAGAAATTCTTAACCCGCATGAAGAAACGGTGATAAATATGATCAAAGGTTCTTCAAGTCCAGAACAACAAGATAATTTTGTACCAAAGCTAGTAAACATACAACTTGGAATTGATAACAAGATTGTTTGGAAAAACATCGACGATACTCCACACACTGTTACAGCTGATGCGGGACATGAATATGTGGACAAGTATAGTGGTAAATTTGGTTCTCTCGGTGTAGTAAAACCGGGCGAAAAATACGAATTCTTATTCACTGCGCCTGAAGTTGAGATAGACTATCACTGTGAACCACATCCATGGATGAAGGGTAAACTAATTATTACAAAGGCTAGATTCTAGACAACCAGCTTAGCAAATAAAATATCACTTTCAATTTCCTTATGTTCCTGAATTATAGAAACGCGAAACTTTACATCATGTGGTTCGGAAGGTTTGAACTCTATTGTAGCTGTAAACTCTGCTTTATTTTCAGGCATGTTATCCTTGCTTATGAATAACCTTGATAGATTTTGTGAGATGGGTTTACCATTATATGATTTGTAGATTATGAGTTGGTTGGAGTTTAAGATTTGAGTGTTGATTACAATACCATCATATCTTCCTTGATATCTGACTTCTATTCTACCCTTTATCTCAGTATGAGGAGTTATGTTTGATTCTTCTAACTTCAATTCAACATCTTTCATATTCTATACATCATACTTTGACGATAAATAAATTATGAACGAAAAGCGGGCCCGAAGGGCTTCGATCCCTTGACCACTGGATTAGAAGTCCAGCACTCTATCCATGCTGAGCTACAGGCCCAAGAAGTTGGCTAGGGCTACCATATTAAGAGCTTTTTACAACCATTTTTTGTTATTTAGATCTCTTTCCATTTTGAAAAGAAATTGTTGTGAATAACCCGCAAAAGGGCCAAAATGCTTGACAATTTTTTCATGTATAGCTTCATACTTTTTTTTAGTAATTGATTTACTAATTGATTCATCAAACACATCAGAATAATACTTACGTAAAATCCGTAGCGTCCATCTGTCTATTGGAAATGCTTCAAGCTTTTCAAGTGAGAACAGCAATATACAATCAGCAATCTTATCACCTATGCCATATATGTTCACAAGAATATCTTTTGCAGTTTTGTAGTCCATCTTTTTTAAATGCTTGAAATCTATTATTCCTGAGACCACATCCCTAGATGCTTTCTTTACATACTTTGCTCTAAAACCTAATCCGCATGATAGAAGTTCTGTAATATTGGCGTTAACAAGTTTTTCTACTGCAGGGAAAGTGTGAAATTCACGACCATCAAAATTTATCTTCTTGCCAAATTTTTCTGAAATTCTTTTTAACATTTGTTTTATGTTTTGGATGGATGCATTTGATGAACAAATAAATGAAATGTAACATTGAAACGGATCTTGTCGCATTAGTCTTAATCCAGGAAAACGCGTAACTGCATCTTTTACAAGCTTGTCTTTTCTTATGCTTCTTAGAATTTTTTCCATGTTGTCATCTTGTCTAAAAAAATCACTTACTCTTTTCTCTGAAGAGATGATCTTAAATGGATCTTGTATGATCTTTAAAATTTCAGAACCATTAACACCATACCACGAGTAGTCAATTTTTTCCCAAAGAAAAACTTGACCGCTATTAATGGTGGTATCTAAATCTATTTTCTTTAATTCTTGCATCTCAAACAGTAATTACTTCTCCAGCTTTTGGAGCATATGCATCAAATCCAAATCTCTCGCGTATCTCTTCTGCAAACTTTGTACAAGAATCTTTGTCTCCATGAACAGTCAAAATCTTTGGATTTCCTTTTATTTTCTTGATGACCTCAAAAAGATCTTTTCTATCTGCATGTCCTGAAAATTCAAATTGTTTGACATCAGCTTCTGTTCTCACATCTTTTCCACGAACATTGACTTTGCCTGTCTCAAGTAATTTTCTACCAGGAGTTCCTTCACCTTGGTATGATACCATTGCAATACCATTCTTCTTATCAAGTGCAAGCTGTTGTAAGTAGTATACAGCTGAACCACCGACAAGCATTCCAGCTGGTGATATTACCACACATGGTTCGTTCAATGCATCCTTTCGTTCTCTTTCTCCTTTAATCCACATGGCTTGATGAATTGAATCAGCAAAAACTTTTGGATCACGTAGGTATTCTGGATAACGAAGCATTACCTCGTTTACCTTTACAGCCATTCCATCCATTACGACTTTGTGTTTGAATTTTGCATTTTTTAAGACACATGCAATCTCCTGAGATCTTTCTACTGAAAAAGCTGGCACAAACAGTGTTCCCTTTCTATCTAATACCTCATACGCAAATTCCATGAATTTTTCTTCAGTTTCATTTCGTGGCGTCTGTTCAGTCTGTGAATAAGTGCTCTCTATTATGGCCAGATCAACCTCATCAAAATCAAAATCTGCTTCACGTAACATACGTGAACCTCTTGGGTTGATATCTCCTGTATAGTAGAGTCTTTTATTTCTAGACTCGACAATTACCGCACCACCACCAACCACATGTCCTGATTCGCGTAGCTCAAAGGATGCATTGCCTTTCTTGATTTTCTCTCTATATTCTATTTCTTTGGAATGTTTTATCATATTGACCACTTCCGGCATTTCAAAAGGGAAAAAATTCTTTTGCAGCCTAAGCATGTCTTCAATCAAAAGTCTAGATAGATCGAATGTCGGCGGTGTTGCATATACCTCATTTTTTCCATTTACAAAAAGAGATGGAACATAACCTGAATGATCAAGATGTGCATGGGTAATAACCACTGCATCTATGTCTCTTGGTTTTACATGCATTGGATATTGTTGTTCTTTTCCCAAAAGAACACCATAATCCAAAAGAAAATTTGCACCATCACAATTAACTTGAAATGCCGATCGGCCTACCTCTTGGGCCGCACCAAGAACTTTAACCTGCAAGAATTCAAAGTCTCTTCAAAGTACCTTTAAACGTTTAGCGTTTTTTGTATATCGTTCCATTATTTAGATAATTTACAAAAGACTTAATTAGATCAACTAAAGATGATCTGTCCATGGGTAGAACCTACGAACAATGGTGGAATACGATCCCAAAAGACCTTCGAGACAAAGTTCGCAAGGGCGATGAGGGAAACAAGCCATTACTAAATCAGATAAACTGGGTTTGGGTACACAACATGATGAATCAAAAAGGTGATCTAAATCCTACATCTGCTGAATTACTTGATTGGATAACTAGCGGTCAAATAGACGCTATACGACAAACCAAGAAGTAATCAAACATAACACTACTTACTTTTTGTTTTTTATTTTATTTTCCTCACTGAAAAAATTCTATAACTCTGTTATGGATTTTACAGATGGTTTAAATAGCAAACCATGACATGATCAAAAAGAGAAGATAAAATGCCAATAGCAATACTTCCAGACATTGATGAACAAAGATGTATAGGCTGCGCACTATGCGTAGAGATCTGTACTTCTCTTGGTCCAGATGTACTCCGTGTAAAACCCGTTGAGGGTTGGAAGAGAGGAAAAGCATTTGTTTTTTATCCAGAAAGATGCATTTCTGATGGAGCATGCATTGGAGTTTGCCCAACAAAATCAATCTTTTGGATGAGACCAATGACTTATACAGCTGGTCAACCAGTCCCTCTTCACAAGAACGGAGTCTTTGTAAAAGGCTGGGCAGAAGACGCCGCATTAAGCAAATAAGCGTAATCTGTTCGCACTCCTTTTTCTTATTTTTACTTTCTATTAATTGAAATTATCTTGATTTTCTTAGGCAGCAATTTTGTATGATTTTTTAAAAATTCATCGTTTGCTGTGTATACTGTTTTGAAATTATTGTTTGCAAAAAAGATTTTCCATGTTTTTGTAAACTCCGAAAATTCCTCCTGTTTGTATCGTATTCTTGGCATGACATAATGTGATGCAGGATACATGTCAGAAATTTCAAGTGGGATTATTCCAAGAAAAGGATTAAACTGACAGAACTGGATAGCGTCGTATTTTTTTGTAAATTTCTTTTTCAAGTCATTATATTCTTTTGAAAGATAAAATGGTCTGACAGTACCATCTGGTACTATAACAAGTGTATCTTTTTTACACCTGAATTTACGAACCAAGGCGTGAAAAGATGTAACTTCTGGTCTAAACTGATCCTCTTTTGAAAAGAGGAAGATGGCCTTTTCTTTAAATCTGGGTGTTCTATCTGCAAAATATGCTGGATTTTCTGTAAATACACTGATAGTCTCAAAGAGCTTTGGGTGTGAACGGGCCTTTTTGAAAACATATTCCCACAATCTTCCTTCATGGATGGCCTCCTTTACTCTGTCAACTTCAGCTTTTATTGCGAATAAGTTATGTAATGCAAGTTTGTTTATTCTATCTTCTGACTCGAGAGCAAGCAACTCTTTTGGTGTATGTTTTGCACAAATCTCACAACTGCAGGAAAAATAAGATGTCTCATCAAGTCTAGCCGTTACATCATCCATGATGTATCTGTCTTTTCTTGCATAAAGCATGTATGATGCAGAATCAAATGTATCACATCCTAATGCAACTGCAAGTGGAATTGTCATGGGATGGCCTGCACCAAAAAGATGTAATGGAATGGAATCAGGCATCTGTTTTTTTGCAGTAAATATCATATTAGCAAGTAACTTGTACTCATACGATTCCATAAACTCAACTGGACTACCAAGTGCAAGCATTTCAAATCCATATTCAACAAGAGTTTTTGTTGATCTTTTCACAAGATCAAAATGTTCTCCCCCTTGTATTGGACCCACCCAGATCTGTCCATTTTTCTCACTCTGCTCTAGTGTTTCTTTTGAAACTTTTAGTGTATGATCAACATAAGACTTTGCCTTTTTTTTAGAAAGACCACATCCAGTCGGTCTGTCCAGTGGAATTGCAATATCGGTTCGTATATTTTTCTCAAAAGATGCCATGTCTTTTGATTCTACATCTACTCTGCCATATTCTAAGACTTGATATCCGCCAGAGTCTGTCATCACAGATCCGTCATAATTTATTATATCATGAATACCGCGTTTTTCTGCTTCTTCTCCGTAACTGTTTAAGGTGATGTAGGCGTTTGTTATTATCAGATCAAAACCCATCTCACGCATTTTTTTTGCTGGAATAGATTGCCTTACGGGATGAACTACAGGCACATAAGCAGGTGTCTCTACCTCCCCATGATTTGTATGAAGTATTCCTATTCTTCCAGCAAGATCACTTTTTTTTATCTCAAACATTTTACAATACCATTCAAGTGGAGCGTTATTTGAAGTTAATAGGGAAAAATCGCTTTAAGTCATTTTTCTCAGAAATCACGCCAAGCCAGTCTACTTCATCTTCCTGAAAAACGCCATTTACAAAAAGATCTTCTATCTTCTTTACAATTGTACTAACAGATTTGCCAGTTGTATTTATCTGGAAAGTTCTATCTGGACCAAATTCATTTATTGAATCATAATGTGTTACTCCGAGAATTTCACTACCAAGATTCTCAATTGCTTTTTGGTGCGAATATTTTCTTTTTTCATAAACCGAAATGAGCTTATATGGATCCTTTCTTAGAACCATTGTAATCATTACTTGTTTTCTTGAAACTACATACGGTGCCAGGTGTCCTACAACAAGCGAGTTTTTTGTAATTATTCTTTCAAGTATTTTTTTTAATTTTTTTACATCAACATCAAACGCTTTTTCACTCTCTTTAAAAATTCCCTCTTGTATTGCTATCTTGTTTATGTCGATTAGATCCAATTTTAATCTCTTTGCAAGCTGTTTTGCTACTGTGTGTTTTCCTACTCCTGGATTACCAGTTATTACCTTTGACAACACATGTAATCAAAACAAATCGAATTAAACGATTTCTGCAATACTAAATAAGAGCATAAATTTAGATAGTTTCCATGCAAATTGGGCTTCTTGGGAAGACAAATGTTGGAAAATCAACTTTCTTCTCAGCAGCAACTGAGACAACTGCGCAGATAGGAAATTATCCTTTCACTACCATAGAACCAAACGTTGGAATTACACACGTCAAAGCAGAATGTGCATGCAAACACTTTGGAATAGATCATAAACATCCTTTATGTTTTAATGGAACAAGACTCATCCCAGTAAAATTAATTGATGTAGCAGGACTCGTTCCAGGGGCTCATGAAGGTAAAGGCCTTGGTAACAAGTTTTTGGACGATGCAAGACAATCTGAAGTATTAATCCACGTTGTTGATGCATCAGGATCAACAGACATTCAAGGCCATCCTGTTCCTATAGGAACACATGATCCGCTAGAAGATGTTAAGTTTGTTGAGGAAGAATTTGATCAGTGGATGAAGCAAATCTTGCAACGTGAATGGCAAAAACTGTCAAGAGAAATGGAAAGTAAGGGTGCAAACATTGTCCAAGGAATTGCGCAAAGATTCAGCGGACTTGGAATAAAAGAATACGATGTTGAAATAGTCATTCAACACTTGAATCTTCAAATAAAAAAACCAATAGAATGGTCTGATTCAGATCTTTCTGCATTCATAAAAGAACTAAGAAAAAAAACAAAACCAATAATCATTGCTGCAAACAAGGCTGATCTTTGTCATGATTTGAGTATTGTTGACAAGATAAAAAAAGAAGGGTATACTATACCATGTAGTGCTGAGACTGAACTGCTTTTAAAAAAAGCGACAAAGAATGGTCTGATTGATTATTTTCCAGGCGAAAAAAATTTTAAAATTAAAGAAGGAATTAATCTCAACACTCAACAACAAAAAGCATTAGATCTCGTAAAATCAGTTCTTTCAAAAATTGGAACTACTGGAGTACAACAAGCCTTGGATTCGGCATGTTTTGAACTTCTTAAACTAATTGTAGTATATCCTGTTGAAGACGAAACAAAACTGTCAAACAAAGATGGTCAGGTCTTACCAGACGCAAGACTCTTGCCTACCAATTCTACTGCAAAGGATCTTGCTACAACAATACACGCAGATCTGGCAAAAGGGTTCTTGCATGCAATAGATGCGAAGACAAAGCAAAGAATTGGTGCACAGCATCAACTAAAAAATGGGGATGTCATAAAAATAGTATCAACATTGAGTAGGGGATAAAATGATAGGACTTGGGATAGAAAGCACGGCTCATACATTCTCATGTGCCATATTAGAAAAAACTGGTAAGGATGGGAAAATTCTTTCTGATGTAAGAAAGATCTATCGACCTCCTGATGGCGAGGGAATTCATCCAAGAGAAGCATCTAGACATCATGCAGAAAATTCACCTATGGTGTTATCCGAGTGTTTGCAAAAAGCAGATATCAAAGTTACTGATCTTGATATTATATCATATGCTGCTGGTCCAGGTCTTGGACCTTGCTTAAGAATTGGAGCTGTAGTTGCAAGATCTCTTGCATCGTATTACAATATTCCAATATATCCAGTAAATCACGCCATAGGCCACATAGAACTTGGAAAAATGTTGACTGGAGCAAAGGACCCACTTGTATTGTTAGTTTCTGGAGGTCACACAATGATCTTGGCATTCTTATCAAAAAAATGGAGAGTGTTTGGAGAAACTTTAGACATTACACTTGGTCAGTTACTAGATCAGCTTGGAAGATATGCTGGATTTGCATCTCCATGCGGTGGAAAAATTGAGGAGCTTGCATCAAAATCAAATAACTATGTCTCACTTCCCTATGTTGTAAAGGGAAACGATGTATCATTCTCTGGGTTGCTTTCTGCAACAAAACATGTGATTTCAAAAAATCTTGAGGATGGATGTTTTTCATTACAAGAAACTGCATTTGCAATGATTGGAGAAGCCACAGAACGCGCTCTATCATTTACTAGAAAAAAAGAACTTCTAATAGTGGGCGGTGTAGCTGCAAACAAAAGACTTTCAGAAATTCTGGTGAGTGTATGTAAAAGACAAAACTGCAAGTTTTTTGTATCTCCTAAAGAATACGCAGGTGACTGTGGTTCACAAATTGCTTGGACAGGATTGCTAGAATCACCTCATAAATCTGGAGCTAACTTGGAAGACACATTTGTAAGGCAATCCTGGCGACTTGACACGGTTGAAGTGCCTTACTGACTCTTGTTTTGTAATATTGCTTCCTGTAGAGTTTTAAGCCATTTGCTAGTGTTGTAGACACCAAACTTGTAGGTTTTTTCCCCTTCTGATGTCTTCACTTTAATCCAGACCTTTTTTATTAGCCATCCTTCTTTTCCGACATCCATGATCTGGTCTAACGGTAAATCAATAACAGTGTCACCAAACTTTTTTGAAAAATCTGCTATTCTTCCCTTTGTTTTATCAAAGGCAATTCTAACGTTTGTTAATGTAAGAATTCCACCACCTATAGAATCCTCAGAACAATCCTCTTGAATTATCTTTTTTTCTGAGTCTTCCATAACTAGGTTTTAATCTCTACCTGCAAGTTATAACTCTAATGAAATTACTAAAAAAGGGAGCAGAGGCTGACATTTATCTTACCTTATGGAATGGAAATAAATCTGTACTAAAAATTAGAGAAAAAAAAGATTACAGAAACCTAACACTTGACAGAAGAATAAGAGAGCAACGAACTATACGCGAATCAACTATTATGTCAGACGTAAAACCATTTGGTGTTTATTCGCCTATTGTATACTATGTTGATACGAAAACGTGTAGAATATACATGCAACACATGGCTGGAAATCTAGTACGTGATCTTTTAAATCCAAAGGTGATAAAAGCTTGTGAAGAAATTGGCATGATTGTAGGCAAATTACACAAAAATGGAATCATGCATGGTGATCTTACTACCTCTAACTTCCTCTCTATGAAAAATAAAGTGTTTGTGATTGATTTTGGGCTTGCACAAAGAACAGACAAAATAGAAGATCATGCAATAGATCTAAGGCTTTTCAAAGAGATACTGAACAGCGCGCATGCTGACATAATGGAAAAATCATGGGCTGGTTTTCTAAAAGGTTACAAAAATATAATGGGTTCTTCAAGACACAATCGTGTTTTATCTCAAGTCTCAGTCATAGAAAGTAGGGGAAGATACGCAAACGTTGTTTAGTGTTTTATTTGCCTCATCAAACAAAAACAAATATGAAGAAGCTAAAGGTATCTTGGCAAAATTTGGAATTTCATTGAAGTTTTTTAAATGTAACTTGCAGGAAATGCAAACAGATACTCTTGAAGAAGTGGCTTTTCACAAAGCACTAGATGCTTTTTCACGATGTTCCGAGCCTGTTATGATAGAAGATGATGGCCTTTTCATAAACTCACTAAATGGTTTTCCTGGACCATATTCATCATTCACATTCAAAACAATTGGAAATGATGGAATCCTTAAACTACTAAAATCAAAACGAAGTGCAACATTTCAATCAGTCATAGCATATTGCGAAAAAAAAGATGATGTACAGTTATTTAAATCTACGGTAAATGGAAAAATTTCAAAAAAACAAACTGGGAAAAAATGGGGGTATGATCCAATCTTTATTCCTGAAGGTAAAACAAAGACATATGCTCAGCTGGAAAAAAAAAATTTAGTATCACATAGATATCTTGCAATAAAAAAATTTGCTAATTGGTATTTACATAGGCAGGAATTAAACGATCGATGAATCGTTTTTGATTCTGTAGCACTACTATTCTTGACATAATACTTTCATCCATGACAGAAAAAATTTCACTTTTATTTACAATCCCCAATGCAAAGTGTCTCACCTCATCCATCTCCAAACTGTTTGAATATTCTAGTCTATTTGTAGATCTTCCTACGTGCATGTATGACTTTAATTCTATAAAATGTGGATTTGCTTTTTTGAACATCTTTGCATATTCAGGAATTAATTCGTCACCAGAATTATAATCTCTTATCAAAGTAATTCTCAGTACAGTTCGTGTATTCATCTTTGAAAGCATCTCAAGGCTGGTATTCCATCTTTCCCAAGAGTCTTTGTATTTTGGTTTGTTAACTAACTGAAAGACTTGTTCATTTGGGGCATTTGTAGAAAGATAAAGCTGAGTAGGAAGTGCATCTTCATCTTGTAATCTTTGTAGCATGTCAGGTTCTTGACCGTTTGTAACAAGAAAGATTGATTTTGTTGCAGTAAGAGTCTTTAGATATTTTATGAGTTGTGGGAGTTTTGGATACATAGTTGGCTCTCCAGAAAGTGATATGGCATAATGACTTGGTAATAATGATTCGTCAAGCTTTTTCTTGTCTTGTCTGGGATCTCCATAATGTCCCATGATGAGTTTTTTTCTTTCTTCCATCAAGTTAGCAACAACTACTTCAGGTTCTGCAACTCTGTCTTCAGGCATTTCCATTGAATTGTAAAACTCCATTGGTCTCCAACAGTAAATGCATCTGTTCTCACAATACATTCCGGCTGGAGAAAATTCCATACATCTATGAGTTGTTATGCCATAAAACTTCATTTTATAACAATCTCCTTCGTTTTTGAATGATTTTTTTGTCCAGTGACATAACTCTACTGTGGCGTGATCAGAAACTCCATACTTTGCTTTTTTTAGCTGATTTAGTATCATTGGTTTTATCTGTATTATTTCATTATCAGACTCTATGGTTTCGCCAGAACAACTCATGATCTTAGTTTGATATAGTTTTAATTAAATCTACAGGACTACAAAACACGTGATACTTGATTCATAAATACGTGTATATAAGTGAAAATTTGTTTTATTTCAATGATAAAGGCTGTAAGTGTTGCAGGACTTGAAACAGAAGGAACTCCATTCAAAAAACCAAGTGTACAACTTGATGAAGCAGCAAGAACCATATCTTTGGGACATCTCACCTGGATAGAATGTGTTGTAGATAACATTGTTGAAGAAACTCCCAAGATTCTAGAAAACCTTGGCATCAACATGGATCCGTCAGTTCTTCTGTCAGGATATGTATCAAATTATGAAGACAAAGGCGACACATTGGGTTTGATGCTTCCATTTGTAGTAACAGGAGCAAATAAGACGCAAACATCGCCTCTTTTGATTTTCATAAAAAAAGATCTTGTAGTTACCATTCACGACGATTATGGTGGTAAGATAACACGGCTGTACAATTATTCCAATACATTATTACGTAAACTTTCAAAAGACCCAGAAAGCTGGGCAGACAGACAGACTATCCTGATTGCAAGAATAATAGATGAACTTAGTGAAGCAAA
This sequence comes from uncultured Nitrosopumilaceae archaeon, assembly GCA_964350965.1. Lineage (GTDB taxonomy): Archaea > Thermoproteota > Nitrososphaeria > Nitrososphaerales > Nitrosopumilaceae > UBA8516. The sequence continues at coordinate 31,181 of CAYGLP010000002.1, read as the reverse complement.
CTTTTCAATTCTGCGTTTAATTGTGGAAAGAGCAGAACAACTTGAACTAGATCTTGCAGGTGCAAGACAAATTGAGAAGGACTTGTCCCTTGAGCTTTCTGATATGAAAACTTCACTTCTTACTTTCCTTAATGCTGTATGGGCAACATACGACACTGTTCAGAACCTAAAATATGGTGATGCTGATCTGATCTCTGATGATGAAACGATCCTTGGCAAATTTGAGGTCCTCCTTGGTAGACTTGACAGACAGATCCAAATGTCAGAAAACGTCATGCAGGTAGTTGCTACAGGAATAAACGTAATTCAGGCTGAAGTTTCCAACAAACTTGCAACTCTAATAGTTTGGCTTACTGTAGCTGGAACAGCAGTTCTAGTCCCAAATACACTTGCAACCATTTTTGGTTTATTTCCAAGTAATGAGGGAAATTTCTATTGGATGATTCCTACATTAGTCATATCCACTGTATTTTCTGCTCTTGTTACATACCGATACACAAAGCGATGGAAAGTCAAATCATTTGGAATGCGTAAGTTTCGAAGTATAAAGAAGAAACTACGCCATAAATAATTTATCAAACTAATTTTTAGAATTTTTTATTTCCAAGGAAGAAGATATGTTGAACCATAATAGGTAAGTACTGCAGTTATTCCCATTGCAACAAACCACAACATTCCATTTCGCATATTTTGCAATATTTTTTGGTTAATAATAAACTTACAGCCTGATTCTCATGTTAGGTTTGTACTTTAGAACAACTCCTCAGTTAAGATTAATACTGGACATAAAACGATCCGTCCTTGGTGGCCCTTGTAGTACAGTGGCCAGTATAGGGGACTGTGGATCCCCGGACAGGGGTTCGATTCCCCTCAAGGGCCTTTTTTAAAATATGCCGTATTTACTTGACTCCATCTCTTCTTTGATAGCAAGCTTAGCCTTCAACTGTTTCTGCGATAGTTTATCTGTGAGCCATGTAAGAAATTTCTTTTCTAATCTCTTTCCTTTAATTTTATCAAAACTAGGTCCCATCTGATCTGATAACTTTTGGATAAGATCTTTGTTAACACACACAACAAAAAAATGCCATCCGAATGCAAACTCAGAGTCTGTTACAATAAAATCATTTTCTCCATGTACCATCTGTTCTAGATTCTTCAAAGTAGAGATAATCTCTCTACTTGTATTCTCATAGTCTGTGGTAGATACATTGATGTTTATTCTCTCGTCCCACAATAGGATACTTTACTATTTTTCCAGATAAAAGTATGACTGATCATAGATCCATATGATGTTTATTCAAAAGATATTCTACATCTATATTGAAAAATGTCTTCAGTATGCTGATGTACGTCTTTATGGGTTGAGGAATTTCATCACCACAAGCAACTCCTAGATTTTTTGCGTTTATCCATATTACAAGGGATTGTAGTATGGTAAGAAATCGATCGTTGCCAGCCTCTGGCAAGCCAATTGCTTTCGTGTATCTTTCTGCAAATTCCCAGGCAGTTACAAAATCTACACAATCAGTACCAAACACTGCAAGAAGTTGTTCTTTTAGGTCATTTGCTTTTTTAAAAGGAACTGTGTTTAGAATATATGGAAATTCCACTTTATCAGGAAGACATCCTGGTAATGGCCCCCAGATTGTTACTATTCTACACCCGTTTTTCAATAATGAAAACTTGTCCATCATGTTCTCGATTATTTGTTGATCTGTAAACCAAAATAAAATAACTGTAGCATCACTAAGGTCTGCTTGTCTTATGTCTTGACATTGTAATGTGTAACCTGATAGATTTTTCTCTTTTAGAAGTTTTGTTGCCAAACCAATTTTTTCTTCATCAGCATCTACTCCAACTGCTTTTTTTATTCCGAATTCTTCTAAAGCTATTGTGATTCCTTTTCCATTTCCACACCCAAGGTGATAAAATATGTCATCTCTGCCAAGACCTACAAATTGAAATATTTCTCTGAAAGCATTATCTGGCAGCTGCACTTCTTGTCCTGAAAGGATTGACTGTGGAAGTGACGCAAGATATTCCTCTATCTTCATGATTGGAAAAACAACGATTCTAAATTTATTCCCTTATTCTTTCAAGGGTAGATACTGCTTGCCATAATGTGACTCTTACATATGATGGCATGTTTGGGTCCTGCGTTATGTCATCTAACAAACTTATGGCATTGGCAGCACGTACTGAAACAGAATGTTCTTGTTTTTTAAGATCTACAGCCAAATCAGTTATATTTTTTTTAATATTCTTTGGAGTAGAAGGATTTGAAGCTATTTCTTCAAGTGTAGCAATGGCTTGATTGAGAGTTTCTGTGTTTTGAGATTTATTGTCCACCATTGTACCATCAAAGCTACCTAATTGTGTTGATTTTATAAAGTTTGCACTCAGAGTTCCAAAAATATATTGTCTGATTCTACCACTACTTTGTATGCGTTCAAATCTTTAATTTTTGCAGGAAATGCATGCAGCTTACCTGTCTTACCATCCCACTTTGAACCATGCCAGTCGCATGTCACAATAGCACCTTCTAACTTTCCCTCTGCAAGACTTGCCCCTGCATGGGTGCAGGTGTCATCCATAGCAAAATAGCTTCCGTCTATGTTCATCACAACAATCTCCTTTCCATCTGCAGTAACCTTTTGCATCTTACCAATTGGAATATCAGAGGTTTTACCAACTATTATTTTTCCCATGGAATCTTTTGGATTTACCTGCCTTAATAGTTTTAGATACTAATTTACAAATTTTACAATATTTTCTAGTTTCCCTAATCCCTCTATTTCCATTTCTACCCTATCACCATTTTTCAAGTAAACCGCATCTGGTCTGTTTAACATTACTCCTGCAGGAGTACCTGTTGAAATTATGTCACCTTTTTCTAGAGTCATAACTTTGCTTAACATGGAAACTATTGTTGGTATTTTTAGGAACATATTAGATGTTGAAGAATCCTGCCTGACTATACCATTTACTTTAGTTAACATCTTTAGGTTTTGAGGATCTGATATCTCGTCTGTAGTTGTAATCCATGGACCGCAAGGGGCAAATGTGTCAAATCCCTTTGCACGTGTAAATTGTTTGTCTTTGGCTTGTACGTCCCTAGCCGAAGTGTCATTTAGAATCATATATCCGAAAATTACATTTTGAGCTTCTTGTTCTGTTATGTTTTTACAATCTTTCCCAATAATCAATGCAAGCTCTATTTCATAATCCAGCTTAGATACAAAGGAAGGACAAATTATATCCGAAGTGGCTCCATTTAGAGTAGTTTTTGGTTTTATCACTATGGCAGGTTCATCTGGAGGAATCAAATTCTGTTCTTTTGCATGATCTTTGTAATTAAATGCAAGACAAATTATCTTAGATGGATTAGGAATTGGTGCAAGGAACTTAAAATTAGAAATCTTCTGTGTATACTTTAAACTTGGTATTTTTGGTTTTATCTCGTCATACCATCCTTCAAAAAGAAAATCCTTGATTTTTTGAGGTATGGGAATGCCTGTTTGATGTGTAATGTCTTCTTTTGTAATTACATTATCTTCATTAACAAAACCATATGTTTCCATGTCAGGCCCTAACAATCTTGCAATTTTCATCTTTTTTCACTTATGAGTATAGATTGCTTGAATAGCAGAATCTTTTCTGCAGTATCCAAATCTAACGAACTGAATTTCTGCACCCTCATTTAATTCTAAGTAGTATTTTTCTGTAAAACCATAAAGCGTCTCAAGACTATTTTCATTAAATTTTTCATTAACAAAAAGCGTCTTTGGTATCAGAATGTTTATCTTTGTAGCAGTTTTTTGTGTAATCCATTGAATTTTTGGCAATTCTGCCTTAAAATCATCCCCAGAGTATTCCGCCTCAATATCTGATCCTATTTTTGTTATTTTTACATTATACAATTCAATTAGTCTTAATTGATCTCCAACCTTGAGATCTTTTACGTCATTACCAGAAACATAAAAGATACCATCGATTTCTATTTTTCTTTTACCAATATCTCTTTGTGGATGATTTGGAAGTTCAACAAATGTCACTTTGTTATTTTTAACAGTTAGTTTTACAGGTTCTGTAACCATAAACAATCTGATGCTAGTTGCATCAATTATTTTTCTGTTAAATGATTCTAGAGTATCAAATGGAGCAAGCGTATCAGATTTTGTAAAACTTAGTGAAAGAACAAATTTTCTTATTGCTTCTGGTACAATCCCACGTCTACGCATGGCTTCAAGAGTTGGAAGTCTTGGATCATCATATCCTGATACTTGACCCTCTTCAACCAGGGGCTTTAGTATTCTCTTTGAGACAGGCATGCCTTCAAACTCTAATCTAGAAAATTCTAACATCTTTGGCTTTCTCATCTCAAGTCTATCTAAAATAGCATAGTACAGCTCATTTCGAAGCTCATACTCTTTTGTTCTAAAGGCATGTGTTACACCATCAACGCTGTCCTCTATTGCTACTGCAAAATCATAATTTGGCCATACCCTGTATTTGTCCATAAGCAACGGATGATTTCCTTCAATTATTCTAAACAATACCGGATCACGCATTACCGTATTGTCTGATTCCATATCTCCACGAAATCTGACTATTGCTTCGCCAGGTTTGTATTTTTCAAACATGTTATGCCATCTTTTTGTGTTTTGATCTAGATCACATGAGCGGCATTTACAAGATTTCATCTCTCTTCTATTTTTGCTTATTATTTCTTGATCACAAGTACAAACATACGCATGATTTGATTCAATCATTTGTAATCCTTTTTTGTAAATTAATTCAATATCGTCTGATGTATTTTTTATACGATCGTATTTTACTCCAAGCCAATCAAGTCCAACTTTGATTGCTGCATAATATTCCAGTCTTTCATTTTCAGGATTTGTGTCATCAAATCTAAGAATCAATTTGCCATTGTACATTTTTGCATATTCTTCGTCAATTATCGCAGCCTTTGCATGACCAATATGCGGATATCCGTTTGGTTCTGGTGGAAATCTTGTTACAACTTTTCCATTTTCTGCTCCTTCTAATGGTGGAAGTCCAATTCTTTCTTGTTTTGGTTTTGTAGCAAGTAGTTCTGGAAAATTACTTTCCAGCTCTGATTTTTGCGCTGCTAATGAAAGTCTGTTTATCTCTGATACTACTTCGGATATGTGAGGGATGATTTCCTTTGTTTTGTTTCTAAGATCTGGCCTTGAACCAAGTATTTTTGATATGACTGTCTCATTACGTGTTTTTCCCTCATGTTCTGAAGCATTCTGTAAGGCAATTCCACGTATAGCCTTTCTCAGATCATCATCCAATTACAAACTCCTCTCTACTACAAATTCTAAAAGTGATACGAGTTCTTTTTTTGCTGGTCCGTTGTAAGATGACAATGATTTTTTTGCAGCATTAGAATATTGCATAGCTTTCTTTCTAACAATACTTTCTATTCCCATGGAACTGATTATCTTAACTACTGATTCTATCTCATCTTTTGAAATAGAAGAATTACCAAAGACATCTAGGATTTTTTCTTTATTGTTTCCCTTGGCTTTGTTTATGGCAAGAAGAATTGGAAGAGATTTTTTTCCTTCACGTATGTCGTTACCAACAGGCTTCTTTGTAATTTTTGAATCACCAACAATGCCAATCAAATCATCTACTATCTGAAACGCCACTCCCAAGTTTCTTCCAAACGAAGAAAGATTTGAAACATCTTTTCTTTTTGTATTGGCACAAATTGCCCCCATTGCGCATGAAACTTCAAAGAGTGCGGATGTCTTTTTTTCTATCATTCTGATGTATTGATTCTCACTAGGAATTTTTTGTGATTGTGCCATCATTATATCAAGTATTTGACCTTCGCATACATCGACACATGCTTGTGCCAGTTTGCTTACTAATGCAAGACTGACTTTTTTTGGCATTTTAGATTCTGATGAAATTGTTTCAAAAGCCTTTGAAAATAAGATATCCCCAGCTAGGATGCCAACAGGAATGCCAAATTTTGTGTGTACTGTATGCACACCATGACGCATCTCATCATTATCCATTATATCATCATGAACCAGAGTGAAATTGTGTATCATCTCAACTGCGGCAGCTGCAGGTAATGCTTGTTTGGCTGTGCCTCCTAAAACTTCACAACTCTTTATCACCATGTATGGTCTTAGTCTTTTTCCACCATGTACTATTAGATATGAAGCAGCATCATAAAGCTGTGTTGGGTTGCCATCAAGTCTTGAAAGCAAAAAGGAGTTAACTATCTTTGCTGTTTTTGCCATGGAATTTAATGACATTATTTTTTTAGCTCCCAATTTTTATCAGGAAAATGATATTGTAATGGTTTCTCAAGAACTTGCTTGATATCATCTCTAATCCACGCATTTAAAATCAACCTGTGTTCTGGCAAGATATTTGTTTCTGATTCTGGCAAAAAATACAAAGCCAATATCATCCACGGGCAGTAAATCTGTGGGTTTTTTTTAATGTCATCTAAAAGTTCATCAATTGATGCCCACTTTATTGCATCAATTTCTTCTTTTACTAATTTTATTTTCGTAGGATCTCTTGCTATTCCAATTAAAGTTCCACAAATTTCATTTTCTGAACCCACATTTTTGTATGGCACATGGTATTCGAATTTAAATAAATAATCTAATTTGCAAGAAACCCCAATCTCTTCTGGTAATCTCCTTTCTGCAGAAGAAACATAGGTTTCTGATTGTCTTGGATGGCTAGCTACTGTTCCATCCCAGTCTCCTGGCCATAACATCTTACTCTGACTACGTTGTGTAAGAAGTAGCTTGCCGTCTTTATTAAACAAAAGAACAGTAAAAGCTCTGTGGAGATTGCCATTAGGCATATGGCATTTGACTTTTTCCTCGGTTCCTATGTAATTGTCATTCTTGTCTACAAGAATCAGATATTCAATGCCTAAACCCTCTCATCTCCTAAACAAAGTGCCCTCAAACTTTCCATTTCTTACTGCGTTCACTATTCTATTTGGTTTGTTGCCATTTACCAAAAATACATTGATCCCACTCTTTGATATCGATACGGCTTCTTTGATTTTGCGATTCATTCCACCAGTGACATCCATTTCCACTTTTGATATCGCTATTTTTTCTCCCTTTATTTCATACAATATCTTTTTTGTCCCCATGTCAGAATAGACTCCATCTACATTTAATACAAAAATCACGAGTCTGGGTTTTAGGATCTTAGATAATATTCCGATGATCCTATCACCCGATAAAATATAAAATTTATTTTTGCCATGCCACATTACATCTCCATATGATATTGGCACAAGTCCTGATTTGGCAATTTTTGCAATCTCTCTAACTTTTTTCTGATCAGGTTTATTGCCAAACATAAAATCAGTTGGAGGTAGACAATATGGATTCAAATTATGTTTTAGAAAAGAATCAAGAATAATTCTGTTTAATTCAACCATGGAATTTTTTACAATGGAAACGCCTTTTTTATTATATTTAGCTGGTTTAGTATGCATATCATATTTGGCAGACCAGTAGTGACCAAAAGAACCACCACCATGTACCACCACAATTGGTTCTTTTATTCTCTTTAATTGGGATGCAATTTTGTTTATAGCTGAGAGATTTGGCGTAAGAGCTTTTTGCTTGTTTGTGATTATAGAACCACCAAGTTTTACCAAAATCATATTTTTCTACAGTAAACCAGTCGGTTTAAAAAGTATTTAATAGTCCCTTATAGTCAATTCTAGTAGAAAATACCTCATCATGATTTTTCAAATTAGTGAGAGTTTGACTAAGATTAGATTTGTCTACAAGCGCAATTATGCATCCTCCGCCCCCAGCTCCTGTAATTTTTGTCCCAAATGATGTTTTCTTGGCTTCTTTCATAAGAAGGTCTAATTTGTCAGTAGAAACACCAATCTGTTCCAAAAGAAGCTGATTTTTAGACATAAGTGAGCCAATAACCGATAAATCATTTTTTTCCAGTGCAAAAATAGCATCTTGAATAAGTGATGACTCTTGCTCGTACAATGACGCAAATAATTCCTTGTTATTTTCCTTGAACTTCCTTACTTTTTCAACAACTTCACTTGTAAGATGTGGCTGTTTAGAATTTGCAATTACAAGATCAAAATCTACTTTAGAACTAATTTTTTTGAAACCATTTCTGATGTCGTATTTGGCAAGTCCACCAAAAGTACAAACAGAGCAATCAGCACCTGATGTGTTTTTGAATATAGTGCGTTCAGCTTCAATTGCTAATTTTAGAATCTCTTCTTTTGGAAGTTTTTCAAATAATCCAGTTATTGATGCCGCAGCTGCTACGCAAGAGGCAGAAGATGATCCTAGACCTATGCCTGGTGGTATCTCAGATTCTATTTTAATTTCAATACCGACGTTTTTCTTGGATTTCTTTAGGGTATGAGTTGCCAAGTATACAAATGGTTTCATTAGATCAATGGAATTGTTTGAAATTGAACTAGCATCTACTTCTACATTGCCAATATCTGATTTTATCTTGATTTTTCTCTCATCGATTACTTGAGAGGTGACTTTAATTCTTCTATCTATGGAACAAAGTATGGCCTTGGAGCCGTAAACCACAAAATGTTCTCCAAATAAAATGACTTTGCCAGGGGCAGAAGCAATCGATTTCATGAGAATGCAATCGATGCATATCCTACCACAGAACTCTTGTCTCCAACCACATCTCCACTTGTGGCATATTTCAGTAAAGTTCCTTTTGAAGCTCCAAGTTCTTTGCAAGCTACCATGGTGGATGCAATCGCTCCATATCCACACGCACTGATTTGATTTTCTTGTAACACACTATAGAATCTATCCACGTCTAAATCAAGAATAGGTTCAATCAATAATTTGTCTTGTTTATGTGCATAGCTATTTTCTTCATAATGTGTAAAATCAGATGAGCCGATGATGATAGTTTTCTTGGTTTTTGCAATTTTTGCTACTGCCTTACCAATCTCCTTTGCAGCTTTATACTCTTGGTCTATCAAAATTATAGGCAGAATCTTGAATTTATGCGAATAAATTTCTTGTAACATAGGAACTTGGACTTCTAAACTATGGTCTTTTGTATGTGAAAAAAAATTTAGTTCTATCATTGCAGAAATTTCATGTATCTTTATGGCAGATTCTGTGTCTACTTCAACATCTCCAAGAGGAGTCTGCCATTGGCCTTCTTTCATTGCAGCAATATTGCATCCAATGCTCCAGTGATTTGGACCTATAATTATGATAAGATCTGGTTTTTGTGAGGAGATGTGATAAAAGGAATTAGTTGCAACAGGTCCAGAGTATGTATATCCTGCATGTGGACAAATCACACCAAAAATATTTTCATTATTTTCTATTGGCGGGGTTTTTCCTGGTCCAAAAGGATGTAAAAAACAATCATGTATTACAGATTTCAATTCATGTGTTTCTTTTGGATAGAACATGCCAGCAACAGCCGGTGTTCTTATCTGCATTATTCTATTGCCTCTTAGATCTCTCAAAACGAGATGTTCTTACTGGTTCTTCCTCTATTTCTTCTTCAACTATCTTAGTCTCAAAGTCATCAATTCCATACTTCATTGACTCGCCCTCTTTTAGCTTGCCTTTTTGTATCAATACTTCTCTTGCCAAAAGCCAGTATGCAGTTGCCAAAGATTTTCTTCCTCTATTATTGGCTGGTATGATCAGATCAAGTTTGGAAGTTACATTGTCTGTGTTTGATAAACCAATAACTGGGATTCCAGCATTTGTAGCTTCTAGAACTGCCTGTGCATCAGTTTGTGGATCTGAAACTAACACAAGATGTGGTTCGATATAATATGGCAAAGATGGATTTGTAAGAGTACCTGGCATGAATCTTCCGAGCATTTCTGTTGCTCCAGTTACTTCACAGAATTTTTCTATTGGAGTGTTTGCATATTCTCTACCAGAGCACACTATCACTTTAGAAATATCAGCTCTGTTTATGAACTTGGCAGCAGTTTGAATTCTTGATAATGTCTTTTTGATATCAATAATGTAAAGTCCCTCGGGTGTTGCCTTTGTAATAAACGGAGTCATGAACTTGGTCTTAACTGGTGTTCCTACCCTTATTCCTGTGGACAGGATACTTTTCTCAATATCTTCAAGATCCGCTGGTTCGCTCATGTTGTGTTTTTAAATTTGTGCCATCCCACGTATTAAATCATACTCTGAGATGCGAATCAATTCATTGAGTTTGGCTATTCTTTCTCCACCCACTACGCCCACCTTTAACATCTTTGATTTTGTTGCAATGCCAATATGAGATATGTGTGAGTCTGTAGATTCACCTGATCGATGCGACGTAATTAATTTGATATTGTTTTTGTGAGCTTCTGACGCAAACTCTAAAGCGTCATAGAGGCTTCCTGCTTGGTTTACTTTTAAAATTGCAGCATTACATGATTTCATTTTTGCCGCCTTTTTCAGAATTGCGGTGTTTGTTACCAATAAATCATCTCCCGTTATCAAGACTTTGGGAAATCTAGAAGTCAAAACAGACATTTCATCAAATGCTTCCTCATGGACAGCATCTTCGGCATAAACAAGCTTGTATCTTTTTATAATTTCTGAAACAAATTCTAATTGTTTTTCCGGAGTGTTCTCAAAACCTTCTCGATCATAAACATATTTTTTCCTCTTTTCATCCCATTGTGTAGATGATGCAAAATCTACACCAAGCGAGACCTCTTTGCCTAATGTGAATCCAAGATTTTCACAGGCTTTTGCTGAAAACTCTAATGCCTTTTGATTGTCTATTTTAGGCGCCCAGCCTCCCTCATCACCACGACCATTTGTAAAGTCTGGTTCATGTTTCTCAATGATTTTTCGTAATTCTTTATGGACTGAATGATTCATCTCTATTGCATCAAAAATTGTCTTTGCGCCTGTTGAGCAAGCCAAAATCTCTTGTATGTCGGGAGTTCCAAGACCTGCGTGAGCCCCACCTCCTAAAATATTTCCAAGTGGAAAAGGAAAACGAAAATCATCGTCTTTTGAAATCAATTTGAACAGTGGAACGCCCATTGATCTAGAAGCAGAATCTACAGATGCTATTGTAAGAGCAAAAGCAACTGCTCCCCCTATCTCTGAATAACTAGGAGTAGAATCAATCTCTCGTATAGTACTATGTATTGATTTTAAATCTGAAGGATCAAGCCCGACAAATCTTTTTAAATTCGCATTTAGTAGTTGGAGACTTTTTTCTGGCTTGTTTTCTGGAAAACTTGTCGCCTCATGTTTTCCAACACTTGCTCCAGATGGAGCGCAAACTCTTCCAAGATGTGAATTGTCAGAAACAACGTCAATTTCTATTGTTTTACTTCCTCTACTGTTGTAGAGCAGCCTTCCTTTTACGGAAGTGATCTTTGGCATCCTACTCTAGCTCAGATTGTACTTCTTGTTGTCTTCTTCTAATAGCCTCGTAGAATGGGATTACCTGATGAATAGTTTCAACAGATGTTAACATCATAGTTCTACAACAATATCTTTCGATTCCTAAAGAATCAAGAACTTTTGCAGGATCCTCTCCACCTTTTACTCTGTTTTGATAATCCTTAAACTTGTCAGCAATCAAATTTCCACAAGTAAAACATCTGACAGGGATGAGCATATTTTGAAAAAGTAATCAAGGCTTATAAAAACCATACATGGGTATTTGCATAATGCGGGAGTCGCCCAGCCTGGTCAAAGGCGCTAGCTTGAGGGGCTAGTATCTTAGGATTTCGAGGGTTCAAATCCCTTCTCCCGCACCATTTTTAGCTAGTTTCATAAAACAAATTCAGATTTGACTTAATTGATAAAAACAGTAGATACCAGAGCTTAACATAAAAAATCAAAACAGCTTCTTGTGAAAATTATTCTTATAACAATAATGTTATCTGTGATATTGGTATTTCCTAGTATTGCATCATCAGATTCTGCCCTTGGAAAGCTTATCGTTACAGTAAAAGCCGAAAAAACTCCACTCTCTGTAAGAGAATATCCGATTATTGTTGGAACGATTACTGATGAAGCAAGTAAGCCCATTAGCAATGCAAAAGTGAAAATAACATTTGCCAAAGAGGTAATATCGACAACTACTGATTCCAGTGGCAACTTCAGATACGAATCAGCAAAACCTTCCTCTCCTGGCAATTATATGATAAATGTAGTTGTAACAAAGGATGGATATGGTACCGGGCTTGGTAGTTCTAGTTATTTCGTAAATGCCTCCCCTCCAGTTACTTACAGCAAAGGTACTAAAGGTGCGCCTATAGTTATTGGAAATTATACAGTGTATATCGGTAAAGTAACAGAATGGAACCTTGAATCAACTTGTTTTGTGGCATTTGGTGAGCAGTATAAAAGATTCTTAAAAACTTGTGACTTGTACAACATAGCCCCTGATGATTTTAAAAAACCAACCAAAATGATCTCTGTTCTGTCTGTAGTAAAATATGATAATGATTATAGATTGTTTCCGATAAGTGTGTATTATGATACCTACAAACAAAATGAAGACATCAGATTATCATACATAGCAAATACTTGGAAAAACTATACTGTACCTAGATAATTACATCTAAAATCATTTCTGATGCTTGTTTATTGCATCAATGAGAGCAGAACGTCGTATCTCTTCTGTTACAGCTGCTCTTGCATCTTCAATAAGAATTCTATTTACATCAAGCTTTCTACGAGTTTCATTTATTATTTTATCATATACAGCAAATGGGTATAGGAAAAGGTACAGATTTTCCATTATCTCAAAAATCTTCTTAGCATCGTTTCCTTTTCCTATTCTGATGCTATCATAAACTAGTCTTTTTAGCTCGCCAATGCAATCAAGCAGACCAAGTATGTATGATTCTCCTCTTACTCCAAGTGATTCTGCAGATGGTATGTCTGATTTTTCAACTACTGAAAGAAATGCAAATGCCTCAACAAGCTCTTGTTCTGCTGTAATGATGTATCTGTACAGATCGCTCTTTGATTTCCTCCTTATCTCATCAAGTAACTTTTTTGCATGTTCGGCCTTTTTTCTACCTGCCTCAATTTCTGATCTGTGAATAGAAATTATGGATTGACTACAGAGAAGTATGACTTCTCTAGTGTTTTTAATTATATATTCACGTGAATTTTGCATATCGTTTAATGGTTTTGAAATTTTTGATAGAGATGATTTGACGTTTTTTAGTGACATGCAAGCATAAATAAAAAACTAAGATAAAGCCGTTTGGTAAAGCCCTTATTTAACATGTTTTTGAATTATTGTATGGAAATAACTGTAAAACAGATGATGCAGATAGAAGAAAATGGTCACCAAATGGGATTTCCAAGAAAGCTAATGATGGAAAATGCTGGAGCATCCGCAACTCGATATCTTGTAGAAAAATTCCCTAATATTTCATCAAAAAAAATACTAGTATTTGCAGGACTTGGTAATAATGGCGGGGATGCTTTTGTTGTAGCCAGACATCTTGCAGGATATGGCTCTGATGTTAAAGTAATATTACTTGGAAGTCCCGATAAAATAAAAACAGATGAAGGAAAGACAAACTGGGAACTTCTTGAAAAAATGAACTCTGTTGATCTGATTATTACATCAGATGTTAATGGATTGGACTTACAAGCTGACATAATAGTTGATGGAGTTTTGGGAACTGGAATTTCTGGTAAAATAAGAGAACCATATGCATCTGCTATAGATGTGATAAACAAATCAAAGGCGTTCAAACTTGCTATCGATGTACCGTCTGGACTTGACCCTGATACAGGAAACATAGGCGATAAATGTGTTAAAGCAGATGTAACCGTGACATTTCATAAAATGAAAGTTGGTATGCCTAAAAAAAAAGACATGTGTGGAACTATTCTCATAGAAAAGATTGGTATTCCTCCTGAAGCCGAAGATGGTGTATCATGAAAGTTCATCAATTTCAAGTAGGCGACATGCAGAATTTCACGTATTTGTTAGAAGACGAAGATACAGGCGAAGCAATAGTCATAGACCCATCATGGGATCTTCCAGATGTACTACAAGCAATAGAAAGAGACAACCTGAAAGTAAAATACATTGTAAACACTCACTATCATTTTGATCATACTATAGGAAATGACTTTATGGTAAAGTCAACAGGTGCAAAAATAATTCAACACAAAGAGTCTACATTAAAAAACGATATGACTGTATCTAATGGTGATAGGATCAAGTTTGGAAACTCTGCGGTCACTGTTTTTCATACTCCAGGACATTCAAAAGATAGCATGTGTTTAGTTGGAGACGGCAAGGTTTTTTCGGGAGATACACTTTTTGTAGGAAACTGTGGAAGAATTGATCTCCCTGGTGGTAACGCAAGGGAACTCTATCACAGTCTTTTTGATGTTGTCAGCAGGATGAATGAAAATTTTATACTTTATCCTGGTCATAACTACGGCTCATCTCCTACATCAACAATAGGTAAAGAAAAAAAGACCAACTTTGTTCTTCAACCTAGAACTGAAGATGAATTTATGAAATTTATGAACAGTGAATGATTGTGAAAGACATAGAAATTTTTGGAAATATAGAAAAAGGTAACGATTTTATCAAAAGAACTCAAAATAAAAAATTTATTTTTTCATTTGTCATATCTTACACTCATACATGTGAGATTCCGGGAATCACAGTAGCGGGTGCAAACTCAGATCTACTAAAATTTACATCTGCAGCAGATGCCGAGTTTCTTCATTATGGTTACTGCAAAAGCATTAATGCTATTCCTATGACGCCTGATGGCAAGCCTACTCCTGCCATTCTTACTAAAGTTGCACTTGAGGCTGCAAGTATACCAAGTTTTATAATAAATGCAGGAAGCAAAATTACTCCAAAACTTCCATACATAGAGCTTGGTTTGGAACCAGGAAAAAACATTGCACAAGAACCTGCGCTTGATCAAGATCTTACCAGAAAAGCAGTTGAACATGGAAGAATAATAGGACGATCTCTTGGATCTTCTACTGACTGTCTTGTAATAGGAGAAAGTATTCCAGGTGGAACCACAACTGCACTTGGAGTATTAAGAGGACTCGGACTACAAGCTTCTGTTAGTAGTAGTATGCCACAAAATCCTATTGATCTAAAAAATCAAACAGTAGAAACTGCATTAAAACGACTACAATCAAGAGATCCATATGATATTGTAACACAGCTTGGTGATCCAATGATTCCATCAATTGCTGGAATACTAAGTACCGCATCAGAATCAACAAATGTGATACTGGCAGGTGGAACACAAATGGCAGCAGTTCTAGCTTTTGCTAAACATGTTGGTTTTAACGAAAACAATGTTGCCATAGGAACAACATCTTACATTATTGATGACAACACTGCAAATCTTGTTGAGATGGTAAGACATATTTTAGACATTCCTATATTTGCTGTAAAACTAAAACTTGGAGAATCAAAAATTTCAGGGTTGCACTCCTACGCAGAAGGATTTGTTAAGGAAGGTGCAGGAGCTGGAGGTGCATCTATATCTTGCATGTTAAAGACAGGTCTAGATTCAGAAAGACTCCTCTCATTAACAGAAAATGAATATCGTAGAATTACTTCACGGTAACAGATTTGGCAAGATTTCTAGGATAGTCAGGATCAGTATCCTTTTCTAATGCTGCATAATATGCTAGTAACTGTACTGGAATTATCTCAATTAATGGATACAAAGCCTCGTTACTTGACGGAATTTCAATCCAATAATCATAAACATCACTTGGTTTGTCTGATATTCCAATTATTTTTGCACCACGAGCTTTGATCTCATGCGCACTTGACAAGGTATCAATATAGGTAGAATCGTTTGGATTTATTATTATGACATAAACATTTGAATCCATGAGAGCCAACGGTCCATGTTTTAGCTCTCCACCTGGAAGTCCTTCTGCATGAACATAGGTAAGTTCTTTTAACTTTAGTGAAGCTTCAGAAGCAATTGGATAATGAATCCCTCTGCCAAGTACGTAGATGTCTGACACATCTTTGAGTTTCTTTGCGATTTCTTTAACCTTTGAATGATCAGAAAGTATTGTCTTTATTGATTCAGAAACTTTATTGAAATCTAATCCAATGCATCCTTCACACAACTTGTCAGTTATTTTGTAAAGTATGGCAAGTTGTGATGTGAAACTCTTTGTTGCAGCAACACCAATTTCTGGACCACAATTCAAACCTACTGCAATAGATGAAGCATGAACAAGGGATGAAGTCATTATGTTAGCAATAGAAATTATCTTCGCTCCATCTTTTTTAGCAATGTTTACTGCCTCAAGCACGTCTGCACTTTCACCACTCTGAGAAAGTGCAATCAAAATAGATTGATGATCAAAATAATTTGAAGAAAATTGTACCTCACTTGAGATTATTGGTTCTATCTTTATTTTTGCGTATTTCGAAAGTAGATGTTTTGCCACTAGAGCAGCGTTATAACTTGTACCGCTTCCAGTTACGTAAAGATTCTTTGCATGTTTTACAAACTCGGTAAGCAAATCAAGTTCAAGTTTAGTGTTATCACCAGCCTTCATTATAGTAATAGGTTGTTCTGAAATTTCTTTTAATGTAAAATGTGCATAATCACCTTTGTATACGTCTGCAAGTTCTTTTGAAACTTTTGTAATCTGGTGTTGGACTGGGTTTCCATCAAAATCAAACATTTGTATTCCAGAGGGATTAATTATGACAAATTCCAGGTTATCTAGATAAATCACTTCATCTGTATATTCTACAAATCCTAGGACATCACTTGAAACAAAGTATCCTTCTTTTCCAACTCCTACTATCAAAGGTTCGTGGAACCTTGCTGCTGCAAGCGTTCCATTTTCAAACACTGCAACAAATGCAAAATTTCCTTTTAGTTTAGAAACAGTCTGTATGATAGATTTTTTAATTTCTTTTGTCTGATCAAAATTATATTGCAAAAGATTTGCAATAACCTCACTGTCTGTTTCGCTTTTGAATGCGTATTCTTTTTCTTGTAATTCTTTTTTTAATTCAGCATAATTTTCTATTATTCCATTATGTACTATAGCAATATCTCCGGAACTTGATGGGTGTGGATGTGCATTTACATCAGTTACTCCTCCATGTGTTGCCCATCTAGTATGTCCTATCCCTACTGTTCCAGATAGTGTGTCTAGCTTGACCCTACTATTTACTTCCATAACCTTGCCCACTCCTTTTCTCACAGAAATTTGATTTCCAGAGAATGTAGCAACTCCAACGCTATCATATCCTCTGTACTCCATACGTTTTAGTCCCTTCACCAGAACTGGTGCAGCTGGTTCATCGCCTAGATAACCAATAATTGAACACATAATCTAATCTTTAATCTATTTCTATAAATAAATGGTGTATAGTAATCTTATTCTTGTGGTTGTTCAGGCACGACTGCTTCCATTACTTGTTGCTGCTTTGACTGATCCAAATTGACACCAGGAACTAGATGTATTTGGTTTTCTTCTTCTACCTTAACTGTATAAGATGGAACAGTAACGACTCGCTCTCCAATCATAATATGGCCATGAACTACTGCCTGCCTTGCTTGGTATGGGCTTTTTATCAATCCTTTTTTCTGAACTATTGTCTGTAATCTACGTGAAAGCAAATCTGTAACTTTTAAATTCAAAACGTCATCAAGCGTAGAATTGGCATTTACTAATCCTATTCTTGTCAGAGATTTCATAAGTACTTGCTCTTTTTTCTCTCTTACTTCTTGTGTTAAAGCTAAAAGTGATCTTGCCTGATTTCTTACTCTGGAAAGTTCTGTATGTGCTTTCCAAAGCTCACGTTTATTTTTTAATCCAAAGGTACCAAGAACATATAGTTCCTCATTTAACAAGTCATAGTTTAGAGGACGTTTTGGTTTTCTCCAATTTTTACGAGGATTCTTAGGATCTCCCATTCATCACACCTACTTTGCTGGCTTTTTCTCCGTTGGTTTTGCACCTGCTGCTGGAGCTGCTGGTTTTGCACCTTCAACTGGAACTGCTCCTGCTGGAGCTGCTACACCTTCTGCTGGAGCTGCTCCTGCTGGAAGGACCTTTCCTCCTTTACGTACTCCCACTGCACCACCTTTTCGTCCTGTTGTACGAGTTCGTTGTCCTCTAACTTTTAATCCATAAGTATGACGAAAACCTCTCCAGCTGTTAGTATTTTTCTCTCTTTCAACATCATTTCTAACGTTAAACTCTATATCAGAAGTAATTAGGTGCAAATCACTTCCAGAATCCATGTCTTTTCTTCTGTTAAGAAACCATGATGGCACATTAAGTGAAGCTGGATTTCTCATCGCCTTTTCAATTGCATCTACTTGAGATTCTGTCAAAAAACCAACATTACTATTATAATCTATCTTAAGAACATCCAAAATTGCTTTTGCAAAGTTGTAACCTATCCCTCTGACTTGGCTAACTCCAATGATCATTTTCTTTGCTCCTGGGACATCTTTTCCCGCAATCCTGACAATGTGTCTATACTCTTGTGTGGCCAAGTGAGAAAAAATTCTATCTCCCCCCGATAAAAACCATGCTAAATCAGACAATACTTTAAATCGCATTCTAGCATAATTTATCAAATTGGCACAAGAGATTTCAGAACTAGTAAAACGAAGCTATTCTTCTACTCCAAAATATACCGAAATAATGGCTGGTCTACCTGAGGACTATAAGCAAATCAAAACACTTCACGATCTGTTAGAAATCAACTATAAAATTGTAGAGGCAAAAGGCCAACTCCGACAAAACCTGATTTCAAAAATACAACTAGGCAATGTAAAATATCCTGAAATTATAGGCTTTGAAGAAGATGTCATTCCAGCATTAGATAGAGCAATTCTTGCTTGTCATGATATAATTTTAGTTGGACAAATAGGTCAGGCAAAAACAAAGATCACACAAACAATATCTAAACATCTCTTGTCGCCAATGCCTATCATTCAAGGCAGTATAACAAATGATTCACCAATGGATTTGCCACAAAATGAAATGATCTCATTATTAGAAGATCATGATAATACAATGCTTTCTCCAAAATTCTATATTGATTCAAACAGCATGGATAAAATTCGTAATAACAAACTTGACACAAAAATAGAATGGATAGAAGGAGAACGTAGATTCAAGTATGTCCTTGCAACACCTGATATTTCTGTAAAGGATCTAGTGGGACAAATAGATGCTGTAAAAATTACAAAAAAAGGAGTCGAGATGTATCAAATTGAGTCATATTCTCCTGGTCAATTAATGCAAGCAAAACATGGGCTTTTTTGCATAGATGAATTGCCAGTTCTTGATACAAGAAAACAAGTTGCACTCTTATCAATACTTCAGGAAGGAAGATTCACAACCGGCTCATACCCAGTCATCTTTGAACCCAAAACTGTCTTTTTTGCCACCGCGAATCCTATCGATTATACCCATTCTGGAAAAATAATTGAACCACTATATGACAGACTAAAAAGTCACATTCGCACTCATTATCCAAAATCTATTGAGGAAGAAATGCTAATCATAATGCAAGAAGCAAAAATCTCAAAATCATTCATACCTGTTTTCATGTTAAAAACTCTGGCAAGAATAATTCAAAATGCTCGAACAAATCAAGAAATAAACCAAGACAAAGGTGTGAGTGTACGAATGGGAATTCACTGTCTTGAGCTTCTTGTAGGTGAAGCAGAAAGAACCAGAGCATTGTCACACAAAATATTGGCAATCCCAAGGCCTTCTGATATGTTCTGTATAGGGCAAGCTACAAAATTTGAACTTGCAGAAATGGACGATACCATCATAAACAGAGAAAAAGTGATTCGTGAGCTTATTGCTCAAGCTGTACAGGAAACCTCTCTTGAATACACAAAGGAAATAGATCAAATATTGCTAGACAAAATAAAACAAGAGTTTACCGGAAAGACTTTCCAAGTCTCACAAAACATTGTGGATAAAAACAGTATGCAAGTCTCATATGAAAATCAATTACAAAACTTTGAAACTCTACGAAATCTTATTGGTAAAATATACGATAAGGTATATCTAGAACAACAAGAATTTGAGAAAAAAATTCAGACCTATAATATCAAATCTGAATCCCTATCTATTTCAGAAAATGCACAAAATGAGCTAAGAGCTGCTATTATTGAAATCATACTAGAAGGACTATGTTGGGTTGAACCAAAGGTACTTGACAAAAAAGAGATTGGTTATGTTGCAGCCTGATACTAAGAATATTCTCTATTTCCCAAATCAAGAAAGTAAAACCACAAATCCAAGTAATGAGATCTCAAATGAAACATTACAAAAAATCCTTCAGATCTTAGCAAAACAAGTATTGAAGGAAAAAACTCCAAGTATGCAAGATCTGGAACACATTCTACAAGGAGTAATTAAACAATATACTGAACAACAAAATCTCGAAGAAAACTTAGAAAGTACTGAAACCGATATTCATGCATCAGGTGAACCTATCACAAAGTACCTACAAAAGCAGGGTTACCTTAAAGACGAAAAAAAATGGCTTACAAACAAAGGATTCTTTGAGATTGGTGGAAAACTTCTCCAAGATGTCATGAAAGCCATTAAAGAAGGAGGATTGGGATTTCATGAAACAAAAAATGTTGGTACAGGAAGTGTGATGCAAGATACAACAAAAAAATTTGAACCGGGAGATGACATCAAATTCCTTAATGTACCACAAACAGTACTAAATTCAATACAAAGAATTGCGAGAAAAGATTCTGAAATAAAATTTCCAGTTACAATGGAACTTGATGATCTAGAAGAATTTGAAACAATTGAAGAAGTCAAAGTCGCTATCGTATATTGTATAGACCTTAGTTCTACAATGAAATATTCCGTTGATTCAGGAGAAAGCAGTAGAATCGAAGCTGCAAAAAAAGCACTTTGGAGTTTGTATGTTTTAAATAAAAAATTCTTTCCAAACGATTCAATCTATATTGTTGGATTTGGATCTTTTGCATCTGAAATAGATCCACGCGATATACCATATTTGAAAACGTATGATGCAAACGATGACTTTCTACATTACACCAATTATCAAGCTGCTTTCAGACTAGCACTTAGGATTCTAAAACGTGATGGTGCACAAAACAAAAGGATAGTAATGATAACTGATGGGCAACCAAGTGCTTGCTTTATTGATGATGAACACCAAAAAAACAATATTCTCACGGATAAACCATACTCGCATTTTTACATTCCCGATGATGCAACTTTATCAAAACTAAAAAATGAACGAGAAATAAAACTTGATACTGGAGGAAAGATGGTCTATCTCTGTTATAGATATAGACAGGTTGATCCATTCATAGAATATAGAACCCTCGCTGAGGCAAAAAAATGTAAACGTGAGGGAATAGAGGTAGATACCATTATGGTAAGTGAGGAGAACGAACTTTTGAGTTATGTAGAAGGCCTTGAAATGCAACTAAAAGGAAGAGCATATTACATCAATCCTGCAAACATTGACAAGATATTGATAAATGACTTTATATCAAATAAGAAGGAAATCTTAAAAAATAGATAGTGAAATGAATTGGAAGAAAACTACAATAGACAAAAAATGCTTGAAACTCTAGTTGATCCTGAAGTCTCTTCAATACTCTTAGAACTTGAGAATGGAAGTAAGGAATCATCATATCTTACCGAAAAATTACAAGTCAGTGATAATGAAATACAAAAAAAATTATCATATGTCATACAACACGGCTTTGTTAAAATAAAAAAAGATGGAAACAAAATTATTTTTACTGTAGACAAAGAAAAACTAAATAAAATAATGGAAAATGACGAGAATTTTTCTAGAGTTGTAGATGGTCTCACAGAACTAGATTCGTTTCTTAATTAGCATCCATTCTACCACGAGATTTAATGAAATAAATTATTCCTGCACCAAGGCCTATCAATCCTATTATTATTACAATAAATCCAAAAATGCTTACTGTCAAAGATTGACCTTCAGGCAAGTATCCTAATACAGCTATTACTTCGAGTTCTCTTTCTCCAGTGTTTTCTATCAGAAGTTTGTAGATTCCTGCAGTTAAAATTGTAAAGTTATCTTGAAACGGATTGTGTTCTATTGATTTTGAGACAACTATCTGATCTAATGGATCATAAACAGATATCTGCAAACTACTTCCTTCTTTGAAATCTGCTATTTGTAATACGTATACCCCATTCTCATCTATCGAGGGATCCAGCTCTTTTGATAGTTCCATAGACGTTCCCATTCCTAGTCGTTTTTCCTCTGTGGCAAGATTCTCAATTATCAACTGTGAGCCATAAACAGAAAGTCCGATGCCAAATACTATCAAAAAACCTCCTATTACAAGGAGCATTACGGGTTTTTTCACAGGCGTGGGTGATATAAGACCCCTATTAAAATTTAGGATCTGAAATTGACCCAACAATTTAGCCTAAGGTAAAAAAGTTAGCCTAGGCTAAATTATAAATAATCCACTCTTGTTATTTTGATCAAATGCATCTAGTGAAAACAATGAAAGGAAAAATGCTATTATCTTTAATTGCAGGATTCTTTGTTACTGTCATTTATTTTTCCTTACCAATTCTGAATATAGATGCAACAAAAGAACCAAAGACTTTCTTAACACATTCTGGTGCAGTCATACAAACAACAGGTGATGTACTTGATCCTGTTGGATATGCAGGAAAACCATTGGAGTTTAATCCTGACAAATATCTACGCGAGTTTAATTACGGAAGAGTATCAAAAACAGAAAACGGTACTACCATCCGTGAATTTACAATAATTGCAGATGACAGAAACACTATGGAGATTTCACCTGGAGTGTGGTTTAATGTGTGGACTTTTAATGGAACTGTCCCAGGTCCAACTATCAGAGCAACAGAAGGCGACATTGTACGTGTAAAATTCATCAATAACGGTACAAAATCCCACTCAATGCATTTTCATGGAATCCATCCTGCAGAGATGGACGGTGTATTTGAACAAGTAGGACAAGGTGGAGGACAATTCACTTACGAGTTTATCGCAGGACCAGTTGGTGTTCATCCATATCATTGTCACACAATGCCACTTGAGGAACATATAGTTCGCGGATTGTATGGTGTATACATAGTAGATCCAAAGGAAGGCAAACCACCAGCTGATGAGATGGTAATGGTTCTAAATGGATTTGACACAGACTTTGATACTGAAAACAATTTTTACGCTGCAAATACAATACCATTTTACTATCAACACCACCCAATCCAAATAAACACAAATGAATTGATCAGAGTTTACGTTCTTAATATGGTAGAGTTTGATCCTATTAACAACTTACACTTGCATGGAACCTTATATGATTACTATCCAACTGGAACATCACGTGTTCCGTCTGCATATACAGATATGATTACACTTTCACAAACAGAACGTGGAATAATGGAGTTCAATTATACCTATTCAGGAAAATACCTGTTTCATGCCCACAAGACAGAATTTTCTGAAAAAGGATGGATAGGTCTCTTTCTTGTAAAAGAATCAGAAAACACAAAACAATATGGTGGGAAGTGATGGAGGAAATTAAAAAAACCTCAAAAGCAAAGCTTGTTGCAAGTGCTATAATTCCAATTATAATTTTAGCTGGAATGATTGCATACATTTTTGGTCCGGGAGCAAATCTTCTTGATTTTGGCACACCGCTACCAGAAATAACAATAGAAAAGATTGATTTTCTTGATTCAAAAATTATAGCTACTGTTAGAAACACTGGTCCTATTGATATTGATATTGTACAAGCAGATATCAACGACAGAATTCAACCTGCAGCAATTGAACCAGATAAACATCTTACTAGATTTGAAGTTGCCAAAGTAATAATTCCATTTGAATGGAACGTCGCCGAACCTTATGAAATCGGACTTACAGTAGATGATGGAACAAGATTTGTAAAATCTGTCACTGCTGCAGCACCCGCACCTGAACAAAACTTGGAACTTGCATCATATTTTGCGATAATTGGAACGTATGTTGGAATAATTCCAGTTATGATAGGATTGCTCTGGTTTCCGTTCATATCAAAAATGAGTCCATCCAAATACAAATTTTTTCTTGCACTCACGGCTGGTTTACTACTGTTTCTTGGAATTGACGCAATTGAAGAAAGTTTAGAAATATCAACAGTAAATTTGGCAGAGGCTTTTAACGGCCCACTACTTGTTGCTACAATTGTTGTTATCTCCTTTCTTGGATTGTATTATTCTTCAGAAAAACTAGTTGGTAGAAAAACAACTAAAATGGCAAAGCCAGTTGCAATTGGTCTGATGATATCCATCGGGATAGGATTACACAATTTGGGTGAAGGGCTTGCCATCGGAGCAGCAATAGGACTGGGAGAAATTGCTTTGAGCAGATTTCTTATCATGGGATTCACTATCCATAACACTACCGAAGGCCTTGCAATAGCAGCTCCCATGGCACGCACAAAACCGATGATTGGCAAGCTTGTCGCCATGGGAATGATTGCTGGTGCTCCGGCAATATTTGGCGCATGGATTGGAGGCTTCGTTTATTCTCCATTTGCAGCAGTAGTGTTTTTATCAATAGGTGCAGGCGCTATATTTCAAGTGGTCATATCCATCCTAAAATGGATGAGAGAAAATGAAGAACAGATCTTCTTTACCGCACCAGTCATAGCTGGTATAGCAGTTGGAATGCTTGTAATGTATCTTACAAGCATCTTTGTATAAAATATAATTTAAAATCATACACACTAAACAAGTACAAGTTATACGATAACAATATTTGTAAGTTCATCAAAAATTCTGATCATCACATTGCACAAAATTCTGGTTTTTTCTTTAGGGTTATTTCTGCTTCTTCCACTCTCGAACATTAATGCAAATGCACAATCTGCCAACCCAAACCTCTTTGTCTCTGCAGAAAACAGTATTTTTCAAAATCATTTTTCTGGTTCTATGGTAGTTGAAGTTATAGTAAGAGATAATGATATTTCAGAGACTGACGAAGGAAAAGGAGAACCAGATGTTACAATAAATGGAAAAGATCTTCGCATGGTGCAGGGTTCTGATGGCAACTGGTATGCTTATTTTGTCAATACTGAAAAAGCAAAACAGGCTGATCAAATCGCTTTAACTGGTTTATCAGGAAAGAGTCTTGACTTTGGTGTTTTTTGTGATAAATCTACCAATGCCGCTGTACTTGGTGTAAGTTTTTCAGAAACCAACGGTGTTGCAATTCCAGGATCTAATGGAATAACTGGTGCGACAGATGGTACAAGTTCATTTAATACTTGTACTGGTTCACCAACTACACCTTCGCCTAACAAAAATAATATCGTAAGAAAAGCTACTGATCCTAACACAAATTCAGGCGTACCTGTGGGCCAAATAGGAATAGATGTAGACGCGTGGCCGATAATCCAACTTTTTTCTTTCAGTAATAATGTTACTATTGTTTACAATAAAGGCGGTGGTGCTCAAAGAATAGATCTTTCTTATTCTGACATTCCTGACATTTCTTTAAACATTGATAGAAATGGATATCCAAAAGGCGCCGAAGTCTTTGTAACCGTAAATGACATGCAGCTAAATCAAGATCCTACTGATGTTGATTCTTGGACATTTAACATCAATTCTACGAGAACTACCTTTTACCAAGCCTTTACAGAATCAGGTTCAAACTCTGCAAATGGAGGACTGGGACTAGTAAATCTGAACCCTTATCTTGCAAGCTTGGATTTTGAAAAAAATGGAAATCTAGGGATGAATCTAGGTTCTGTGGCTACTCTGAGAACAAATCAGCATCAACCATCTAGTTTTGTTTCAAGCGTAACTACAAGCTATAACAATATTGTTACACTTGTAGAATCAGAACCCAATTCTGGCATCTTCCATAGTTTTGATTATAATGACGAATCTGTAATTGGAATTTCAAGTAGTGCTCCTCGTGGCCAATCAGCTACAATTGAATACAATTCAAAGACCACTTCAATTGTAACTGGTGATTCTACGGCATCACTTTCACTTGGTATAAGTAGTGCACAATTCAATCCCGGTCAAAAAGCAATTATTACTCTTGTAGACAGCGATCAGAATCTTAATCCTGGTGCAGACGAAGATTTGGATGTTTTTAGAAGTACTGCAATCATACCAACATTGAAGATTGGAAATCCAGTAACGCTACATAGCGCATCAAATGTAAAATTCTATACAACATCAACTACTGCTCTTACTAGTGGAACATCAATCCCATCTAGTGTACCAGATACAAACTCTGACAGATTGATAATAGATACCAGATCTACCGCAAACGGTTCTTTTGAAAAAGTTTCAATAGATCTTGGAACCACTGCACAAACTCTTCAAGATCTATTCATAGATGTATCTGATGATGAAGGAACAAACTGGATAAACTATGATTTACGTTCATTTGAACAACAGCTTGGTATTACTTCCTTTTCAGACACAAACATGACATTACATTTTGGTGTATTACCAAGCTCAACTGTGGTCCAAATATTAGATGCTAGTGATATATCCACAGGAAAAGGAATTGTTAGGATAGACGATGCAGATGTAGACACAATAAATGCGATATCAAGTTCATCCCAAGTATATTTAGTGATAAATTTTGATCAATCTAGTGATACAACAAATACAGGAACTATATCAGGTGAAACCGACACTCAACCAATAGTTTTCGATCTTTTCTCTTTTGGAGACAGAAATGGCCAACGTGTTAACAATGCTATCTATAGGGCCGAGCTTGAAGAGACATCAATTAATTCTGGTGTATTTACTGGAGCGATGGAATATGTAGTGATAAATCAGCTAACTCAGAACGATCCCAATCTAATTACAAGTCTACGTCTAATTAGTA
Organism: uncultured Nitrosopumilaceae archaeon; assembly: GCA_964350965.1. Lineage (GTDB taxonomy): Archaea > Thermoproteota > Nitrososphaeria > Nitrososphaerales > Nitrosopumilaceae > UBA8516. The sequence goes on along the minus strand of CAYGLP010000002.1, from coordinate 4,244 downwards.
ATGAAATAAAATTTTTAGTAAATGACAAACTTAGTAATGAAAATGCAATAAACTTGGCATATTCCGATGTTGCAAAAGTTGGAGTAACTGTAGGAATATCATCAAAGACTGAGATAAAAACACAAAGTGGTAGTGTTACACTTGAATCACAAAACTATAGGTTTGGGCAACCTGTCGTTGTAGTTTTAACTGATCCTGACCTAAATACCAAACATGATATTATTGATGTTTATGATGTAGTAGACGACTCTTCTTCAGACGCAGATGATACGGTAGGTGATGCAAGCGGTAACATTCTTCTTGAAATCAGAATCAAAGGATTCAGGTACCATCGTTGCACAGTAGATGGAGTAGAACATGGTGGACTTGGTTCAACAGGATTTGCACTTGTAGAAACAGGCACAGATACTGGAGTATTCAAAGGCAGTTTCAAAATGCCATCTCAAATATGCAATGAGGCAGGAACCAGACTAATCTCTCCAGCAGGAGGAAGTATCGAAGTAAGTTATTTTGATTTTAGAGATGTATCGGGACAACCTAGAGAAATAGGATTGACATTTCCTAAATCTATCAAACCACAAAATCAATTCAAAATAGAAGCGGAATCTGAACCTACCATAAGTGTGAAGAAAATACAGATGAAAGATTACTTTGACAGACCTATACTACAAAAACCAACAGTTGGTCAGAAGATTAACTTTGTAACTGAGGTATCAAATAATGATCAGAAATTACAAAGCTACACCTACATCATACAAGTTAAGGATGAAAACAATAAGATTGTTGAGTTGCGCTGGATTGATGGAACTGTAGATCCTACAAAGAAAAAGACCGCAGAAATTCTATGGGAGCCAATAACTCCAGGAAAGTATACTGTAGAAATTTTTGTATGGGATGGAATTAATTCCGCAATACCACTAACCACAAAAACAGAATATCATCTAAGTGTTGTTTCACGATAGGCTCTGTATTCTAAAAGTTATATTTCTCCTTATAGGGAGATACTGCACGTAATTCATTAACCACTTTTTTTAAAATTTTAACAGTATCATCAATTTCTTTTTCAGTATTTGATATGCCTATCGTCAAACGTAATGAACCAGCAATTTGTTCATGAGAAAAGCCCATCGCCTTTAGAACATGTGATGCTTTTTGTATCCTAACAGAGCATGCAGAACCAGTAGATGCAGCAATGCCATTCTCATCAAGTTTTATTATCAAATCTTCGCCGTTCACACCAAGAAATGTAAAATGAGTATTATTCGGTATTCTTTTTTCTGGATGCCCATTGAAGGTTACATAAGGAATTTCTTGTAATACTCTAGAGATGAGCTTTGTAGATAGTTTTCTAAAATGTTTCTCATTTTGTTCCATATTCTCTTTTGCTAATTGGCAAGCTTTGCCAAATCCTACTATGTTTGGTACATTTTCTGTGCCCGATCTGAGTCCATTCTCTTGTCCTCCACCAACTATTAAGGGATATAACTTCGTGCCATTCTTGATGTATAATGCGCCTATTCCCTTTGGCCCGTTTATCTTATGGGATGAAATAGACAATAAATCAACACCAAATTCCTTCACATCAATTGGTATCTTTCCTACCGCTTGAACAGCATCGATATGCAGTGGAATGTTTTTTTCATGAACAATTTTGTAAATCTCTTTAATTGGTTGAATTGTACCTACTTCATTATTTGCAAACATTATGCTAATCAGACATGTGTCAGAAGAAATCACTCTTTTTACATCCTCTGGATTTACTAGACCGTACTTGTCAACAGGAAGATATGTTACTTGAAATCCATCTCTCTCAAGACGTTTACATGGTTCTAGTATTGCATCATGTTCAATTGAAGATGTGATTACATGTTTTCCTTTACTCTTATATGAAATACCATAAAGTGCAGTGTTATTTGATTCGGTACCGCCAGAAGTGAGCAGAATCTCTTTAGGTTCTGCATTTATCAACGATGCAATTCTTTTTCGGGCATTCTGGACAGCCATAGAAGCAAGTCTACCATATTTGTGAATTGAAGAAGGATTACCGAATTGTTCTTTGAAATAGGGAAGCATTTCATCTACCACTTTTTCATGAACTTGAGTTGAAGCCGCGTTATCTAGGTATATCAATCCATAATCACATTAAGCTTACCTGTTCTATATCCTTCAGGATCTACAATAACCATCTTGAATCCAATTTCTTTTAGATATGAATCTAATCTGGTAAATTTATTCCTGTCATCTAATAACTTAATTTCTTCAGGTAAAACTTCAATTTTTGCGGTACCATCCAAATCTCGTAAGCGAACCTGTTTTGTACCAAACAGTTTTTTTATCATGATTTCACCGCTCTCAATTCTTGCAAGACGTTCTGCAGTTATCTGTTGTCCCCACGGTATGCGTGAGGCAAGACAAGAATTTGAAGGCCGGTCATAAACAGAAAGCCCAACACTTTTTGCATAATTTCTTATCATATCTTTTGTAAACCCTACCTCTACAAGTGGGCTTTCTACTCCGTTTTCTTTTAGTGCTATTATTCCAGGTCTGTAATCTCTAAGATCATCAAGATTTGTACCATCTACTATGAGATCAGCATTTTCTTTTTTTGCAATTTCTTTTAGGTGTTCTGATAATTCTGTCCTACAATGAAAACATCTATTCTTATCATTTTTAACAAATTCGCTGTTTTCAAGTTCGTTGTATTCTATGATAATATGTTGTATTCCGATCTCAGAACAAATTTTCTTTGCGGATTCTAACTCGTCTTGTGCTAAAGTTTTGTAATCAGCTATTACTGCGATAGTAGATGATCCACGAGATTGATATGCTGCATATGCAACAAGCGCACTGTCTACCCCACCTGAAAGTGCAACTAGTACCTTATTCTTATCATTAAACCACTGTATTAATTCATCAAGTTTTGTCATTTTGCACCGATTTTTTGTTTAACCTGAGATCTGACAATCTCATTAGCATCTTTAAATGATAAGGAAAGTGAATCCGCAATCGATTTGATATCCGAGGCTTCTACTTTGAAATGTTTAACGATGTCTTTATTTTTTACTACTTTACATTTTATGGCAAAGTTTTTTCCCTGAATTGTCACAGGCACTGTAACTATAACTCGAGGAACTACATATCTTGTGGAGGTTCTAATCCTGACTCCCAAAGTGCCTGTCTCTGATACGAGTGTGTCAAGTATGCCATTTATGGATTCGGAATTACAAATTATGGATACAAGGTGAGTAGGTCTACCCTTTTTAGTTATGGCAGGAGATACAGTAATGTCTTTTGCACCACTTGACATGATCTTATCAATTAAATGTCCTAAAACCTCACCTGAGACATCATCTATGTTTGTCTCAAGTATCTGCACTGAATCCTGCTGAAAGTTATCTGTTTTTTCTCCTCTTACAATTTTGAGAACATTGGCAAATTCTTCAAAGCTCTTTTTCCCAGCACCATATCCAATAGATTTAACTTTTATCGAAGGATAAAATTCAGAGCAGTTCTTTGTTAAATTTACCAGAATACTTGCACCAGTAGGGGTAGTAAGCTCCTCTTTTACCTGTCCGCCTGAAATTATGATGTTTGTATTTCTAAAAATTTCTAAAATTGCACTTGCGGGATTTGATACCGTTCCATGTGAAAAACTAAGTGTTCCGCCGCCAACTGCTACTGGAGTGGAAATTATTTCCTCCACAAAGAAATTGAGATCATCCAGTGCTATCGCAATTCCAATAATATCTATGACTGTATCAATACTTGAAGCTTCGTGAAAATGAACTGATTCTATAGGCTCACCATGTATTTTTGATTCCGCATTAATCAAAGATCTTATACTTTCTCTTGCAAAGACTTTGGCTTTTTCAGATAAACCAATCTTATCTGATGCAAGCATTATACATTCCTGAATTTCTATGCCCTTTCGTTCATGTGTATTTTCTTTTATATCCAGAAAAAGTTGAGTTGCCTCAGTACCATGTTTGACAGTTTTTTCAAAATTAATTCTTTGAATTTTCGATCCAGAGAGATAATTTTCCGCAATATGGATACCATCAATTATTTTTGATTTTTTTGCACCAATGTTTATCAGCGCAGATAATAGCATGTCTCCTGAAATTCCAGCTACCTGTGAATCGATTATTACTACCATTGAAATTGCAAACCTCTTAGAATGCATATAAATTGTAATCTAATTCTGAAAATTTTCTAATTCCCCAGTTATTGCTTAAGTGTTATTC
>CAYGLP010000001.1:0-84945 GCA_964350965.1 uncultured Nitrosopumilaceae archaeon | reverse complement strand
GCGTAGAACTAAGTGAAACATAATCTCAATTGATTCATTACAATTATGATACTTTATGTGAGAAATCAATAATAACTTGATGATGCCAATGAGAATGGAAATTAGCTATGAGAACAATCTGGATTTTTCTCATCTTTCTTACTTCATTACTCCCAATAGGAATTGGTCAGACAGAAGCTCTTCAACAAGTAGCAGGACCAATAGTGGTTGAGATTAAACCAGGAGAAACAAAAACTGTACAGTGGGGACTTGTGTCAGATGAAGAAAATGATGTAACAGTAGTGGAATTAAAAGCGGATGGGAACGGAGCAGAATTTCTTTCTTTTCCAAAAACAGTGTCTATTGATCCAAGTCAATTGATATTTGTAGACATTACAGTTACTATTCCAAAAAATGCAAGCAGTGTTGAGTTGAACCCAACAATATCAGCTACTAAATTTGATCAGAGTGGAGGTGCAATTCTGTTGAATATTCAAATGAAAAAAACACTTTCAATAATAATCAGTTCCCAAAGCGAAACCAAACCTGACTTGAAGGAAGATCTTGTCAAGTCACCAGAAGGGACAAAAATGGAACCTAAAACTGGTGGATGTCTCATAGCTACCGCCGCGTTTGGCTCTGAACTAGCACCACAAGTACAGCTACTTCGAGAAACAAGAGACAATATTGTACTCAAGACACAATCCGGTACGGCATTTATGGTCGCATTCAACAATTTCTACTATTCATTTGCCCCAACAGTAGCAGACTGGGAAAGACAAAATCCCATCTTCAAAGAAGCTGTCAAAATAGTGATTACTCCAATGATTTCCACACTTTCAATTCTAAATTATGTTGATATTGATTCTGAAGCTAAAATGGTAGGTTATGGAATTGGTGTGATATCATTGAATGTTGGAATGTATCTTGTGGCTCCAGCTATTGTAATTCTTAGATTAAAACAATATAAAAAATAATTTTTCTTCAAAAGTGGGTCCAAAATAAGACCATGATGGTATCTGTATCTCATTTGGTTCATACCTGTGAGTATTTGAAACAATCGTGAATAATGAAAACTAATAAAAATCATCACATCTTACTTTTAGAATGGAGAAAGTGAAAGCAAGTAATGGAAAAAAATCAGAAAAAACCACAATGTTTCAAAAAATGCATGACCATTTCATACAAGTATCTCCAAAATACCGAGAGTTAAGAACCACAGATTTAGGACCAATCATGTTTATTGCTAACAAACTTCGTGAAAGGGAAAGTATAGTAGCAGCAGATATTGGATGTGGGGCGGGCAGATATACTCTGAAATTTTTACAGCACCTTGGAGAAAAATGTCATATGTACTGTATTGATAGTAATCCCAGCATGCTGCATCATCTAAAGGAGCACCTTACAAGAAACAATATCGTTAACTTTCTTCCCATAAGAAGTGACTCGCACAAAATGCCGCTTCAGACAGACTCTCTTGATTGCCTAATGACCCTGAACGCAGTTCATCATTTTTCTTTACAACCATTTCTAAAAGAAGCCTCAAGGGTGCTCAAGAACAACGGAAGACTGTTTATCTATACCAGACTGAGAGACCAGAATGCCCGCACAATATGGGGTATGCATTTTCCAGACTTTCACAAAAGAGAAAAGCGTCTTTACGAATTGGATCATCTTAAATCAATATTTGAAAGAGACCCAAACCTGAACTTGGACTCGATAAAAATATTTGAGCATCATAGAGTGTTTCCATTGGAAAGACTGATTGAGCAGGCAAGAAATCATCATTATTCTACTTTCAAATTGTATGGAAGAAAAGAATTTGCGGAAGCTTTGCACAAATTCAAACGCAATATCTTCAGACATTATGAAGATCTTAATAGAATAACATGGAAGGAGGAAAATACTCTCCTCGTTGTAAAAAATGTTCAGAATGATTATTCCTCTGCATAAATGGCACGGTATTAACTAATTTTAGTAAACTCACTATCAGTTTACTGTAAAAAAATTTGGAGGGAGTTTTGTAGCTACCCCAATAAGCTTACTGCACATTTTTTATAGAAGGTTCTTTTTCTGAATCTGCTGGAACATGAGACTTTGTTTTTGTCAATGCAATTGTTGTAATAATAACAGAACTCAGTATTACTACAAATACGATTTGAGGATATGCATCTGCCTTTGAGAGTCCCATCGTAAGTGGAATTGTAGCAACAACAGCGGCTGCAAGTCCACGTGGTATCATTGCCGCGGTTACTTTTTTGTCAAGTATGCTGAATCTCTTTCCAAGTGATATTCTAGCTGTTCCTATTCTGGTGAGATAAATGAGAATTGCTCCTACTATTCCAAAGAAAATAAACTCTATTTTTCCTAAGGTTGCAAGCAATCCTATGAAAACAAAAAAGAATGATCTTACCAGAAATGTGAGCTGATTATGAGTTGGGTTGTCAGAAGTAATTTCAGGAATCTTAAACCTCAGATAACGTGAAAGAAGTTGTTTGTTGCCAAGCATCAGTCCAAAAATCAAAGGAGCAAGTGCCCCTGTTCCTCCAAGAGACTTTTCTGCAAAGAATATGACAAATAAAATTCCTATAGTAAGCATGTAGGAATGTTGTGCATTTTGAAGTTTGGTAATAATGAAAGTCCAAGGAATTCCTATTCCAAATCCAAGTACCAAACCGACGGCAACAGATCTTCCAAAAAAACCAAGTGCTAGATTAGGATCTAATTGCCCAGATATCAATACGTCAAATAACACAAAAGCTATGATAGTTACAAGAATGTCTGTAATTGCAGATTCCAAACTTAACATTGATTTTGCTTCATCAGAAATTGGTAGTCGTCTGACAAGTCCAAATACAATAATTGAACTGCTTCCGCCTACCATAGTTCCAAGCAGAATGCTTTCAATCAGATTCCAACCAAGACCATAGAACGCAACTATAGTAACACTGATGACTGATGTAACAAAACCAAGTATTGACAATAGCACGGCATAATGTGCTGTCCTTATGACATTTCTGATGTCTAGATTAAGCCCGCCATCAAACATGATGATTATCAGAGCAATAGCAGCAAAATATGGTACAATCTTAATCACAACATCTGTAGGTATTATTCCAAGAACTGGGCCAATAATTAAGCCAAGTACCATGAGAAAAGCTATGTCTGGTATTCCTGTCTTTTTGAAGAATGCTTCTCCTGCAACCCCCAAGAAAATTATTACAGCTCCTGCCAATAATATGACCGGAGCAGAAAGAATTTCTCCTAACAGAGGACTAAATTGAGGAATTGAATCTTGGAATCTGGAAAAGGCTTCACGAATAACTTCTGAATCAAACATTGTTCCATTAACATAATTCATAGAATTCATTATTCCTACTATCTATTAATACCTAATAGAAATTAAATAAATAAACTTGAAATTATGATTTAAACTAATACATACTTTTAATTTGTATTAAGTAACATTGAATAAAAATGGTAATAGAATCACATTTTTTCCAAACCATAATTGGTGTTGGAATCTTGCTTTTTGCTGCCAAATTTATGGCTGAGATATTTCTAAGATTAAAGCTTCCAATTGTGCTTGGCGAGCTTTTAGCTGGAATGATAGTAGGACCGTTTGCATTAGGATCCTTTCTAGTTTATGACGGTCAACCTTTGCTGAAGATAGATGGTGAATTGAAAATTTTGGCATGACTGAATTGATCTATTTTAAGACCAAGATAATATGCATTGCAGACACATTATTTTCTGGTTTCGACAAATTCGTTTTTGAGGTCAATTATAAATAAAGCTCAAAAGAGACTAATTCAATGTCAGAAGAAAAGCGCCAGTATTTCAATTTCTCATTTTTCAAGGCAGACCCAAAGTGGAGATGGATGGCAGATTTGGCAAAAGAGGAATCTGCAAAAGAAGTGGAAAACATACTAAACAATTCCGGAATAAAGTACAGGTCATACTCTACACTTGGGTTACGTGATGATGCAGAATTCTTGCTCTGGTTTACTTCTGAATCAATAGAACAGTTTCAGGAAGTAATGTCAAGACTCTATCTTACTGTATTTGGAAAATACATCATTCCATCACATGTCTACCTTTCCAACACGAGACCATCACAGTATGCAAAAAGCGGAGCAGGGCACGGATGGCTTGCAGAAGATGAACAAAAAAAGTATGTCATAGTTTATCCTTTTATCAAAACAAGAGAGTGGTATCTTTTACCTCTTGAAAAAAGAAAAATCATGATGGATGAACATATTAGAGTAGGACAAAAATATCCTGAGGTTATTTTGAACACGACATATTCCTTTGGAATTCATGATGAAGATTTCATGCTGGCTTTTGAAACAGATAGACTAGACAAATTCCAAGATCTTATAATGGACTTGAGAGAAACTCAGGTAAGTGCACACATCAAAGTGGACACACCCATGATTGTTTGTGTAAAAAAAGATATTGTGTCTTTGATAAAGAGTCTTGGATAATGAAAGCACTAAAAGAATGGGCTACAGTTGTCAAGGCACTAGAAAATGGAAACCAGACTGTTTTGTTGCGTAAAGGTGGAATTTTAGAAACATCTTCTGGGTTTAATGTAGAATCAAAGAAATTTTTCCTGTTTCCAACATATGAACACCAACAGACTGACTCGCTAAAATCACAATTTTACGGATATTTGGCAGACGTAAGAGAAAGCCAACCAAAGACAGGAGTCAACAGAATAACATCATATGCTGAAGTCATTAAGGAGGCAGACGTTTCATATATGAAAAAAATTGAAGAGCTGTCACCATTTCATATCTGGAGTGATTATTACATCCAAGAAAGAATGAAATGGATGCCACAAAAACCCATGAAGGCAATATTTCTCAAAGTTTACAAAATACTAGACTCAGAAATCCCCGTGCTATCTGAATATCAAGGATGCAAATCTTGGATAGACATAAATGTAAATTTAGAAGCTGGACAATCGGTTTTGAGTGATAAGGAACTTGCAGAAAAGCTTGAAGCGTTCAGGAGCATAGTAAATTGAAATACAAGACACTTGGCAAAAGCGGAATCAAGGTTTCTGAGGTAGGATTTGGGGCATGGACTATCGCTCTTGATTGGTGGGGTAAAAAAATTGAAGATGACGAGGCAAAACGCATGCTAAAAAAAGCCTATGATGTTGGGATTAACTTCTTTGAGACAGGCGACATGTATGGAAAAGGAAAAAGCGAGAAACTAATTGGTGAGGTATTTCATGGAATGCGCAATGAGATTGTCATTTCAACAAAATATGGATATGACTTTGAAAGTGCTGCACAAATAGGACACAGCGAGCTTCCACAAAAATTTGATCGTGAATTTACAGAACATGCATTGAAAAAAAGTCTGGAGAGATTACAAACTGATTATATCGATGTTTATGGTTTGCATAACCCAAAGATACACAATATAAAAGATGATACAATATTTCAAACACTTGATAAAAAAATAGAACAAGGAATAATCAAGACATATCAGGTAGCACTAGGTCCTGCAATAGGCTGGACACAAGAAGGATTGGAAGCCATGAATAGAAAAAATGTCAGCGTAGTACAAACAGTCTATAACATTTTGGAGCAAACACCTGGAAACGAGCTAATTGAAAATGCAGAGAAGAAAAACGTGGGAATTTTGGTACGAGTTCCTGATGCTTCTGGCATACTTACGGGAAAAGTAAATGCTGATACAAAAATTGATGAAAAAGATCATCGTTCAGTTCGCAAAGGAGAATGGATAAAAGAATCCCTGAAAAAAGTGGAACAGTTGCGACCAATAGCTGAGCGCAATGGATTGAACATAACAGAATTTGCAATAAAGTTCATTCTTTCAAAGAAGACAATCTCTTCTGTATTACCTACAGTAATTGGCACTGAAGAAATTGAAACATTTGTAGCAATGTCTGATGGAAAGTATCTTAGCTCACAAGACATGAGAGAGATTACAGACATGTACAACAGTTGGCCTCAATACGAGATAAAGGCGTCTGTTCCTGCTTAATGGAAAACTAATCTAGATTTTAGACTGTTTATTTCTGATTGTATTTCTGAAATTTTTGAATCAATTTCTTGCTCAGTCTCTACTTCGGATTTTGCTTTTTTTGCATTTGTCCTCCACCCTAAAAGAAATTGTAAAAGCGATAATGCATTTATTATCATCACGTGTTCAACTGTTCCTCCAAAAAAATATTTGATATCAAAAATATTCCATTGGCTAAGCGAAGTTATGGTAACAGCGGAACCTGATATCAAAAGGGTAGGATTCTTGGCAGGATACACTAAATAATTTTCCAAGGTTTGAATTATGATACTAGTCTGGCCAATCTTAGATAGGGACAAAAATACTAGAGAAAAAGAAAGAAAGGGTTTTGGAATCATGCACAGGTCATAGATTTTTCCAGATTCCCGTTTTGGTATCCGCAGATATTACAGTAATGCAAACTGCGCTCATGTGGAATCTTTGCAGCAGATTTTATGTAAAACAATCTGTTGCCGCAGTTTGGGCATTTGATGTATAGTTGAACCATTAATCACTTCAAATGTAAATTTTGATTATAAGGCGCGCGTAGAAATGATAAATCATCCATTACGCAGGAATGTAATCTTCGATGGTGTATTCGTGTTCTACGAAATATTCCACTCGAGTCTTTTTGAATTCTCTTGAGCTAAACAGGATTCTATAATCATCTATGCCAATTTGTTTTTGAATTTCTTTTGCCATGTTTTCTGCATCCCCTTGTGATTTGCAGTGGATCATTGAGAAAACGTTGTATTGCCAATCTTGGTACACTGGTCGTTGGTAGCAATGGCTTACCTGTGGAAACGCACCTAGTTTGGAACCAATCTCATCTATTTTTTCAGTAGGAACATTCCAGACAATCATTCCGTTTGCAATAAATCCTGCATCCCTGTGTCGTAAAATTGCGGCAAACCTGCGCATGACACCTATTTCTTCATAGTATTTTATTTTGTCAAGAAGCTGTTCTTCTGTTATTCCAAGTTTTTGTGCAGATTTCAAAAATGGTCTTTTTACTATTTCCAAATCTTTTTGGAGATCACGTACGTACTCTTTGTCTTCTTCTGTTGCAACAAACGAAACATCACGAATTTTTTTCTTTTCTTCTGTTGGTTTGACTTCGGCTGCCTTGTCTTCTACCATGTCAAGCTTTACTCCAATTTTGAAAAGTTTGATGGTAGGAAGTAATCTTACTTTTTTTATTCCAGATAATTTGGAGAATTTGTCAACCTCGGTTTTTAGATCACTTCCTGGTGGAACTGCAAGTGTAAACCAAAGATTGTATTCATGATTTCTTTCATAATTATGACTAACACCGGGATGTTTGTTTATCTGACTTGCAACATAGTCTAATTTTTCTGGTTCTATTGACATTGCAATTAATGCGCTTTTGTAGCCAAGCTTTCTTGTGTCAAAAATTGCGCTTAGTTGTCTGATGACTCCAGTTTTTTTTAGTGCTGCTAGTCTTTGCATTAGTTCGTCTTCAGAGAGTTTGAATTTTTTTGCTATTTCCACATAAGGTTCAGGAACTAGCGGAAATGTCCACTGGATTTCATTTAGAATCTCTTTGTCTAAAGCATCCATTGGCATTAAGAATGAAAAACTTCACGCAATTAAAAAACGTACCGAGTTTCTTGCAATCTATAAATACCATTCAGAAGGTGCCAGAGTTATTGATAGTAGATCTAAATCTTAAGGGAAATCTGGTCATAGTTGTAGGTGGCGGACAAGAGGGACTCAAAAAAATAAACTCACTTTTGACGCAGGATTGCAAGATTTTACTAATCAGTGATGAAACCAATAAACAGATAGTCAATTACGTAAAGCAGAAAAAAATACTCTTCAAAAAAATGAAATTAGAAAATGCCAATTTCCTTACAAAATACAAACCAATTCTTGTCATGGCTACCACTGATGACAAAAAACTAAATCGAAAAATTGTTGGAAAGGCAAAAAAGATGCGCTGTTATGCTTATGCTGCAGATGATCCGACAGTTAGTGATTTCTCCCATCCTTCTGTGATAAACATAGAAGACACTGTGCAGATAGCAGTCTCTACTGGAGGAAGAAGCCCTGCGATGGCAAGAAAAATCAGGATGCAGGCAGAAAAAGTATTTAAAAAAATTATCACAAAAGAAGACATCTATCAAATAAAACTACAGGAATTTGCTAGATCATCGGTAAAAGCCAAGATAGCAACACCTCTTGAGCGCAAAAAATTCCTATATAGTGTTATAAATGATAATCAAATAAAACAGTTAATAAAAGAAGGAAATTTCAAAAAAGCACAGAAGCGAATAATGGAGATGTTGGAGTCAAAATGAGTCTTAATGTCATAAATGTCAGAGTTACTTTTCGTAAGTCTCCAATACACATGTTAGAACGATTTACATTCAGAGACTTGGATTCGGCCTATTCTTCATTTATGGAGCACTCGGGTTTGCAAGAATGTGTAATTCTGCAGACATGCAATAGAGTCGAGATCTTTGGTGCAGGAAATTCTCATGATGTAGAAAAAATAAAGAGAACATGGGCATCTATTGCAGGTCTTGAAGAAAACGCTTTCAAGGGAAATCTGGAAGTAAGTGAGGGAGTAGAAGCATGCGAACACCTTCTGAAATTAACAGCTGGACTTGATTCACTTGTTGTTGGAGAAGAACAGATACTAGGTCAGATAAAAGATTCTGTAACAACAGCTAGAGAAATAAACGCGTCTGGAAACAACCTGAATACACTTTTTGAAAAAGCTATTCGAGTTGGCAGCAGAGTAAGAAACACAACAGGAATTAGTCGTGGAAGCATTTCTATTGGTTCGATGGCAGTCAAACTTGCAGAAGAAAACATTGACGATTTAAAATCAAAAAACATTTTGCTAATAGGCACAGGTGAAGCAGCAAGTCTTGTTTCAAAATCACTAAAGAAAAGAGGAATGGAGTTTTTAGTAACAAGCAGAACATATGAAAGATCAAAGGCATTCTCAGAAACTGTTGGGGGAAGACCAATCGAGTTTGAAGCTGCACTTGCCAATTTCAAAAAAGTGGATGTTTTGTTTGTTGCAACTGTTGCTCCGTATTTTCTTGTCACATATGATAGAATAAAGGATGCAATGCAATCAAAAAAAGCAGGAATGATGATTCTTGATTTGTCAAATCCAAGAACTGTTGATGAAAGGGTTGCCACCATAGGTAGAATTAAGATGTTCAATTTAGATCAAATAGCAGAAATGGTAGACAAGAATATGCGAACCAGGATTGGAGTCGTATCCTCTGCAGAAAAAATAATTAATGAAGAGATACCAGTTGTACAGGCAGTAATGAAAAGATTAGAAGTAGAACCAGTAGTAAAAGGTGTTTTCAAAGATATCGATACTGTGAGAGTCAAAGAACTCAGAAAGGCATTACAAATGCTTGGAGAAACGGATGAAGAGAAGATACGCATAATCGAGCAGCTAACTCAAGCTATTGTAGAAGGAATCATATCAACTCCAATGAACAATTTAAGACGCGCATCAGAACAAGGCGATTCTGAATTGCTCAAATCAGTTACCAAGCTTTTTGATTATAACACAAAAGAGTAACAGATTATATTGCTTACAGAGAATATTTTTTGCGTATGACTTTTCCTAATGTTAGGCTTCGCAGATTACGAAAAAGTGAAAAGATTCGTGAGCTTTTAGAAGAAGTCAGACTATCTCCAAAAGATCTAATTTGTCCAGTTTTTGTTCAGGAAGACTTGGAATCTAGGATGCAGATAGATTCTATGCCGGATATAGAAAGACTCCCACTAAACGATGTAGTAAGCGAAGTAAATTCTATTGCTGATTTAAAGATTCCAGCAATAATGTTATTTGGAATTCCAGCTAAAAAAGACGATAAAGGTACATCAGCTTTTGATCAAAAAGGCATTGTGCAAAAAGCTATTTCGGAGATCAGAAAAAATCTAGGAAATAAAATAGCAATAATGGCAGATGTTTGTCTTTGTCAATACACCAGCTCAGGACATTGCGGTCTTGTCAAGGGAAATACAATAGATAACGATTCCAGTTTGGAAGTTTTGAAAAAAATAGCAATAAGTCAAGCTCAAGTCGGTGTAGATGTAGTTTCTCCTTCTGCTATGATGGATGGTCAAGTAAAGGCAATAAGAGAAGGACTAGATGATGCAGGTTTTACGGATGTAGCAATAATGTCACATTCTGCAAAACACCGGTCCAACCTATATTCTCCGTTTAGGGACATGGCGCATTGTGCACCACAGTTTGGTGATAGAAGATCGTATCAGTTACCGTATACAAATCCAACAGAAGCCATGAGAGAAGTTGAAACAGACATTGCCGAAGGTGTCGATATAGTAATGATAAAGCCTGCTCTTGCATATCTTGATTTGATTGCAAAAGCAAAGAGCAGCTTCAACATACCTGTATCTGCATATAGTGTATCTGGAGAATATTCTTTAGTAAAAGCAGCTGCAAAGCAAGGTTGGATTAATGAAACTGAAGTTACACTTGAAATTTTGACTGCAATTAAACGGGCTGGTGCAGATATGATTGTAACATATCTTTCGAAGATTGCCGCAAAAGCACTTAATGGATAAAAATGGGAGACAATGAGCGTTTTGAAATAGAACGCGCCCTTGATTTGATACCACATGTTATTGGAGCAAGTTGGGCAACAACGTGGTTTCGTCTAAACAAAATAAGAAAACCAACTAGAGAAGAATATAGAAGCAAGGTAGCAGAGTATGTTAAATTTTTAGAAAACATAATGAATTCTTTTCCGAAATCAGATAACTTTCAGGAAATCGCTTCATTTACAAAAAAAAGATATAAAGAAGAGCTAGAAAAAATTCTCGAGGGAAAGAATCCCGAAGTTGAAAAGCGATTTGATAGATATACAGATTATGGCTAGGTTTCTTTTTTCAGATCATTAAGAAATTTTTTCAGTATTATTGTTCTACGTTTAGCTTCTTTTTTTGCAGTTTTTGTGTTCATCTTTTTTTCCAAGTGTAGTAATTTTTTGTAGAAATGATCTAGTGTCCACCTCTGATCATTTGGAGATCTTTTGTGACAAAAGGGATCATTTCTGTTGTAAAATGATCTTTTTTCTGCTCCCCCTACAGCAAACGTCCTTGCAATACCTATTGCCCCTAACGCGTCAAGTCTATCTGCATCCTGAAGGACTTTGCCTTCCAAAGTACGTGGAACCATGCCTTTTGAGAAGCTATGCTCATGTATGGCTTCGGCAATTATGCCTATTTCATGACTATCATAACAATATCTTTTAAGCATCTTTGCTGCCTGCAAAGCACTTTCGGTTGATGCTCTTTTTGATCTTTTATCTGATTTTGGATAAGATACAACATCATGTAAAAGTACAGACGCACACACTAGTTTCATATTTGCTTTTTCCTTTTTTCCTATTTTTTCTGCATTTTTGTAAACGCGCATTATGTGTTCAAAGTCATGTGCAGGATCGTTTTTTACTAGTCTCTTTTGCACTTCAGCTTTTAGCTTTTTAATTGATTCCAATTTAGAGCCTCCAGAATTTTGGTTTAACAAATTCTAATTTCTTTGCAGTTATCAATTTATTCCAATTTATGCATGCAAAGATGACAATCATAATAATACTGCTAATGTCTGTGACTAAAACTCCTACTAAGCTATCATCAAATAATTCTAAAAAGGGTTTTAGTGTTATAGTGCTAATAGATATCATAACATAATATGCAATTGCTCTTCCCACCCAAAATCCTGCAAAAATCGCAATATTTTTCACGCGCATTATTCCGTATGCCATAAACAACAGATTGCTTGGTAATGGGGTTATAGCAAAAAGAAATGATGCAGAAAAATATCCATATTTTTTCTTCTTCATGTATTCCGCAAGTGTGTCAAGATTTGATTTTCTTTCTGTTCCCATGAATCTGCGAAAGAATCTGCTGATATACATGAGAATTATTCTTCCAATCAAAGCTCCTGTAACTCCCACAACTGAAAGTGTGAGTATGTCAAATGAAGGATCTATTGTGTAAAAAGATGACAAAACAATCCATGTCGGAGGCATCAAAATTGGCGATGCGTTCATTGCAATCAGTAAAAAGAAAATTCCAAGATATGATAGATTACTAAATATTTCAAAAATTTCTTCCATAATTTTTTAGACTTGCTGCATCCTTTAATTGGTTCTAGTAAGAGTAGTCAGTATCATAAAATACAAAAAAAGCAATGAATTTCCCCAAATATTCCAAATTTATTTTGGTCTGATCGCTATTATCCAAAAAAATAGATAAAAAGTCCAATATCTTTATAAGTAAAAATCACTCATAAATAAATGTGAGTACAAAAGCGTGGAAATGTTATAGATGCAATTTGATCTTTACAGAAGAATCCCACGCGTTACTTCATGAAGATCTTTCACGTCATTCTGTACGAGAAGTTCAGATGATTAAAGCTTAAAACAAAATTTTTAACAATACAAAAGTTATTTTAAATTTTATAAAGACGAAAATAACCATGTAACCAAAATAGATCATGGGAGAAAATCATCGTGGTTTTGATGAACCAAATCGTAAACAGCGACTAAGACGGCAGAAAAAATTATACAAAAATGCAGAGGGAGGGATTTGAACCCTCGAACCCCTAAGGGAAAGGATGTCCCATGCCAAGATCTTGAGTCCTTCTCGGTTGGCCGGGCTTCGGTACCTCTGCAAAATGAAATTCCAAACCAGATTATATAACTGAAGCTAGATGCGCTACAATGTTAAAGGCATAACAATTAGTTTTAATATAGAAATAAAGAGGTGTGAACATGGCATTGTTTGGAGTTTTTTCAACCCACAGTCCAGAAGCGTGTCCACTTAACAATCATGCAAACAGATTGGTAGGAATGAAGATCCTTGAAAAAATGAATGATGTGAAAAAAAAATACAGGATAAAAAAAATAGTCGGTTTTTATGCATCAGTTCTTGAACATCAGTTTGTGATAATATTGGATGGGCAAGATGCACATGATGTAGAAAAAATGGTAATAGAAGTAGGATTATCAAAATTCAACACATTAAAGATAGTTCCACTAAACGAATTTTCCCAGATAACACAAGTCTGGAAAGGAATGCAAAAATAAATCCTATTTGCTTTTTCGTTTAACTTTTGTCAGATAGATAACAATGCCTGTAATAATCAGTGCAGCAATTACAGCATATACAGCATCTTCAATCTGAAAAGAGGTTGGCTTGACAGTACTAGTCTGAAAAGCGTTTGTAGTATTCTCAATCTCTGTGATCTCTTTTACCATCGTTGTTGGCATTATTTTGTAAATTGTGCCTTCTGAGAGAGACAAAATATACAAAAGCCCATCAGGTCCAACTTCTATGTCTGTCAGGCAACCAAATCCAGTACCAAAAATGACTTCATCCATTGATTCCCCAGTATTTACCACATTATCAGATAATTCTGGATTATCAAAGACAAATCCTGTTCTGTCAGAATTTAATTCAAATTTGTACAGGTTTCCGTAAATGCAGTCACCTGCAAACACATTGTTTTTGAATTTTTCAAGTGGTTTTGAATCAACAAAAGATATTGCAGTTGGTGCAACTGTTTTTTGCCAGCTAAATTCAGGATCGCTGTACACATATCCATCATATCCTGGTAAAATGGCAAGTTCAGTTTCATTGGCAGGTCCCATGATGACTTCCCATCCGCTATTAAAGTTTGGCGGCACAAAATTTACTTCATCAAAATCATCATCACCATTTTCTGTATCCCATAGGTTTCCAGCCACAGGATCTATTGCAAGTCCAAAGCTGTTTCTTATTCCCATTGCATAGTATGGACCTTCAGGTACAATGCGTAAAATCACACTGGTGTCATTACTTGCAGCTGTATCATGGTTTTGCAACAATCCGTAGTTTCCTTGATCTCCAATAACTGCATAAACTGAACCATCTAACCCAGTAACCATTGCACCACCGTTGTGGTAAAATTGTGCTCCTGGAAGAGTCTTGATCAATACAGGGTTTACTAATTTCTCACCATTCCAGTCATATCGATAAATTTTATTTCCAACAGAAACACCACCGTCTTCTTTAGCTTCTGTAAAATACAGATAGACTGAAGAATCAGCAGCAGTAATTCCAAGCATTCCTTGTTCTCCTAATCCCCTCACATTTACATCTAGAACTGATTCAACTTGTAATATTCCATCTCTAACAAGACGTACTTTGCCATCAGTTTTTTGTAATACTAGAATGTCATCTCCAACAAAGGCCATCGTGGTAGGACTGTTTTCAATACCTGAAACAAATTTTTCAACAAAATAATCTTGATCTTTTAAAACGGGGTCATTAAAAGTGGGTTCACCAAAAACAGGCAAAACCCATATCGAAAGAATGAGAACTATGACAGACGCTATTTTCAATGATTCTAGCTATGAACAGGATTAGAAATACTTTTTACATCCACATTTTGCCTAGCTTATGTGAATCTAAAAGAAAAGATTGCAGAATTTCCAGATTTTCCAACAAAAGGAATTTTGTTCAGAGACATCAGTCCACTTTTAAAAGATCCTGATGCCATTTCTTTTATCGCTGATGAGTTTGCCAGACGTTACAAAGTAAGTGATGTAGACTTGCTTGCAGGAATAGAATCAAGAGGATTCCCGCTTGCTTGTGCTTTAGCTTTGAAATACAAAAAAGGCATGATCATGATACGCAAGCAGGGAAAATTACCAGGTAATACAGAAAAATTGTCATATAGCATAGAGTACGGCAGTGCGACAATGGAAATACAAAGTAATGCAGTAAAACGTGGCCAGAAGGTACTCATTTGTGATGATCTGTTAGCCACCGGTGGAACAGCAAAAGCTGCAGCAGATCTAGTTGAAAAAATTGGTGGCAAGGTAACAGGTTTTGCGTTCATCGTTGAATTATCTGATCTAAAAGGTTCTGGATTAATTAAGAACCACAGATACGAATCTTTGGTGAAATATTAATGGAGCAAGCTGAGATAGGCATCTTTGGTGGAACTGGAATCTATGATTCCGGATTGCTCAAAGAAGCTAAAGAAATTACCATAGATACACCCTTTGGAAAAACATCTGATTCTATTACAGTCGGAATTTTCAAAGGAAGAAAAGTTGCATTTATGCCAAGACATGGAAAAAAGCATACAATTCCACCTCACATGATTAATTTTAGAGCAAACATTTGGGCCTTCAAAGAGATGGGCATAAAGAGAATAATTGCACCTTCTGCTGTAGGAAGCTTACAAGAAAGGCTCAAGCCAGGAGATTTTGCTTTACCTTCACAGTTTATTGATTTTACAAAATCAAGAAAGGCATCTTTTTTCGAAGGAGAAAAAGTGATTCACATTTCTGTTGCAGATCCTTTTTGTCCAGAACTTCAGAGTGCAGTAATAAAGACCACTGATAATTTACATCTGAAAATACACAATAATTGCACGTATGTTTGCGTAGAAGGACCTAGATTTTCAACAAGAGCAGAATCCAAATTCTACAAAAATGTTATAGGAGCTGATATAATTGGTATGACACTAGTGCCAGAGTGTCAACTTGCAAGAGAAGCACAGATTTGTTATGTCTCAATTTCTACTGTTACAGATTATGATGTTTGGGCAGAAAAACCTGTAACGACAAAAGAGGTTATTGAAACCTTATCAAAAAATGTAGAAACGACAAAAAAGATTCTGACAATGCTTCCGGATTTCATTCCATCACAAAGAAGCTGTTCTTGTGAAAGGGCGTTAGCAGAAGCCCAGTTCTAGCTGTCTGCAAAAGATTCTTTTGATATTCCTTCAGGAATTGTAATGTCTCCGTGTACCAGCTTGTGTTGCAATATGTCTATCACTTCATCAACATTGTGGCCCATTTTGATAAGCTCTTTCTGCGTAGCTTTTGAGATTTTTGCTCCAACATTATGACCGCCTATTCTTCCAAAGGCTATTGCGTTAAATCTAAAACTGTGCCCATCAATTGTGAAAGTTCCAGTAATTTTAGCAGCTATTTGACTTCCATGAACATTATTGACATTAACCTGCAGATCCATATGAGACTCTAGATTTCCACTACTTTGTTTACAGAGTTTTCTATAAGAAAGTTCCAGTGTTTTTCGTCTTGTACTTTAAAGTCATTTATCTTTAGTTTGATAACTTTTTCATCCATACATTCATGTTGGATTTCATCGTCTTTTTTTATTTTATAGAGCTTCCATTTCTCTTTGTGTTTTTTTAGATTACATATCATAACAGACCATTTTTGATCTGATCTGATTTTTGGCATACCAACTTCATCCACAAGAGATTCAATTCCAAGTTGTTTTTCTTCACAGAACTGCGCTTTGCATTTAACGCAATGCCAAATGTCTACTGAGCCGATAGTTCTTTTTTCATAATTTATGTTAGTTACCCCATAGTAGACTACCTGATGATCACATGAATCTTGATCTACGGCCATTGATCTCCACCGGATATAGTTCTATTTAGTTCTTGCATCATCATATGGGTTTTCTAAAACAATAGAAATGTTATCCACAAGAAGATTTTTTTTAAATGGAATGTTTTCTTTTTGACACATTCTTCTATACATATTTACAACAGCAAATCTAGGATGAGTTGATTCAAATTCTGTTTTTGTTATATCTATGAATCCTCCAAGATCGATTAGTTTTTTGGCTGCATCCAGCGCTTCCATAGTTGATATGTCAAGATTTTTTGCAATTGTTTCTGCGGTCATTTTTCCTTTTTTTATTATTAAAACAAAGACTTTGGCTTGAAGTGGAGAGAGCTTTACTTCGGAAACGAGTTTTTCTTCAACAGTGTCTAGATTCACACTCATAACGCAAGAGAAAATCTTGTCATAATTAAAGGTGAAGTATCAAGAATATGAGTTCAGTACTTTTTGCCTAGAATTTTTTTTGCAATTTTTAATGCAAACCCCATAGCGACAAAATGCACAACCAATCCAATAACTGCTGCATGTATCAGATTACCCAGTATAGTCCAAGATAAAAAAAACCCTGCAAGAGATGGAACACTGATTATGAGGGCAATTATGCTCCCTTTTGCAAATAATTCCTGTCGTGAAGTCCTTTTTGACAGATCGTCTTTACCCAATTGTTGACTAGATCTATATGAGATTATAAAAATATGACATTACAAAAAATCAAAGATCCTTTATATTTGGTTTAGTGAGTGGAATATTTGGTTCAATTTGGCAAGTTATAAAAAACGATATTCAAATGACAAATCGCTTGATTTTATTATACCATTAATGGTGCTGTTGTTCCTTGGCGTGGTTTACATAATGTCATTACGAGCTAGCCACGGTTATGTCAGTTTTATTTTGATAGGTGCTGCAGCATTTGTAATGATCTATTGGGTGAGAGTTTTAAAGAATATGACTAAAAATGTACAGCCACAGTATACTACAAAAGAAAGTGATACCAAAAATTGGGTGTATGATCTCATAAAAGGAGAAAATGAGATAGTCTTTGTAGCCGAAGTGCCAGGACCAGAAGATGTTGTAAGTGTCAGGCTAATTGATGGAATTTTATACATCCGTGGAGCTGGTAAATTCTCAAAAGAGATTCCAATCGAGGTCACTCCAGACATGGGAATCCATGATTTCAAATACAGAAACGGCGTTCTTACACTTCGAATAAAAAAACTATAGGCTCTTTGCTAGTTCTAGTTTTTCTGGCAGATATATGTCAGTAATGTTTGTAAGGCCATATTTCGAGAAGGCTTCAAGTTCTGCTTTTCTTTTTAGTTTTAGGAAAACTTCTAGCTGTTTTTTCCAGTTGCCCTCTTGATAACGAGGATCTTTTTGTAATTCGTATATTCTTTTGACATCAGATTCAGTCATGGGGATTGTTGGAAGTTTGTATTTTTCAATGTCTGTAGCCCATACACCAAGCCACTTTGCATCAGGAACTGTAAGCTCACGAAGGTGAGCAGCATTTGCAGAGCCAGACTTTATGACCATGGCAATGTGTTCACCATACACATCCCCGTCTGCAAGGATAACAACAGGCAATCCCAGTTCAGTACTGAGTCTTTTGAGCAGATATCTAGTTGAACGCGGAGCTTGTCCTGCAGTATCAACTATAATTGCCTTGAATTTTTTATGAACTTTCTCTTCAACAAATCTTGTAAAAAGACCACCCTTTTCGATTGCAATGACAAGTTCAGCATCAGTATCTACAAGTTCTGCACTACTAAGACTTGGACCAATCAAATATCCATCAGGATGATCTGACAGGTTCATTCTTTTTCCCTCATATCCTGGAACGGTATACTCTATTGTTAGATTACCAAAAACGCTGCTTCTTTCTTCTGGAAATACATGAAAATCTTCTCTTGCACGTGCAAGTATTGCTTCAAGATCAACTATAATATTATCAGACTCTGGTTGGTCCTCAAAATCTATTTCAAATGCTTGTGACGAATAATAAATATCTCTAAGTGTAGAAGTTTTTCCTTCATTTACAAGTCTATTTACAAAAAATGCCAGCCACGCAAGTTGTGTAAATGAACGAAGCTGTGACATGTTTCGTGAGCTTCTTACTGCAGCAGCTTTGCCTAGAATATACTGTCTAAGTTTTTTGTCATAGACAATATTACTTACAGATCTGCTTGGAACTGCAAACTGCGGAAACTTGCCATTATTAAGATCATTGTAAACAGTTAGTCCTTGACTTTTTAAAATAGAAAGCAGATCTTGCTTTTTTGCTTCCACGGTTTTTGCTTGTTTAGACTTGTTCTTCAATTTCACTTCCCTTCTGTATTAGTTGTTTATAATTTGGCTCTTTTTTATTTCCAGAAAGTTCTGTAACAAATTGTGCAATAAGTGGAACATATTTTGAATACAGGTTTGCTCTCTTTTTTGCCATGTCTGCCATTCCTTGTCGTGACATGTGTACTGCAAGTTTTCTTGCCAAAAATTGTAATGCGTTTTTAAGCTCACGTTCTAGTTCAGGTCTATCTGCTACGTTTTCTTTTCCTACAGTTTTGTATGGAATTCTAGTGGAACAGATATGAGAGACTATGACAAGCGGAGGATCACCTTTAACCTTGTACCTGCTCCAGTCAACTTCGTTTACAACTTTGAGGACAACGTCACTTCCCTCATCATAAAGAAGTGGAATTCTATTTGCAAAACGATAGACTTGGAGTCCTCTTGGTGGAATGTCTCCTCCATATGCTATTCCCATCTCAACAATAAATGGAAATCCAGAATATGCAGATGCACTGCGTTGTATGACAGTAGCAAACTCCGGATTGAAGAATTTCATTATGCCTTTTGACAGAGGTTCTTCTCCTAGTGGAGCAAGACAGCTTGGATCTGGCGACAGGAACTCTTCAAACTTCTGAAGCGAGTCAGCTAATTTAACAAGGTCTTCGTTTGTCATACTGCCAATTCTTTTTTCTGGTTTGAATTTGGCAAATTCTGCAAATTTATCTGCGGTTGTAGAACCTACTCTTTGGAATCTTTTTGTCAGAAAACTATGCAGCGTATCGCCAGCTACAGTATTTGCAAGCTGTTTGTAGTATGGTGTTTCTGGATCAAGTTCTATTATGTGTGATTGAGAGTCTCCAAAATTCCAGTATGTGAGTTTCTTATTTGGAACATCGAGATCATCAATACGAATCTTACTTAGCTTTTCAAAATCCATGTCAAGAAAAGATATCATTGCTACAATGATTCTGACTGGTCGTGAAAGTCCTGACCATTTCTTTTGTGCTTTTTCTAAAATTGCCTTAGAGTTTGGATTCTTTTTCTGTAGTCCCAGCTCACTTCTAACTTTGGCTATCATTTTGTTGTCAACTACAGGGATTTGGTAATGTGTATCAACCATCATTCTCCTAATTGTCTCAACATCAATCCCATGCGGATGCGGTTTGATGATTGTTGGTGGCGTGGGCATCTCTTTTACGATTCTTGGATAATGGAATTTTTCACCAGTAGGTTCTTCAAATGTTATAGAAGAATATGGAGTAATCAGAGATGTTTGCGCCACATAATCACGAATCTTTATTCCAGCTTTTGAATAATCACCTTCTAAAATAATGCTAACTGAAAGTCCAGTCTTTGAAGCTTCTTTTGTTGTGTGTTTTTGTATGATTGGTTTGTTTTTCTGGATGTCAAGTAACATCACAAATTCATCTTGCGTTTTTCCATCTGCACAACTTTTTACTGTAACGGGTTTGTTTGTTGTAATTTGTCCATAAAGTATTGCCATTGTTGCACCAAGTCCAAACATGCCCCTTGCTTGTTTTAGTCCAAACTTTGAACCATAAAGAACAGTTCCAAATGCAAGCGGTACATGTTTTGGTTCAATTCCAGGACCGTTGTCTTTTACTGAAAGAATGTATGGTTTCGGATCTGGTTGCTCTGGGTCTACTGCCTTTATTGAAAGATGAACATCTGGCAGGATGCCTTTTTGATCACATGCATCAAGAGCATTTTCAACAAATTCACGGACTGATGTGTAAAGTGATCTTGTAGGATTGCTAAATCCTGCAAGGTCTCTGTTTCTATAAAAGAACTCACTTGGTGAGATCTGACTAAAAGTTTCTTTAATCGAAGACATTTCCATTTTCCCATAATTGTAATCTATCTAGTTTTTCTCTACGTCTTGCTTCCTGTAAGCCATTATAGACAGCTCCATGCATGCTTCCACTAGAAAGTGCAGAGATTGCATCAACGGCATTTTTTAGTTGCTTGCCTTCACCAATTATTGACACAGTGCGGCCATAAACTGAGATATTAGCACCGCTAAGATCTTCTATGTTTTGTCTCACTCTACCACCTTCTCCAATTATTCTGCCTTTTATCCTTTCAATATTAGATGATGATTTACCTGCAAATTCTCGCAAGTCTATAACATGCAATGCGTTTTCTCCTTGCAAAAGCCGCATTGCCTTTTCAGGAGAAAATCCTCTACCTATTGCCATTACAATTTCTACTGCTTTGAATGGCAGCATTTCTTCTACTGTTCCCATACCACTTACCATAATCTCGCCTGTTTCGCTATCTACCATAATTTTAACAGAACATATTTTTTCAATTTTTGATTTGACTTTACCAGATTTACCAATAAGTGCTCCAATCCTATCAAGTGGTATCAGTACAGATTTTTCAAAACTCAATTTGTTATCCTTGCCAATATATCAGATGGGTGTTCCACAGTCAAGCCTCTTTTAACAAAGAATCGTGATATATTCTTAATATCTCTTTCAAGAAATTCTTTTGCATTTTTGTGTCTTATGTCAACAGCTGATCCTAGATCGAAAAGAATCAAGCCGTTTTCTGTTTTAAAAATATTGTATTCTGAGAAATCAGCATGTACAAGTTTAGCTTTCTTGTAAAGCTGTGAAATGATGGAAATTGCATCTTTATAGTCATTTTCATCAATTTCTGTTTCTACGAGGGTTTTTGCGGGAACACCGTTCTTTCCTATAAATTCTAGTATCAAGATGTTTTTTAGAACATGAATTGGTTTGATTGAGGGAACACCACTTTTAACACATTGTGTCAGGTTCCGGAATTCCTTTTGTGCCCAAAGCTCCACCATGTTTCTTGTACCCTTTTTTATACGGGAAAATCTCGGATCATCTACAAGGTAGGGAGCTCTTTTTTTGAAAGTTGAGGCTGTTACTAGGTATATCTTAAGAGCGACATCTTTTCCATTAGGATCCACTGCCCAGTACATCTTGGATTCTTTGCCAGAACCAATCACTCCATTAACGTATGATATAACGTTAGAATTTATCAACTTGGACAGAGTCATTATCGTGGTCTTGTCTAGGACGTCATCCATGACCTTGCTTTTATCAAAGACACTTTTTTCTGATCGTCCTCGCCTTTCTTTTGCAAGTAGATCACGATCTATGCGTTTTTCTAATTTTTTTCCAAGTTCGTCTGACAACATTTGAGATTAAATTTACTAAGTAAAATCGCTTGCGGAAAAATCAGAAGTCTTTTGGAAGATGACCGTTGTTTTTTAACCAGTCAACTTGTGATAAGGTATATCTCCATGTGATATCCCCTCGCTCATCGGATTTGAAATCCCATGGTGCAATTGTAACTATATCGTTATCACGGATCCAGATTTTTCGTTTTAGTTTTCCCCGTATTCTTCCCATACGAGTTTTGTCATCAGTGCATTTTACCAGAATATGATCACTGCCTAAAAGTTTTATAACTCTGCCAAGAAGTTCTCCTTCTCCAGGCAGTTTCATTTCTTTTAGTTCACTTTCGTTTAGAACTTTTCGCTTTCCCACAACGATCAAAAATTATTTCTGTCTGAACACATATAATTGTGCTGTTTTAGAATTTGAAAATCAAAAGAAATGGAATGTCTTCTATTTCTTTGACACCTTTTAGTGATCCTATTCCAAGATTTATGGATAGTGAGATTGTTTCCTTTCCAACCATGTTTATGATGGCGTATTTTTTCAAAAGTTCTTCTGCTTCAGATTTTTCTACAAAACGTTCAGCAAAATAACTTTTACTTATGTTCAACGAAAAATCTTCTTTTGCGATGGTTCTACCTACAAGGTCGGCATCGCAAATATTTAGCATGAGGTTTTGTTGGTAGGTTATTGTTCTAACTGCAAACGACATTACGCATATGTACCCTTTAGTGAGGATTTTGCTCCACATGCTTCACAAACAAGAAACGTGAACCTGTTTGACTTTTCCACCCTAGTATCTGGACTTTTGCATGCTGGGCATTCCAAGTATTCTTTTACGTATCTGTTTAGAAGTGCTGTGAAATCGTGTGGATCTCTTTTTCCTACAAAGACGGCTTTATCACCTGCCAACTGTGCGGGAGCAGCAAATTCCTTTGATAGATATTGAAGAACCTTATCAGGATCCCTTCGTAAAATCTTTGGAAACTCGGCAAAATTACGGAAGAATGTTCTATTTCCTTGCCACATAATATCTACGACTGGAAGTTCAAATCTAGAACCCGAACTTTTATTTTCTGAAATCTTGTCTTGGATTTTCTTTAAGAGTTTCTCGTATTCTGACTTTACCAACAATGGAATTTCTTAGGTGTACCCTATATGGATTTAATTAAAAAAGGAAAAAGTGGTCCTCTAAGGCTTTCCTATTCGGAAGACGTTGGTACCACACTTTGGGCATGTGCCCTTTACTGCAGGTCGTCCGTTCTTTAGCTTAACTTCTTTTGGGCCAGAAATATCGACTTTTTTCCTGCATTTTACACAGTATGCTTGTGTCATTTCATACTTTTACGAATGAAGTTGTATTTAGGAAGGAAATGTAAAAATTATTTCACTACACGCTGGAGGCGTGTTGAATTTTATAATTTATGCCATAGTCAACACATGCATAAATTTTATAAAATATTATAATTTTTTGATATTTCTAATGAGTAAATGATCTAACTGATAGAAAATAGTTGATTTGTGACTAGTAAATGTGAAATTGATCGATTTTCAGTATGCTTTTAACAGCCCTTGGTGAAATTGAGTGGAATTGGCAAAAAAACGGGGCATTGTTGTTACAATAGTAATACTAGCTGCAATTACGGCGGTAAGCTTTTCCACATGGCTTATCCCACAGAATGAAGATTCTAGCTTTGTAGTTTCTGATTTTAAAGCTCATCTTGAGAGCATACAAACAAGACATCAAGTCATAGATGATGAAATTGAGATAGATTTGCAGGCAATGCTTGCTGGTATAGTTACTCCAGCCAATTTTGTCATGAGAGCTGAAGCTTCCACCTCACAAATCAATGCCTTGATAATAGACCTTGTAGAAAGTGGAGCTTCACAACAATGGCATGAGAGCTACCTAAACTACGGGGAATCTCTTAAAAGTTACAACAGTTATTTGAGAGAGACAATAGTCTTGGCAAACAAGATCAAAGAAGGTAACTCGGATAATATCCAAGAGAACCTTGAGAGATTAGATGTTCTGAAAAAAGAATCAGAGTCATTCGCCCTCAAAGCTGATGAGATAAAACCATAAGATTACGATTATTATTTGTAAGTCAAATCTTTTGATAAGAACAGGCTTACTATAACACCTATGTAAATTAATTAATGGGAACGTAGTTAGTTTTTCTAATAGAATAATGTCAGTCAAAGAAGATAGTTTAGAAAGAGGGATTATTGAAACTAAAACAAGTAGACTGCTTGTAATTTGTGTAGATAGGGACGACGATATTGGAAAAAAAGCTGGAGTTTTAACACCTGTTATTGGCAGAAATGCATGTATTGAAGCTGCGCAAAGACTTGCATTAGAAGATCCAGAGGATGCAGATTCTAATTCAATTTTTGCAGCAGTAAAAACATACGAAGATCTTGTCAGTAAAGGATACCAAGCAGAAGTGATCGTCGTAGCTGGAACAGAAAACAAAGGAGTCCAAGCTGATGAAAAGATAGTTTTTCAAGTAAGATCTGTGATGGAAAAATTTGCAGCAAATGGAGCGGTCATTGTTTCAGATGGTGAAGATGATGAAAGTGTCATACCAATAATTCAAAATGTTTTACCTATTGTTTCAGTTCGGAGAGTTGTAATGCGTGTAAGTAGAAGTGTCGAATATTCTTACGCAGTACTTGGAAGATATTTGCGCGCAATTGTATTTGATACCAGATATTCCAAGTTTTTCCTGGGAGTACCAGGTATTTTGCTTGTCATCGGTGGAATTGCATCCATATTTGGAATCACTAAAGAAATTTCTGCAATCTTACTAAGTATACTTGGTGGCGCATTTCTTATCAGAGCTTTTGATGTTGATAGAACTTGGTCACATTGGACAAAACCAACACCTGCAGGATTCATTAGAATATTCACATTAGTTGCAGGTGCTCTTTTGATGTTAGTTTCTATACCAACTGGAATTGCTGCAATAAATCCAGATCTCATTCAATCTCAACCAGATGTGTTGAGTATAGTAACAAACAAAGTGATCATTGGTCTCTTTTTCGTAGGAGCACTACCTTTCCTTTGGATGGGCATAGGATGCATGTTCGGAGGAACATTACTAAGTAGTTGGTTTAAGGGAAGTTTAAGATCAGTAACAGATGTACTTCGCATAATTGTGCTAGTGTCGCTCTATCCTATTGTACTCCAATTTACAAACATCATGACAAAGGATGAAAGTCCATTTAGTCTTCTTCCACCATTCTTGCTTGGATTAGCCGCAATACTCATATCAGCCACCGTACTTTTCCGCAAGTATAGAAAGAAAAAGGGCGGTGAAGTGTTATCGGAATAAAAGAAAAAGTATTGAACCTTTCCGGCCTTTATAGTATTTATTCAAACAAACTTGAAAAAGAGATCAGAAATGGAGCTCTTCCAAACCATATTGCAATAATATTAGACGGAAATCGTAGATGGGCAAAAAGAAATCTTGTTGTAAAGGAAAACGGTCATTTCCAAGGAGCAGATGCTGTTGAAAACTTGCTTGATTGGTGCGAAGAACTGGGAATAAAAATTATAACACTTTATGTTTTATCAGCTGAGAATTTAGCTCGTGACGATGATGAGCTTCGTTATCTATATGAATTAATCAAGACAAGATTAGAAAAGCTGTACAACGATCCTAGAATACACAAAAACAGAATGCGAGTAAAAGCAATTGGGCGCGTTGAACTTCTTCCACAATCACTTAAAGAAATCTTGAAAAAATTAGAGGACGTAACAAAAGATTACGATACACATTATCTGAATGTAGCTATAGCTTATGGAGGACAAAATGAGTTAGTTGACGCAGTAAAGAAAATTGCTACAAAGATTAAGGATGGTTCACTTGATGTAGATTCGATAAATAAGGAAGTCATAGAATCATCTTTGTACACTTCGCATTTACCGCAGTCCTCCCCAGATATGATATTGAGAACATCTGGTGAGAAAAGACTTAGTGGGTTCTTGATTTGGCAGAGTGCTTATAGTGAGCTTGTATTCATGGACATATTTTGGCCAGAATTTAGAAAAATAGATCTTATGCGTGCAATTAGAACATTCCAGAAAAGGGCTAGAAGACAGGGCAAGTAACAGAAAAGAATACTTAGTAGAACAATTTTTTCTAAATAATGATCGAAGAAAGATCTGCTGGCACCGTATTATTTAGTGAAACTAATTCTGGGAAAATGTTCCTTCTTCTAAACTATCCTTCTGGACACTGGGATTTTGTTAAAGGAAATATTGAGGAAGGTGAAACTCTTCAGCAGACAGCCATACGAGAAACTAGAGAAGAGACGGGCATCACAGATATAGAATTTATTGACGGGTTTGAAGACAAGATAGAGTACCATTATCAACGTGACGGCGATTTGGTTCACAAGGAAGTTGTTTTTTTCTTGGCAAAAACAAAAACTGTTGATGTGAAAATTTCTCATGAGCATTTAGGATTTCTATGGCTTAATTTTGATGATGCATTAAAGAAGTTAACCTACAAGAATGCCAAAAACATAATGGAGAAAATAAAAAAACTAGGATTTAATACTTAGTTCTTGTAGCTTTTTAGCTTCTTTCACTGGATCCTTTGCATTGAAGATTGTTCTACCTACAATGAGATAATTTGCACCAGCTACCAATGCTTTTTTTGGATCTCCACCCTGTGTACCAACACCTGGAGAGTAAATATCGCATTTGTCTTTTGTTTTTTTGTGGCATGTTCTTATGATTTCTGGGACTGTAGCCCCTACAACTATACCGTCAGTTTTTAAAGAAAGAGACCATTCAAGAAACAATTCATGAAGTTTTGATAGTTTTTTGCTTTCAGAATGTTTTACTGAGAGACCATAACCCAGTTTTGCATCAGGGTGACTCATGTGAACAAGAGAGATTATTCCATTGTCATGTTTGTGAGCGGATGAGATGAGATTTTTAAGATTTTCTGGGCCCATTATTGGATTTACAATTATGGCATCAAAGCCTGATTCCCATAGCCTTTCTGCTGTAATCATGTTTGTGTTTCCTATATCATTTAGTTTAATGTCTGCGATAGTCTGTAAACCCACATCATGTGCAACTTTGTTTATTTTTCTAAGATTCTTGACTCCGAGTGGTAAGATTAGGTGAAAATTAAATTTAATTGCACATAAAAACTCGTTTAGTGTTTTAATATTTTTGATTGTAACACTTTCAAGTTTTTCTGTAGATTTATGATCAAGATCATTTGCAAGTATTATCTTGCTTTTTCCAGAAGATGATTTTTTTATTCTACTTCTAAAATTCATAGCTTGACTAGTGGATGCTTATCTTTTAGTTTTATTACTTTAAGGTAAGAATACCCATGTTCACTTACAGATGGAGTAAATGACGGCACTACTCCATTTTGACTAGAATATTTCAAGAAATGATTTGGTGGTTCTTTATCAAGAATTACGTGACAGAAATATGACACTTCATCTGATTCATTAAAATTCATAAAGACTCCAATCATCCATTTGTCACCATTTGAAAAAGTGAAAAGTGGAAATGGTGCTTCTTCAAATCCGTAGCTTAGTTTTACCAAACTTTCAAGATCTTCTAGTTCAAGCGGTTCGTAATAATTCAGATCTTCTGTTTTTGTTTCTTGTTTTAGTGATGGTGGTAGTGTTTTTACTCTAACAATTGGTGAATACAGATAGGTAGGATTTGTTATTGTGTTTACTATATCAGAATCTTCCTTTCCAGCCTTAAAGCCATATGATATATAGTGACCATTTTTTCCGTTGCGCGTATAATAGATTACTGGTCTTTCTTTGATAAGATCCATCTGTACGGCTAGTACAGGGATACCTTCGTGCTCAAATGAAAATGATGTACGTGGAATCCTTTCCAGCGCGCATACTAATCTTGAGAATTCGATCCTATCTGATACTTCAATATAATGAGGTAGTTTTGCCACGATCTTCTTGCGAAAAATACCCCATTAAAAGGTAGCCAGAATTGTTTTGATCTTATCGTCTGTCAATTATATCATTGACATCAGGACCAGTACCAATTATTGTTACAGGCACTTTGAGTTGGTCTTCTATTGTTTTGATAAAGTGTTTTGCAGGCGAGCTTAGATCACCAAATGAATTCATGTGAGCACATTCTGGATAAAGAATATCAAGTTTTGTGATAGCGATCTGTGTTGCACTGTTTAACATAATTGCTCGCTTTGCAAGATCAAAATCGAATTCAGCAGCTCTTCTTGCACGTCCTGTTACTGTTCCCACTTCTTGCCATCCTTTTGCATTGGTTTGTTCTGGAGAAAGTTCACTTTTGAGTGGGCCAGTACCTACTCGAGTAACATAGGATTTGAAAACTACCATTACGTCTGTTACATTTTTTGGTCCAAGTCCAATATCAGAACATATTCCTGATGCAGTGACATCCTTTGATGTTACATATGGATATGTACCATGCCATAAAGAGAGAAAAGTTCCTTGGGTTCCTTCAACCAAAACATTCTCGTTTCTTTCTAATGCAAAGTTAACTGCATTTGGAACATCTTCAAGATAAAGCGCAAGTGAATCGATGTCTCTTGCAAGCTTTAGTGTCCTCATAGCTCTGTCCGCATTTGCAGGACCTGTGCCAGAACCAGTGCTGCCAATTGAATCTTTTAGCCTACCCTGAGAATCTGCCATTCTATGAGGTTCCTCGATTATTCCACATTGAGAATCAACAAATGCCCTATCAGAGACGCCAAATTCTTCAATTTCCTTTAAAAGAATCTCAGGACTAACTACAACTCCAGGTCCAATTAGGAGTCGTACGTTCTTATTCAAAAAGGCGCTTGGAAGCATTCTAACTTTGTATTTTTTATTTTCATGCTCAATAGTGTGTCCTGCGTTGGGACCGGCACCACCACGTACTGCAATTGTTGGATTGTCTTTTATTGCAAGATATGAAATTATTTTTCCTTTTCCTTCATCACCAAAGAATCCACCAACAACAACCAGTGAGGGCATACAAGAACTGCGCAGCTGCGTATATTTAAGCCAAATCGTGACAATACAATTTTAACAAAGAATGTAAGTGCAAGCTTATGTCAGAACCAAATTATGCTGGAAACATCATAGTATCACTTGCAAGTCTTCCTGATTTTCTAAGAAAACCTATTTTGAAAAAAAGACTAATGGAATTTTTTTCAATGTCGGTGCCAGATAAAGCTGAAGTAATTAATAATGCACTGGCTGCTGGACCAACTATTCCATTTGACAATTTTGCAAGATTGTTTAAAACATGGCTTGAAATTCTGAGTGGTCTTTCCGAAGAACATAGAACTATTATGTTTTCAAGTTATGTTTCAGAAATCACATCTAATCCACAGAAACTTATTTTGTTTAATCTAGATGGGATTTTAGAAATTTATTTCTGTTTGAGTCAAGAGCAGAAAAGCATAATTTCCAATTCTGTTAAAAAAATAATATCATCATTAGATGAAAATAGTAAGAGAAAGTTGTATCTAATAATACCAGATAGAGCTAAAAGAGAATTTGGAATTTAAAGTGGCTGATCAGGCTTTCTCTGGTTTTCATCAGCATAATTGACTACATTTCCGTCAGGAGTCATAATGCCCACAAAGACTTTCTCGTATTTTTTGAGAACCTTCCTATGGTCTGCAAGTGACATGTCAAGTTTCATCTCATTCATAACCATAACTCTATAGGTTTTCCATTCATTCCAACACATATTACAGCACGGGTAATTTGTTGCAACAGGATCAAGTTCCTCATTATCTGGAATTTCTTTTCTACACTTTGTACATGTTCTTACCATAACAAGCCCAGTTAAGCATAGTCATTTAATCTTTTTTTAAGAAAGAATATTACAGTATAAGACGTAAGAAAACCATGAAGATAAAGTGCCCAAAGTGCGATGGTATAGCGCGTCTTGAGGATGACTTCTCTTCTGTTAGATGCGATCATTGTTCTCTGGATGTGACATATGGTGAATATGTAAAAATCATCGCGTACAAAGACCACACATACTCTGACATTTTAGGAGATTATGTTGGCAGTACAGAGGGCACCAAAGCTGGAACTCTTGACGATTGGTAGAAAAAAACTACCTGCAAGATTTAATTAATTTCTAAAGAGATTGAGATCAGTTGCAGTTCGTATTTGAGATCATTTTGAACCTCATAGGTTTTCTAGTAGGAATTGTCATCGGAATTTTATCTTATATTGGTTTTAAGAATACAGGTAGTCCTACTCTTTTCAGACTAACTATTGCCTTTTTGTCAATAAGTATAGGTTTTGGTGTCACAGGAGCCGGATTTTTGACAGAATCTCTTGTCATCAAGTCTGGCTACATAGAACCATGGGTTCAGACATTGGGTATAGGTATTCAGACGGTAGGATATTTTTTCATAGCCTTTTCGCACAGCATCAAGGCGTTTTTTCCAAAATCAAGATACTTTAGAGCCATAGCAGTACCACTTTTTGTCATCCCAGGAAATTCAATTGAGCATATTATTAGGTCAATTTCTTTTATCCTACTGATATATGGGACAATAGAGACAATTCTATCATACATGGAGAATAGGAAAAGTAGTACGGTTTTTGTAGCCTCAGGCCTTGGCCTTCTTGCTTTAGGCGAATTTCTAGGATGGTATTCTGTTGTGTTTCCACAATCAGTTCTTTACTATGTCGCAATATCTACTAAGATAGCTGGTTTAGGAGCACTGTTTGTTCCAGTCTCTAAAGTACCACTCACAGGGATGAAATTTGGCAGTAGTCTATAGAACTCACATGAGTATCATTGGGGACATACTAGCTACTACTAGAGATGAAGTTCCAGATGAATCAGGAGCAAGTGTCACTTATCTAATCCGCAAGGCAAACGTTTCTCATGGAAGACTCTCTAAAATATTAGAGATGCTTGTGCAACAAGGTCTACTAGAACAAACAAATTCTTACAGAGCATGCAAGTACAAGATCAGTGATAGAGGAAGAGAATTTTTGCAGGCCTACCGTGGATTTAGAGAATTTGCAGACAACTTTGGTCTGAGAATTTAGTCGTCTTCTATTTCTTTGTCTTCTTCATCTTCTATATCGTCATCAAAATCATCTTCAAAATCATTATCAAACTCGTCTGACATCGGCTGTAAGAAAAAGCGATTTACTATTAAAGATTTAGTCATGATTCAGAATTTTCCATGTTTTATTTGAAAAGAATGTCCATGTACTGAATATTGTCAATTTGTACCTCAAACAATCTTCACAGTACCGCTGTGCACGGCAATTCTTTTCAACAAACTATTATGATGGTGCTACCCAACCGCCACAGGAAATGCAGATGTCCATGCCATCTTCATTTACATAGGTTTCAGATCCTGGCGGACATTGGCATTGTGGAATTCCTAGATCCATGCAACATACTACTACAACCAATCTTATATCATTTTCAATAACAAAACATAATTTACTAACAACTATTTGAAAAATTGTGATAGTTGCCTGCGATCAGAATGGAATCAACCTGGCTGCAACTACAATAAAAAATGGCGGTTTGGTAGTGTTTCCTACAGATACGGCCTATGGCCTTGGCTGTGATCCGCGAAATGCAAAGGCAATAGAGTCGATTTTTCGAATAAAAAAGAGAAAGGAATCAAAGAAGTTACCGGTACTAGGGTATTCTAAAGAGGAAATCTCAAAAATAGCTGTTTTTGATGAGATGTCAGACAAGATAGCTGACAAGTTCTGGCCAGGTCAAGTAACTTTAGTTTTGAAATTAAAAGACAAGGAAATAAAAAAAGCAATGAAACTTGATGATAAGATAGCTGTTCGCGTACCAAATCACCCATGTGCTTTGTCACTTTTAAAAAAGTGCAAACTTATCGTTGGTACTAGCGCAAATTTTTCTGGGCTCCCTGCTTTTTCTGATTCAAAAAAAGTTCAAGAAAATTTTTCTGGGTATGATATTTTCTTGGATGGCGGCACAATTTCAAACTCTACAGGTTCAACTATTGTTGAAGTAAAAGATAGAGTTTTGGAAATAATAAGACAAGGAAACATAACAAAAGAGGAGATTAACAACTCACTTTGAATATGATTATAACATCTAGCAGACATCTTGAGCCAGAAGCTGCTGAAGAAATATCAGAAATTCTAGAAGAGTTTGGAGACTCTAATGCAACAGTAGAAATATCTGATTTATCAGGAATTCTTACAGCTACAACTTCACTTGATCCATTTCTAGTTGTAAAAAAGATTCAAGAAAAAATACTTGAAGAACCATGGACGATCAGATATTGTCTCAGAGTAATACCACTACATGATACAGTTTATACAAAAAAAGAAGACATTGTAAATTCTGTTCTTAATCATACCAGTGTAATACAGCCACAAGATACCTATAGAATTACAGTAGAAAAGAGACATTCTGAAATTTCTACTAGTGAAATCATAAGTGAAATTGCAGATAAAATTCAGAATAAGGTATCACTTGAGAAATTTGACTGGATAATACTAATAGAAATACTTGGGAAACGAACAGGAATTTCAATCCTAAAAAATGACGATGTCCTAAGTACACAGAAAGTAAAGCGTAGTTTATCGGAATAGAATTGCAGCTTTTTCTGCAAGAATATCTTCTAGGGGCGTCTTTGATGTTACAGCCTCTAATTGTTTTTTTGATATTTCGAATTCTTTTTTTAGAAATGTGGAATTTTTTATCGAAATCAGATTGGATTTCAAATGAGTTCTTACTTCGTCAAACAATTTGTTGAGTGATTGTTTTTTTCCAATCACTATTAAAACAAAATCTTGTTTTCTTTGTAGCCCAACCTTCTGTATGGCTTTGCTAATCTGTTTTGTACATGCAAATCGCATCAAAATATCTGTTTCAATTTTATTTGAAAGCATTATTCCATCTTTTTGTGCAGCCAAGGATATTGCGATAATCTTTTCAACATGATTTGGGCTAAGTATAAAACATGGTCTTATGCCCTGAATCACCAGATCAGGATATTTTTTACGCAAATCATCAAGAAAGCCTATTGGATCGTCAATGTGTTTTATTCCCATAAGCTCTACATTATTATTAAAAATCTGAAACTGCATTCTTTGACTGCCGCCATGTATTACAGGAATTATGCTTACAGTATCTCCATCCTTGATCTTTGTTGCAAAACCATCAAGAGTTGAAGAATCAACCCCGTTGACGGCAACTAGCATGTTTTTGATATCTAAAGCACGCGTGTTTTTTGGTATTTGTGTTTGAAGGAAATCTAAAAGTTCAGAGATGGTAGAATTGTCTTTTTCAAATTCTAATCTATCTGTGGCAAGAGCTTTTTTTGCTCCACCCAAGAGCTTTATTGTTATCATTGTTCTAAAATGGATTTTTGCCTATATTGAATTTTGTTTAGATTAAGAACTAATAATTTAGTTAAGTATCTCTTCTTCGTGTAGTTCTGCTGCTTCATCAACAGATTGAGCCTCTTGCATGGCCTGAGCCTCTTTTTCTTTTTGTTCTTCAATTTCGCGTTTGATGAATGTGGTTATGTAACCTGCAATCTCATTTTTGAGTCCTTTTGATCTAACTATAGCTACATCATTTAGGACCGTTTTGTTTTGTGCAAAATCAGTTCCGAATCTAGCTTTATGTAAAGCCATGACTTCTGTCGAGATTCGTTTGATTCTGTTCACGACTTCGATTGGATGCAGGGGGTTTTTATACCTATACACCCAGATAGCGCTTGGAATTTTGTTCAATTTCATATGAAAGATCATCATATGTTTTATTCAAGACTTTGGCTGCACAAAATATGACACTGGGAAGAAAAGTGATTTGTGCAGTTTTCATTGCAAAACATCGTGAAAATCGCACTGGACCGTCTGTTTCTACAAGTATTTTGTCTCTGTTTGTTTCTGAAAGCAAGACTTGTTTGTCTTTTGCATAAATCATAGCAGGACCATAGGAAGCATAACATGCAAGATCTATTGCTGTCTTTAGTTGTTTTTTACTACCAGCAAACCAATGCAAAAGCATTCCAGAAATTGAATATGAAGGCAGAATAGAAAGTATTTCATCCAAGGTAGCATGCGAGTGAATTGATACAGGTTTGTGAAGTTTTTCAGCAATTGTAAGCATTTTATGAAATACAGTTTCTTGTCTTTTGAAACCATCTTGATTAGAAACATATGTTTTGTCAAGACCAATTTCACCAATGCCCATGATTTGACTAGAATTTTTTTCTATCAATTCAATAACTGGTTCTAAATCATCAGCTGCTTTTTCTGGATGAATGCCCACAAATGGCAACACAAGTTTGGTTTTTTTTCCAAGATCAAGGGTTTTTTCGGAGGTATTAAGATCCATTGACACACAGCACGCACGTATATTCATCTTTTCCATGCTTGTAATAGTGAACGGCATGTTCTGCGAATATTCGTCATCAGAAAGATGGATGTGCGCATCTGTAAGCCAGCTCATAACATGCCTTTAATTTTCTCCTTAAAATAGTCTGTATAAATCGATTTGTGCGTGGGTTTTTTTCCACTCGAAGTCTTTTATCACAGGTAAGAAAATTCACTTTATGACAGCATCAGAGTTTGGCCTTTCTGCAATGTATCGTATTTTAAAAAAATCAGGAGCAGAAAGAGTAAGTGATGAATCTGCAGACGAGTTAAGAAGAATACTTGAAGAAATCGGTACTGCCATAGCCAAAAGTGCAGTAGACATGTCGGTTCATGCGGGAAGAAAGACAGTCAAAGCAGAAGACGTCAGGCTAGCTGCAAAACCATTTGCAAAATTCTAATCTAAAAGATTTAATTGTTCATCAAGAGCTTTTTTGACTGCGGTGAGGTGGCAGAGCGGCTATGCGTTCGCCTGCAAAGCGAATCTATAGGGGTTCGAATCCCTTCCTCACCTTTGTTAAGTATATCATAATAACCAGCTTTTCTAAATACAGCACTTTCTAATCAATCCAGTTTGGCTGACAGAACTAATGGTCTATTAGAATACATTCCAGGCGCGCGCCCAATTTTGTTA
Organism: uncultured Nitrosopumilaceae archaeon; assembly: GCA_964350965.1. Lineage (GTDB taxonomy): Archaea > Thermoproteota > Nitrososphaeria > Nitrososphaerales > Nitrosopumilaceae > UBA8516. Next base: position 49,963 of record CAYGLP010000001.1, on the reverse strand, counting down.
CAAACTACAAATGGACAACCACTTGAGGGATTTGTGCAAAATATACGCAACAGCATTAAAGAATATGCTGAAAATGCTCAAAGTGAAGTAGAAAAAGGAAATAACTTTTTACAATGGGTTTTAACAAGAGTCTTTGAAGCAACTGAAGATGATGCTACTGATGCAATAGTAGATGGTGCGAATGATTTAGGAATAGACGCGTATCTTCCAGTTGATTTTTCTGAGGGTACCGTGCGATTATTTCAATCAAAGTATGGCACATCTCATTCTATGGAAGCAATTGCCAAATTCAAAGAAGATGCCAAGAACCTACAGAATAGAGACATTACAAAGATGCGCCCTGAGATTGCACATCTTGTTACCCAAATACGTGAAAAAAATCTAAAAGTTGAATGTGTATATGTAACAGATCAAAAAGTCGACTATCAAAACAGCGATTCTTTTGAAATATGTGATATTGATTCCATAGTACAGAAGCTCTGGGACAGGATAAAAAAACCTGCAGCAGGAAAAAAAGCAGCCATCAAACTAGAAAGTAAACTAAAGTATCATAACACAATACTTGGTATTTTGAAATTAAGAGAGCTAACAAATTTTGTTACAAAAAATCGAGACTATGTCTTTGAATCAAACATTAGACAATGGATGCAGTTTAAGACCACAGTAAACAAAGGTATACGAGAGACACTTCAAGAATCTCCTGACAAATTCTTCTATTACAACAACGGCATAACTATTGTTGTAAGCGATTTTGAAGAACTTGAGGATAATGCATTGACGTTACATGCACCTCAAATCGTAAACGGTGCACAAACATCAAACTCTATTTTAGATCATGCAAAAAGAACTCATAATTTGGAAGGAAGTATTACAGTCACCGTAATTAAAGCGGCAGACGAGCTTGATCAAAACAACATTACAAAATATAGGAATTCGCAGAATGCTGTACGGGGAAAAGACCTTGTTTCTTTAATGGATTTCCATAAATCAATAAAATCCCAGATGGAAAACTTTGGATATTTTTATGAAATTCAAGCTGGTTCATTTGATAGTAAGACAAAGTCGCAACAAAGTGAATTCTCTGGTGATGCAATATACAACAAGTATCTTCCAGAGAACCACAAAAAAGTAATTGTTGCAAAAGATGCAATACAAGCACTTGTAGCTGGCATTGAACAAAGGCCAACAGAGGCATACAGCTCACCTGCTCAATTTCTTCCACGTGGAAGTAAATATGATGAAATTTTCAATGAAACCCTAAAAGATGATTGTAGATTACTCTTGTATCCATATCTTGTTAAGGAATATGCAAAAAAAATTCTTAACTATGGCAAGAAAGGAGGGCATAAGACAAAAAGATATGCTACTTTGTTCTTTCTTGCCACGTACTTTAAGATCCTGTATGAAAAAATCCTATCAACAAAAGGTGACTTTAAAGGGGATATTTCAAAGCTAGAACCGATCTTCAAAAGTGTTAAACTAAATCAAAGAATCCTTAAGTTGACAGACACAATTGTGACAAAATTCTTAGAAGATACTGTTGTTGATGACGAAATGGACGCTGCAAATACTTATCATAATTTCTTTTCACATAATGTTTGGCAAGATTCTATGATACGTGTTATTGAAAAGAAGATAAAGCAAGAAGAAGACGAGATTAATTCCATCAAAAAAATAGTTCAGGATCTTTTCTAAATTTTTTATACAAAAAGCGGCAGATGGGTGACCGATTAGGTCTCTTGCAGGAGGTCCGCATCAAGCCATCCAGTCCACCGCAAGATTATTCCTATAAGAAGTACTATTTAACTAGATTTTTATTACGAAAATATCTGAATTGAATCAAATTGGAAACTGACAATGAAAAATGTTCCATATGCAACAAACCAATAGTAGAACACATGTATTATCCAATGGAATCTTGGAACGTTAAAGGTGTGTTATGTGGTATATGTTATTCTCAAAAAATTGCAGAGTTTTATCCTGGAACACATGAAAGAGTGAAATCCTAAGTTTCTAAAATCCAACCTGTGTGAATTTTATCAATATCTGATTTGTTACCAATTCCAGTTGCATATCGCCAAATAAAGGGAGTATTTATTTCCATTTTGATTTTGATTTTGGCAAGCGATTCTAATTCTTGAGTTAGATTTGTGGCAGTATTTGCACAACTTTCACAGAATTTGCACTTTTGGTCTAGTGTTACTGGTGAGGATTCAATTACAGGATAAGCACTACATGCAAGAGGTCGATTTTCATATATTCTGCATTTATAGCCTCCATGAGGTGATCTTTCCTCACTTTCCGTATCTAAAAATGGACAAGTATTACCGTTTGACTCTTTCCCCATTAACTGATATGCAAGTATCTTTGTAGGTCCGCCAGATTTTTCATACGATGCTCCAATGCGTGGCAGTATTACTATGTCAAGATGCAGTTTTTTTGCAAATGATTCAATCTCTTCTTTTTCATCAGGAAGAATTAGGACTCCAATTTTGCCAAACTTTGTTGTGGGATAATATTCTCTTTCGATACAGCACTTTGAACAATCTTGTACACACTTAAAATCCATCATTTTATTTTATCACTAGAAGATAAAACTCATTCTACGTTGTCTTTGATTTGTTGTGATACAAGCAATTCCAAGCTAGAGCATCGTCTTTTACATCACTTTCTTGCAAAAACTTAATGTCAGTTACAAGCTTTTTCTTTTTAAAAAGAGACACAGGAGATGACTCATCTTTTTCTCTGTATATTCCCATTCTAAGATAGGCTTCTCCATCGTGGCCTTTTTTAAATCGTTCATAATGTACTGATTTTTTTAAGCGTTTGAAAAATGATTTGTTAGATTCTGGGAAAGGTGAATCACAGCTCATTACAAACCAATAATCATCACCTGTTTCTACAAACCTGATCTTAATGGATGGATCTGCCCACCACTTTATCACATCTTCCCAGATCTTGATGGCCTGTTTTTTGTCTGAAAGTATAAGAAACACATTCATCCTTAAATCATAAAACCGATATCCCACGCCAAGAAAGTCGTCCATCCATTGGATCTCAGGTTCGTCAGACAATGCAAACAGGGCACGAAGATCGATATTTATCTGATCTGAGTAATACCCATATATTACCTCATTATAGAGTCCCTAGATATGGTAGCCTATAGGACTAGTATGCAGATAGTAAGTGACTTGCTTACGGTTACTGAACAAAGTGGAGTAAGCGGCATTAATGTAACTTCACTTTTGACAAAGGCAAATCTGTCACATTCAAGATTAGGCAAATTCTTGGATAATCTTACCGGAGCTGGTCTTATTAACAGAATAGAGTTTGATGGAAAGAATGTTTTTGTCATAACTTCAAAAGGTAGACAATACTTGGAATCATACAAAAACTTCCAGAACCTTGCAGATTCCTTTGGTCTAGACCTCTAGTCATTTTTTAGATTTTCTGTCTTTTCGTTTCTGTTTTGCATCATATAGTATCATAATGATTGCACCTCCAAGCAGCATGTAAAAAAGAGGGATTTGATTTCCCACAAGTGAAATTCCCATGCCTGCTATCAAAAATACCAAGATAGCTATCATGGACTTGTCCATGTAGATGGTGGAATCTCAAAACAATATATCCTTTTGAGTTAAACGATCTTTATTCCAAGGCATGAACACCAAATTACTTGAAATTATTGGATTTGCACTCATAGGTGGAATGATCTATGCAATGTTTGGCGGAGGAAAAGAAGGTCCCATATGGCCACTTTTTTGGCCATGTGCAGTAGGAGTTGTTGCGATCAATGTATACCGCAGAAAAAAGAAAAAACTTGCAAATAAATAATTTTTGGAATAAATTTTTCTCGATCTTTTGTTTTGTTACAAACAAAATGATTTTTTATTAAAAAATTAATTAGAAAAGAAGCAACCGACAGATCTATAAAGGCGTACTTCTTCGTTAGTAAGGGAGAAACATGACAGACATTTCTAGATGGTGGAATGGATTGGGAAAAGAACTGGAAAATGATCTAGAAAGTCAAGATGGTTTCAATGAAGATGTTTCAGTATAGATTTTTTGCATTTTAATTATAAACAGCAAGGATATCTTTAAATTGTCTAACACGCTCGATTTTAGAGAGTGTTTGTATGACAGAAAAAATTGACGTAGTTGGTATTAATGTACTAAAACAGAATGGTGCAAATGTAGAAGAAATCACAAAGTTATTGGTCTATAACGCGTCAGTTGAATTCACAGCATACTATTACTTTACACTCCTTAGAGCTCACTGCACTGGCATGGAAGGCGAAGGAATCAAAGGAGTAATCGAAGATGCAAGACTGGAAGATCTCAGTCACTTTGAATCATGCATAGAAAGAATCCATCAACTTGGAGGAACACTTCCTACAGATGCCACTGATTTTATCAAAATGTCAGGTTGTGAGTTTTTACAACTACCACAAAATAGAACAGATTTGAAATCAATCCTAGAAAAATGTCTGAAAGCTGAGCAGGGAGCAATTGTAAACTGGAATAAGATGTGTAATCTAACTATAGGCAAGGATCCTACAACATATGATATTGCAAAAGATATCCTAGCTGAGGAAATCGAGCATGAAGCTTGGTTCCTAGAGTTGCTATTCGGTAGGCCATCTGGACATATGCGAAGAAAGTATTCCGGAGAAAGACCTCACACTCGTAAGCATTCCAGATCACTAGATCATCTGTAACAATCTGAAAATAAAATAATCATCTCATTTTAGAAATTAAGCCTCGAGCGGGATTCGATCCCGCGGCCTAACGCTTACGAGGCGTTCGCTCTACCAGGCTGAGCTATCGAGGCAATGGTTCGCTTTCCATCAGAGTTTATAAAAAGCCTTTGTGCTTTTGATTCATTGAAAGTATCCATCTCCGGTGTGAGGGGAATTTTTGGTGATGATCTAAACCTCAGTAACATAATGAAATTTTGTAGAAATTTTTCTGTTCTGATCAAATCAAAAAAATGTGTTGTTGCTCATGACACAAGACCTTCAAGTAAGATCCTAAGTGAAACTGCACTTGCGTCATTGATGGAAAGAGGAATTGATGTATACAATTTGGAAATAGCACCTACGCCTGTTATTTTTAGAGAATCACGGAAATATGGTTCTGGTATTATGATCACATCGTCACACAATCCTTTACAATGGAATGGTTTGAAATTTATCTTAGAAGGTAGAGGGATAAACGAATTTGAACTTGAAGAGGTTAAAAAACAACATGAATTTTCCAAAGAAAAGATTGGTTCAGAATTACAAATCAATTCAAGTTACATTTCGGAAGCAATAAAACTTATTGGTAAAGTAGAAGACGCACCAAAAGTTGCCATAGATGTTGGTGGAGGAGCAGCTTTTGATGTCGCACCAAATATGCTTCAAAATCTGGGATGCAAAGTTATTACAATAAATGGAAAACCGGGAATTTCTTCACACGGTCCAGATCCTACATCTGAGAAGCTCAATGATCTAATTTCGGCTACAAAAAAATGCGAAATTGGCTTTGCGTTTGACCTTGATGGAGATAGATTGGTGGTTGTAAAGGATGGCAAGAAACAAGCACCAGATATTACTTTAGGATTAGGTGTTTCAAAGGCACTTGAACTAGGATACAAACGATTTGTTCTTAGCATAGATACAAGCGTCTCTATTGAGAAGTTTATCAAAGATCATGGAGGCCAAGTTCATAGATCAAAAGTAGGCGAAGCAAATGTTGTGGATTTAATGTTAAAGACAAATTCACAAGCTGGTGGAGAAGGAAGCAGTGCAGGTTTCATCTTACCAGAGTTTAACATGTGCCGTGACGGTCTTTTGACTAGTGGACTTATTGCGTCAATGCTTAAGACAAAGACATTTTCTGACGTATTGAAATTCATGGGAGGATATGTGCAATTACGAACTAAAGTTGACGTAGATGCTGCATTTCATGAAAAAACATTACAGATTTTGTCTGATAAGATGAAGAGCCAATATAGTCAGTTAATCACTATCGATGGAGTAAAATCAATCATAGATGAAGATAGTTGGGTGCTTGCAAGACAATCAAACACAGAATACATTGTACGAGTATCTATAGAATCAACAAGTTTAGGAAAAGCACGGTCTATTCAAAAACAAGTTTCAGAGTTGGTAAATCAAAGTTATGAGCAGGCTAGACGAAACAAAAATAATTAAAATTTTTCAGCAAAGCTTTGGAAAAAAATCAAAGTTTGTACCTGAAGATGTAGAAGTATTCAGGATTGGAAAGACATACTTTGTAACTAAATCTGACATGCTAGTTGAAAGTACTGATGTTCCACCAGGCATGAAAATAGATGAGATTGCAAGAAAAAGTATGGTTGCTTGTGTAAGTGATTTTTCAGCAAAAGGAGTAAAGCCACTATATACCACAGTTTCCCTTGCAATTCCAAGAAAGTTTTCTAAATCCAAAATAAAGAAATTGGCTTTGGGATTTATGAGAGCATCTAAAGAATTTGATGTCAAAATAATTGGAGGCGATACAAACGAAAGCAAAGAAGTTGTTATTGAAGTATCTATGTTTGGTGTTGCCCAGAAAATAGTGAATAGAAAGGGCGCAAAGATTGGTGATGTTATTGTTACATCTGGTCCATTTGGATATACCTTATCAGGATTAAAGATTATTTTGAATCATTATAAGTCAGATTCTAAATTTACTAAGAAATCTAAAAAACAAGTTTTCATACCAACCCCAAGATTGAAATTTGGTTTAACTGTTGCGCGGTATCTTTCATCTTCAATGGATTCAAGTGATGGGCTATCCACCACATTAAACGAAATGAGCAGACAGAGCTCCAAGAAATTTGTAATAACAAAACTTCCAAGTTACCATGATGTTGAAAAATTTGCAAAAGCAAACAGAATTAGATTTACGGATCTTGTCTTTAATGGCGGTGAAGAGTATGAGATCGTTGCAACGGTTTCACCAATGAATTTGCCAAAGATTAGAAAGATTGCCAGAATCCAAAAGATTCCATTATTTGAGATAGGACATGTTACAAAGGGAAAAAGTGTCTTTTATCAACAAGAAAATAAAATTACAATCATACAAGACAAAGGCTGGCTTCATTTCAAATCCTAATGTTTTTTAAACCCATACAGAGCTTGGAAAATGTTGTCTGAACAAGAAGTCAAAGAAAAATGGGGAATTGCCCACATTTACAGTAGTTATAACAACACCATTGTTCACATAACAGACATCTCAGGTGCTGAGACAGTAGCAATCAGTTCTGGTGGTAGACACGTAAACGCAGACAGATACGAATCATCACCATATGCTGCAATGAAATCCACAGGTGCCGTTGTAGAAGCTGCACATGACAAGGGTTTCACAGGCATGCATATTAGAGTAAGAGCAGTAGGAGGAGTTGGAGCCAGAGTACCAGGTCCCGGTGCACAGGCTGCAATCAGAGCCTTAGCAAGAGGTGGATTTAAGATCGGACGAATTGATGACGTTACACCAATTCCACATGATACAACCCGCAAAAAAGGCGGTAAACGCGGAAGAAGAGTCTAGTTCTCTACAAGCCTCATTCTTATTTTGCAGTTTTTAGATTCAAAGAATTTTGCTACAAAATCGCTGAATTTTTCCTGAAATGCCTTACCTTTTGCATTCATTATATGAGTGCCAAATTTTTCTTGCATACCAGCAAGCAATTCATTTTTAAATAATATTTTGAAAAAAGTCCAACCAAATTTTTCTACTGGGTCACTGAGTAGAAAACCATCAGTCAGTCCACATGAGGATTGGAGATCTTTCATGACTAAAGTAACACGTTCTTTATCAACTTCGTATTTAGTAGTAGATACTTCAAATATTACATTACTCATGATTTGTTAAACCTTAGCCTGTTTTTTTCTTTAACTAAATAAAATGTAACTAGTGCTAAAAGGCCTCCAGTGACTGGAGCAATGACGTAGATGTAAAAATATTTAAAATCTAAATTCATGACAGCTGGTCCAAAAGTTCTAGCTGGGTTCATAGATGCGCCAGATATTGGTCCCCCAAAGAAGACATCAAATGCAACTGCACTTCCCACTGCAATACCAAGGAGACCACGGGATATACTCCTGTGAGTGCTTTGTGAAACAAAAAGTATTGCACATAACAGTATGAATGTGAGTAAAATTTCAAGGAAAAAACTTTCTATCACCATGCCATTTACTGGCAATGTTGGAGCAAGATCGGTACCTTTCCCTAACGTTATTGAAAGTACAAAACTGGCAAAGACAGCTGCTGAAAGCTGGCTTGCGATATATCCTACAAAGATTTTCGTATTGAGTTTTTTTTTAATCCAAAAAATCAGTGATACAACCGGATTAAAGTGTGCACCAGAGATTGTTTGAAATGAGTATATTACTATGCACAATATTACTAGATGTGAAAGTGAAACACCAAGATGACCTATTTGCAATACAGCTGCTGCTGTAACTACATATATCAATCCAAAAGTACCAGCAAATTCAGCAAGTAAAGATTTCAATTGAATTTTCTCGTTTATGGTCAGATTAAGGATTTTCAGTTGGTTGATCCTCTGTGTCTTGGATTTTGCTTCCTTCTTTTAGTTTATCAGACCAAGAAACAAGCTTTCCGTCTTGTTCTATGTTTATTGTAGTAGCTACACGAACACGAATTCCAATAGACCTGAAAAGTGTGAGTAATTTTCCACCATCGATTGTTTCTGTGACCTCGCCAGATTGAATTAGATCTGCAAGCTTGTCTATAACTAATTTAGTTTCTTCAGGAAATTGGGATTCTGCGTTTTGTAGTACTTCTAGACCACGATAACCAAGTTGTTTTATTAAAATTTCTCTTGGATTTGAAGTACTAGCTTTTTGCTCTTGTTTAGTTGCTTTTAGCTCTTCCTTTTTTTGTTGTAATGAGATGTTTTTTTTCATCTCCAGCAAACGTTTTGCTTTTAGAAGATCTAACTCTTTGTCTTCTTCGCTCATCCTTTTATGACACCTATAGGAACAAGCTTTGCAACTTTAGTAGCTATACCAAGTTCATGAGAAACATTTGCAACTGCATCTACGTCTTTGTATGCTTCAGGTGTTTCTTCCACGACTCCTTCTCTTGTAAGAGCTTTTATGAAAATTCCTTTGTCGCTAAGTGTTTTTTGTACTTGTACATCGTTATAGTTTCTGCGAGCTGCAGATCGTGACATTGTTCTTCCTGCACCATGGGCCGTAGAACCAAAACTTAGATCAAGCGAATTTGGTTTACCTAAAAGAATCCAACTAGCTGTTCCCATTGAACCTGGAATAAAAACAGGTTGCCCTATGTCTCTGTATTTTTGTGGGATTTCATCCCTGCCTCCAGGAAATGCTCTAGTGGCACCCTTTCTATGAACCACGACAGATTTTAGTTGTCCATCAATTTTGTGTTTTTCTACTTTGGCGATATTGTGAGCTACATCATAAACAAGTTTCATATTCAAATCAGATTCAGATTGTTTGAAAACGCGTTCAAACGCCTTTCTTGTCCAATGTGTAATCATCTGCCTGTTACTCCATGCAAAGTTTAGTGCAGCAAACATGGCTTTTCTATAAGACTCACCCTCCTCTGATGAGTTTGGAACACAGGCAAGTTCTCTGTCTGCCAGAGTTATACCATATTTACCAAGCGCATGTTCTGAGACTCTAAGATAGTCGCTGCAGATTTGATGACCAAAACCTCTTGATCCACAGTGAATCAAAACGGTCACTTGTCCTTCATTGTATATTCCCATTCGTTTAGCGGCTTCCTTGTCATGTATTTCTGCAACTTTTTGCACCTCAAGAAAGTGATTTCCAGAACCAAGGCTTCCAAGTTGCGGCGCACCACGTTTTCTTGCAGTTGCTGATACTTTGCTAGGATCAGCATTTTTCATTTGCCCATTTTCTTCACATACATCTGCATCATCTTTGGAACCGTATCCGTTGTCAACTGCCCATTGTACTCCTTTTACTAGAACTTCATCAAGCTGTGAAAAACTTAATTTTATTGCACCTTTAGAGCCAACGCCCGATGGAATAGAATTGAAAAGATCGTTAACGAGGTCTTTTAGTTTTGGTCTGACATCTTTTTCTGTAAGATTAGTTCGAATTAACCTGACACCGCAGTTAATGTCATATCCCACACCACCAGGACTGATCATTCCTTCTTCTGCATCCATAGCTGCTACTCCACCTACAGGAAATCCATATCCTTCATGGCCATCAGGTAAAACCACTACATGCTTTTGAACTCCTGGTAAAGTGGATACATTGATTGCTTGTGTGATTGTTCTGTCTGTCATCATTTTTTGTAACAATCCTTCATCTGCATAAATGGTAACAGGAACTTTCATTCCACGATTTGAATCAGCATCGATTTGATAATGCATGTTGCCTATTTTTTTGGGAACCAGTAACGACATCTGAATCAGTAAAAAATGTCCCTCTTGCACAATTTAAATCATAAGTAGGTTTATTTTCCTAATTCAGTTCAAATTCATTATGCCTATTTTACCAATTGATGGTGGACGATATGGTACCAAAGAAATGCGTGAAATTTTTGATGAGCAAAAAAAAATCCAATATCAACTTGAGATAGAGGCAACTGCGGCAGAATCTCAGTCTGAAATAGGCATGATTCCAAGAGCATCTGCTCAAAACATAGCAAAAATGGCAAGATCTGGAAAAATCACAGCAAAATGGGTAAAGCAACTTGAAGCAAAAAGTGATCATGACACTGCTGCTCTAGTGGAAGCATTAAGCGAGCTTTGCACTCCTAATGCAAAGCCTTGGATACATTATGGGCTAACAAGTAACGATTTAGTAGATACAAGTACTTCGATGCAAATTAGAGATGCGCTTGCAATCATAGAACCAAAAGTTGCAAGACTAGCAATCATTTTAGCAAAGCTTGCAATGAAATTCAAAGATTTTCCAGCAGTTGGAAGAACGCATGGACAGCATGCAAGCATCATAGTATTTGGTCTAAAATTTGCAAATTGGGCATTGGAAATGTCAAAACACATAGAAAGAATTGAACAGTGCAAAAAAAGAATTTTGATCTGCAAGACACTTGGCGTTGTTGGAACTGGTTCCCTTATGGGCTCAAAAGCATTAGAGGTTCAAAAAAGAGTTGCAAAGAAACTTTCTCTATATCCTGCAGATGTTACTACTCAGATTGTTCCGCGAGAAGGATATGCAGAGTATGTGTTTTGTATTGCATTAATTGGCGCCACACTAGAAAAAATGGCAGTAGAGATAAGAAATCTTCAGAGAACAGAAATTGGTGAAGTTGCAGAACCGTTCAAAAAAGGCCAGATGGGAAGTAGCGCTGTTCCTGTAAAGAGAAATCCTGTAAAAAGTGAGCGTGTAACTTCGCTTTCAAGGATGCTGCGAAGTCAGATCAACGTATCATTTGAAAATATACCATTATGGCATGAGAGAGACTTGTCAAATTCTGCAAATGAGAGATTTACTCTCCCAACAAGTTCCATCTTGCTAGATGAAATGTTAGAAGCAATGACAAAGATTCTTTCTAATCTTTATGTAAATAAGGATAAAATAAAGAAAAATCTAGGTATAACAAAAGGCCAAATTTTTGCAGAGTTTGTACTTGATGCCCTAATCAAAAAGGGCGTACCACGCTTTAGTGCGTATAGAGACATACAGAGAGTAGCTTTTACAGCATCTGATTCAGAAATGGAGTTTTTACAAGCTGTAAAAAACGACAAAGCCATATCTGCACACCTAACTAAAAAAGAAATAGAAAGTATTTTTGTTGCAGAAAATCAGCTTGGAGCATCTGGAGCCATAATCAAAAATGTCTTCAATAAGGTAAACAAAACATGCTCTAAATTTACTTGATTTTCATCAAGGCTTTGTGAATAAGGGAACCATATTGAAGAGCTTTTTTATGCTTGAAAGCAGCTTCTTTTGGAACTCCAATCTTTAAAGCAAGATCTCGAACAATGTGTTTTCTCATTAGATCATCAGGCCCATGTATTTTTTCTTCAAGCGAGATTTTTTTTGCAAAGTTTACAAATTCCTTTGAAAGAAATGGTTGTAGTATCTTAACACCAAATTCAGAGGTTATTGTATTGACCGCCTTCATCATATTGAGTTCATTTTCAATTTTTGATTCCATCAGGTTCATGACGCTATCACTGCCATGCTTTATTGCATCTCTGTATGCATTGTAGCCGCAGAAAAGCTCATCAATTCCATTTGCGGTGATCACTTTGTCAATATCGCAACGCTTTGCAAGTTTAGAGACAAAGTAAAATGCAATACAATTTTCATTCCATGAGAGATTATCTGTTTTTATTGTTTTTTTTATCTGTTCTGCTATTCCTGGAAATATCTTTGATGAAATTTTTTCAATTTCATGTTCATAGCAAAACAAGTGTGATATTTCCTTAGAAAATTGAATGTCATGAGAATCTGCAAATCCTATAGTTAATAGTGTCACATCATATCCAAGATCAGTACAAAGTTTTGCCAAAAGGGAGCTGTCTACACCACCTGAAAAGGCAATGCCTATTTTTTTGTCATTAGTTGTTTTTTGAATTGATTCATTCATCTTTTGGTATAGTGTGTCTTTAAGTTCTGCCAATTCCATAGATTGTAAAAATCCGCCCTAAGTTAGTTGCGATGCTTTGATAGTTAAATAGAGGAATTAACAAAAAGATTCATGGGTTTGACCAAATTATCAGATGACCAAATCAAAAAAGAATTAACAAATTTGCCTGGTTGGAGCATAGTCAACGGAAAACTACACAAGGATTTTGTCTTCAAAGATTTTATCGAAGCATTTGGGTTTATGAGCACCGCAGCATTACACATAGAAAAGATGAACCACCATCCAGAATGGTTCAATGTATACAACAAGATCAAGGTTGATTTAACAACACATGATGCAGGCGGAATAACTCAAAATGATATCAACCTTGCAAGAATCCTAAACTCTTTGACATAGACAAACATTCAGTAATCTCATTTTTTGATTTTTTTACTGTACAGAATTTATATACAGAAGAATATCAAAAATTTTCAAATGGCAAGCGGTTCAGCAATTTTGGATTCTGATTTCAGATACACAGACAGAAAGGGCAATCTCTTGAGAACAAGAACTGAGCTTTCTATAGCAGAGATGTTATCATTTTTGGACATAAAATACGAATACAACCACAAGTTAACTCTCAAAGACGGAAAAAGTTTTGTAGTTGATTTTAAAACAGAAAAAGGCCTCATTGAAATAATAGATGATGAAAAAGACATAACAAAATACAAGGAGATAAAGCGCGAATTTCCTGAAACCAAGATAATTGCAATTGGTCATCCAAAATTTGCTGCACAAATAAAAGAATTGGAAGACATTATACTTTACAAAACAAGAGATGTTCAAACTGGATCTATTTTCATTGAAGACCCATCCTTTGCATTTGATTATGCCCACATTCTTCCACTGGTAGAAAAGTGTTCGATACTTCATGGGCACACATCTTCTGTAATGGTTGAGCTTGTTGGAGAAATGACAAATAATCTATTAATAGACTTTAGTGAAGCAAAAAAAATTATCAAAGAAGTTATTTCTATTCTTGATCACAAGTTTTTCATCAATAGAAAATATCTAATCAAAGAAGACAATTTACATTACAAAATTATGTTTGATGGTCCAAAAGGCATGTTTGATTTACAGGTTCCAAAAAATACAACATATCTACTTGAGGGAGAGGCTACAGTAGAAAACCTCTCCACAGAAATTATCAAGCTCCTTATTCCAAAAATGCCAGAAAACATAGAGGCAGTAGGAGTCTATATTTACGAAGGATACAACAAAGGAGCACATATTCTATCACATATCTCCAAGTCTTAAGATATGGAACCTAAGATCAAAGAGACTGCGTGGAACCCCGAGCTTGAAAAACAGATTCTAAAACAGTGGAAGGACTCTCACATTTACGATTTCAAACCAGAAGGTGATGTTTTTGTAATAGATACCCCACCGCCATACCCATCAGGAAGGCCATGGCACATTGGTGCAGCAGCACATTATGCACAGATAGACATGATTGCACGAACCGCAAGGATGTCTGGCAAAAATGTCCTTTTCCCAATAGGAATAGACAGAAACGGTTTACCTGTTGAAATGTACACTGAAAAAAAATATAACATCAGGATGCGCGAAACAGAACGTGGAGAATTCTTAAAGCTTTGTGCAACTGCACTAGATGATCTAGAAGCAGAAATGATTCAGATAATGACAAATCTTGGTCTTAGCGGAAATTTTTCGGAATATTACAGAACAGATTCAAAAGAATACAGAACACTTACACAATCAACGTTTATTGATCTTTGGAAAAAAGGTTTGGTATATCTTGCAAATAGACCAAATAACTACGACTGGGTTACTGGCACTACAATTGCAGATGCGGAAATAACATACCAAGAAATTCCTACAAAATTAGTCTACATGAAATTTAAAATAAAAAATTCTGACAAATCATTGGTAGTGGCAAGTACTAGACCAGAACTTTTGTGTGCATGCCAAACAATAATTGTCAATCCAGAGGACGAAAGATATACCGACTTTGTTGGCAAAAAAGCAACAATTCCATTAGTTAATCGAGAAGTGGAGATCAAAAAACATCCTTCCGCGGAAAAAGAATTTGGTTCTGGTACTGTCATGGTGTGTAGTTATGGCGACCAAAATGATGTTGCGCTATTTAGGGAACTAAAATTGCAAGAAATCATAGCCATTGGAAAAGATGGTCGCATGACTGATGTAGCTGGTACATATGTGGGCTTGAAGGTAAAACAGGCAAGAGAGAAGATAATCGAAGATTTACAGAACCAGGGTTTTGTTGAGAAGATAGACAGCATCAACCATCGCACACCTATTTCTGAGAGAAGCAAAATTCCAATTGAGATAATACCTATGGAAGAATACTATGTGAAGCAAAAAGATTCGATTGATAAAATGAGAGAGATGGGTTCAAAGATCGTATTCCGCCCCTCTATGCATAAACAGATTTTGATGAACTGGTTAGATTCTATTTCGATCGATTGGCCTATTTCAAGAAGAAGATACTACGGAACTGAAATCCCAATATGGTATTGCAAAAACTGCGCTGAACCGCATGTACCAGAACCAGGAAAATACTACATACCATGGAAAGACAACAGCCCAATTACAAAATGTACAAAATGTGGTGCAAGCGAATTTGTTGGTGAAGAAAGAACTTTTGATACATGGATGGATTCAAGTGTATCTCCACTTTTTGTTTCAAAGTATAACCGTGATGATGATTTTTTCAAAAAAACTTATCCTACAACATTAAGACCTCAATCTAAAGACATTGTAAGAACTTGGTTATACTACACTCTATTAAGATGCGAACAACTCACCGGCAAAGCTCCATGGTCTGAAGCATGGATAATGGGATACGGTGTTGACGAACATGGTACAAAAATGAGCAAAAGCAAAGGAAATGTAGTAGATCCTTTACCAGTCATACAAAAATTCGGTGCTGATGCTTTTAGATTTTGGAGCGCAAGTGAAATTAATCTAGGATATGATTTTAGATGTTCAGAACAAAAAATTGAATCGACAAAAAAATTCTTAAGCAAGTTGTGGAATGTGTCTAGATTTCTTTCTGGATTTCCAGTTTTAAAGACAGGAAAACTAAGCCCTGCTGACAAGTGGATTCTTTCTGAGCTTGCCAAGGTTGTTGTAGAATGTACAAAAGGATATAGTGAATACAATTTTTTCATTCCCGCTACTGCTCTTAGGGAGTTTACTTGGAATCTTTTTGCCGCACATTACATAGAAATGACAAAAGGTCGTGCGTATGGAACAGGATTTTCAGAAGAAGAACGAGATGGTGCCATATACACACTTCACAAAGTTCTTTCTACAGTATTGCTTCTACTTGCTCCAATAACTCCATTTATCACAGATTATCTGTGGCAGAATCTCTATTCAGATAAAACCATACACAAAGAAAGATTTGCAGCGAAAGAAAATTACGAAGACTGGACAGAATTCACAAAGGAAATAGTGGGATTTAATTCCAATGTGTGGAACAAGAAAAAGGAATTAGGCTTATCGTTAAAAGATTCAGTTGATTTTGAAATTCCATCAAATCTTTCACAGTTTGCAAAAGATCTGAAAGCGATGCACAACCTAAAATAGTTATTTTACAATCACCTAATCATTGAAAGCTATTGTCATCAGAAAACATGGCGGACCAGAAGTTTTATCGTATGAGAATATACAAGATTATAAACCCAAAAAGGATCATGCAATTGTAAAAGTAAATTATTGTGCAGTAAACCACTTGGACATTTGGGTTAGAAACGGTCTTCCTAGAAGAAAAGTTTCTTTTCCACACATTTTGGGTTGTGATGTTTGTGGTACTTTGACTCATGATTTTGGAAATTTCAAAAAAGGAGAAAAGGTTGTTGTATATCCTGCAATAAAAAGCAAAACTCCAAGAGTTTCATTTACAATCATAGGAGGATTTGGAGAATACAAAGGAGGCTATGCAGAATTTATTCAAATTCCTCAAGAAAACATAATTAAAAAATCAGATTGGTTCTCTGATGCTGAAGCTTCAGCACTTAATGTGTCATATCTTACTGCGTGGAATATGTTAGAAAGATCAAATTGTAAGAAAGGCGATACAATACTAATTTGGGGAGCAAATAGTGGAGTAGGATCTGCAGCCATACTATTAGCTAAGGCAAAAGGAATCAATGTAATTACTGTAGTTTCAGATTCAAAAAAAGTTAGTTTAGCAAAGAAATTGGGTGCTAATTTCATCATAAACAGGAACAAATCAGATGTTATTACTGAGGTTCTCAGACATACCAAAAACGATGGAGTAGATGCAGTAATAGACCATGCAGGCGCAAAGACATGGCCTGCCAGCATTGAGACTCTAAAAGTTGGTGGCAGAATGCTTGCATGTGGTACCACAACAGGAGTAGAAGCAACAATAAACATACGTGCATTTTACAGTAAAGAGGCACAGATCATTGGAGCATATCTTGGTTCAAAAACACAACTTATTTCTCTTCATAAATTTATGAGATTGAAAAAAATTAAACCAATAATCGATGGTGTGTTTAATTTGAAAGATGTAAAACAAGCACATGAGAAAATGGAATCAGGTAATCAATTCGGTAAGATTATTCTTAAAATTTAGTTGACAAAATGTCTACAGTCACAATTTAATATGAGACATGTTTCTTGTGATCTAATATGTTCATCCATTGAATGTTTACATTTAATATTTTTACATATGTGACGTAATACTTCTCTTCGTACTATTGTTTGAGCTATTTCGTTTGCTTGCTCCTTTGAGTAACTTTTTTTGTCTATGTAGTAATGTACAATCCTGTTGTAGAGTGCGTTTGGATCAAATTTTTGGCCCAACATAACAATCACAAAAAAGAGGGAATCTATGTTGCCGGCATAGACTCCGATTCCATTTCGGTAGAGGTCTTCTTTGGAATCTTGTAGTCTTCGTATAGTACCATTCCGCTAAACAGTCCCATTATTGATCCATAGAGTACGTGTAGTACTAGTGCACCCCACATGATCATGTTGATGTTTTCTTTCAATACAGCTGCCGCCATTTTTTCTTGGGCCGTTACCACAGATTGGCTTCCATCAATTATTGTGGAATCAATTGTTGGCATCATGAAAAATAATGTGATTGGCATGAAAAATATCACATATACCTCAAGACCAGTGACACCACCAGCAAAGATGCCTTTCCATACGCTTGTCAGATTAAGCACTCTATGTAGTATAGAACAGACACAAAACACAGCACCGATAGTTGCAGCAGTGAACATGTGAGCCATAAAACCAAACACAATTGCTGGCATGCCATGCAATCCAACTGCAATGCCTAACATTTGGTAGAATGTGCCTGGTGCAACGTTTAGCTGTGAATCTATTCCAAACAATGACACAAAGAGGGCGAATCCTCCGACTAGCCCCGCTACTGTTCCAACCTTTGCTTTTCCGTAAACCTCTTGGCGAGAGATGGACTTCATATACTATTATCAACTTCAAAATATTTTAATCTAGTGGCTATTTTTGCTAACTAGTTATTGATAGAATATAATTTAATAATATATTTATAATTTTAAGAGCATATTTATCAAATAATTACTGTTTGTATTACAGTACGCCAACTTCGTGCAATGTAATCAATCCATTGTCACCAATTATTTTTTTGATCTCAGGCAGTATTGGTTCTATCTTTTCTAATTCATCAATTACCTCAATGAGCAATGGCATGTTAAAAGACATGCCTTCAATTTGAAAATTTGACTTGCCACGCTTCCCATATCCTGCAACGCCAATCCATACTGTTGCTCCAGAAATTTTTCCTTTCTTTAGAACATCCAATATCACATTATGGATTCTCTTTCCATCCACATTGTCATTTTTCTTGATTCTTATGACAAGTGACCACATTTTCATAGTTCGCATTTAATGTAATCCTCCATTTACTATTACAGTCATCAAAGTCTTACCACCAAATATTGCACCTATTGACAAGCCAATGTTTGCAAGTATATTGATTGCTACAAGACTAAGCTGCCTATTTTCAAACATGTTAGTGGTTTCTAATGCAAATGAGGACATGGTAGTAAGAGAACCACAAAATCCTATTGCAATCATCAATGCATATTTACTATCAAGATTCCATTGTTGCGACATTACCGCAAACAATCCAAGAATAAAACTTCCAATTATGTTTACAATAAGCACGTTAACTTGTAGCGAACCAAAAAGCAGAGGAGATTCAGTTATTCTGTAACGTAGAAAAGTTCCAACTATGCCACCTGCAGCCAAAAGTATTATTTCTATTCCTTTCATTTTGTTGTCTACCTATCTCCAATTTTTTTTGGTAGACATTATCAGCACCATGTAATGCGGTTCTGGTTTTATACCAAGGCTAATGTCATAGCCTATTTTATCGCTACATATGTATTTTTTATATCTTATGATACGAGTTTCAATCTCTATTTTACACGCAAAATGTTGAGAGCAGAACCGGCACGGAACCACTTTATCTGTGAATTATTGTATGAGTGTTTTAGATGAATCTCTTCTTTTGTTCCATCTTCATGATGTATTAGACATTTCACAGGTTTTCCTTGCTCCAAATGATTTAATTCCACAAGACTAATTCTGTCTGTTTCTTTTATTTTCTCATAATCATCATGATTAGCAAATGTGAGAGCAAGTATGCCTTGCTTTTTCAAATTGGTTTCATGTATACGAGCAAAACTTTTTACAATAACAGCAGCACATCCCATGAATCTTGGTGACATGGCAGCATGTTCTCTACTGCTTCCTTCACCATAGTTACGATCTCCAATAACTATCCATTTGATTTCTTTAGATTTGTATTCTCTTGCAATATCAGGAAATGGTTGTACATTTCCAGCAAGCATGTTCTTGCCTTTCCCTACTTCATTGTTGTAAGCATTAACTGCACCAAGAAACATGTTATCACTTAGCTTGTCAAGATGACCTCTATAAAACAACCAAGGACCAGCAGGAGATATGTGATCAGTGGTACATTTTCCTTTTGCCTTGACCAATATTGGAAGTTTTACAAAATCATTTCCATCCCATTGTGGAAATGGTTCTAATTTTTGTAGTCTTCCACTGTTTTTATTAATTATAACTTCAACAGAGTCAGGATCTTTCGATGGAGAGATATAGATGCCTTCAGTTTTTTGAAATCCTTTACTAGGTACTTCTGGTGCTCTTTTTGGAGGTTCTAGTTTAAACTTGGAACCATCTGGTGCAACAAGTGAGTCTTTTAGTGGATTAAACGATAATCTTCCGCCAAGAGCTAGTGCTATAATTAATTCTGGACTGCCTATGAAATTCATTGTTTCTCTTTTTCCATCATTTCTTCCTGGAAAATTCCTATTATATGAGGTGACAATCGTATTTGGTTCTCCTTTTTTGAGTTCTGGTCTATTCCACTGTCCTATGCATGGTCCACATGCATTTGCAAGAACGGTTGCACCGATAGATTTGAGAGAAGCCATCTGACCGTCACATTCTATTGTGGCTCTAATTTGTTCCGAGCCAGGAGTCACAAGAAGTGGTATTTTGGTTTTAACCCCTCTAGATTTTGCTTGATCTGCCATGCTTGCAGCACGTGACATGTCTTCATATGAAGAGTTTGTGCAACTTCCTATCAGAGCAACTGAAATGTTATCAAGATAATTATTTTTTTTCACATCTTCTGCCATTTGTGAAATAGGTCTAGCAAGATCAGGTGTATGTGGTCCTACTATATGTGGTTCCAGTGTTGAAAGACCTATTCGAATTACCTTATCAAAATATTTTTCAGGGTTTTGTTCAACTTCTGCGTCTTCAGTCAGTAAGTCTTTGTATTTGTTTGCAAGATCTGCTAACATACCACGATTTGTAGCTCTAAGATACACTTCCATTCTTTCATCATATGGAAACACTGAACAGGTTGCACCAATTTCGGCTCCCATATTTGTTATGGTTGCTTTACCTGTACAGCTTATTGATTTTGCACCAGGGCCAAAATATTCAATGATAGAATTTGTTCCGCCAGAGACGGTAAGTTTTGATGCAACGTAGAGTATGATATCTTTTGGCGCAGTCCATCCATTAAGTTCTCCTGTTAAATAAATCCCGATACGTTTGGGATAAAGAAGTTCCCATGGTAATCCTGCCATTGTTTCAGCTGCATCTAATCCACCAACACCAATTGCAAGCATTCCAAGACCGCCTGCATTAGGGGTATGAGAGTCAGTACCAATCATGAGACCGCCGGGAAATGCATAGTTTTCAAGAACAACTTGGTGGATGATACCAGCTCCGGGCTTCCAAAAACCAATTCCATATTTCCTGCTTGCAGATTCTAAGAATTTGTATACTTCACTGTTTTCACTAATTGCTGCTTTTGTATCAGAGTCGCCTTCTACTCTAGCTTGAATGAGGTGATCACAGTGTACAGTAGTAGGAAGTACTGTTCTTTTCAATCCAGCCTGCATAAACTGTAGAATAGTTGTTTGGCCAGTTACATCCTGTAAAGCTACACGATCAGGACGTAGATAGACATAGCTTTTCCCAGATTCAATATTCTTTGTGTCGTTTATATCTTCAAAATGTCCTATCAGTATTTTCTCTGAAAGAGTTAGTGGTCGGTTTATTGTTTTTCTAAATTTTGCTATATTCTCTTCTATTTTTTTGTAAACAGATGACACAATCTCTGGCGTACTTTCTATTTGCATTATAATCACCATTGATCTAGTCTTGAATTTAATATAAATTGTCCTAGACAGTTTACATAATTTTCTAGCGTGTTAAGTATGATTATTGGTTTTCTTTAACTAGATTTATGAAGTATTTGTGCAGTGACAAATCGCGTGTTAATTCTGGATGAAATGAAGTTCCAAGTATTTTTCCTTGCTTTACTGCAATAATTTTTTCATTAAATTTTGATATGACCTCTACGTTCTTTCCCATTTCAACTATTGATGGTGCACGAATAAACACTCCTTGGAATTTTGGAATTCCTATCTTTTCCATTGAGATTTCGGATTCAAAAGAATCGCGTTGTCTTCCAAAGGTATTTCGCTCAATTTTTACATCTAGCAGATCCAAGAGAGGTTGGCCCATATCACCTACTACTCTGTCTTTTACTCTTTTTGAGAGCAATATCATTCCTGCACATATTCCAAGAACGGGCATGCCTGATACAATTTTTTCTTTGATTTGTTTTAAAGAACCGTTTACAAGAGAGAGTTGTCCTATTACGGTACTTTCTCCTCCTGGGATGATCATGCCATCAAGTTCAGAAATTTGTTCCGGATATTTTATCTCGTTTACGATTCCTTCAATTCCAAGCTCCTCAAGTGCCATTTTTGTTGCCATGATGTTTTCTGCAACGTCACCTTGAACAGCGAGAACCCCAATGTTTAATCCGCTCATGCTGTACTTCCACGCTCTTGCATCTTTAGTTCAAGATTTTTAGTATCAAGCCCCAACATAGATTGTCTTTCGTCTATCATTTTTTGTGCTTCCTTAACCTTGTCTGGATCTTCCCAGAAAGTAGTGGCAAGAACTATTGCTTGTGCTCTTTCCTTTGCGTCTTCTGCTTTGAATATTCCAGAACCTACAAAGATTCCATCACAGCCAAGAGTCATAAGATACGCAGCATCTGCTGGAGTAGCTATGCCTCCTGCTGCAAAGTTGACTACGGGTAATCTTCCTAGGCTTGCAGTTTCTTCTACAAGTTCATATGAAACTCTCAGATCTCTTGCCATACGAATCAATTCTTGTTCGTCGCCTGAATCATAAATTGATTTTATTTGTCTAAGTTCATCGTTTACATTTTTAATGTGAGTTACAGCTTCTGCAACGTTACCTGTTCCAGGTTCTCCTTTTGTTCTGATCATGGCGGCGCCTTCTTCTATTCTACGAAGTGCTTCGCCTAGATTTCTTGCACCATTTACAAAAGGTGTTGTAAAGTCCCATTTCCATATGTGATGTAATTCGTCAGCTGGGGTTAGAACTTCGGACTCATCGATCATGTCTACATTTGTTTCTTGCAAAACTTTTGCTTCATACACATGACCAATCCTACATTTTGCCATAACAGGTATTGTGACAGAATCCATGATTTCTTGAATAATTCTAATGCTTGCAGTTCTTGCAACACCGCCTGCTTTTCTTACATCAGATGGAAGTTTGTCTAAAACCATCACAGAAACTGCACCGGCATCTTCAGCTATCTGTGCTTGTTCAACTGTCGTTACATCCATCACAACTCCATTTTTGAGCATGTGAGCAAGTCCTCGTTTTAGAGTAGATGTTCCTCGTTTGATAGAGTATGATTCTATTTTTTCATCTATGACTCCTTTTGAATTAGCAACATCGCCAGAAAGTGGTATCATGTTTGTTAATCATTACGAGTGTTATTTATTCTATTATTTCAGAAATTATTCTATCAAGCTCATCTTTTACATGTGTAATTAGTGGGGGAATGAATTCACTTGTAGCATTCTGTTCAGGCCATTGAACGTTACTTGCCATGCCATTAAGAGTTATTTTAATTCCAAATTTACCATATTCAGAGACGTCATTTTTTACAGTGAAAGAATTTTTGGGAATTTCCATAAATCCAGTTTCTTTTATCAAAGCCTTGAATTTTTTCATTATGTCCTTTTCTAATACGATTTCAATGTCAGGTTCAGGCTTACCATCTATCGTTACACTATATCTTACATTTCCATCATTTTGAATTGATAAAAGTTCAGTCTTTGTGGCACCAACAGTATCAGTGATTCCAAATGGTATTTTCTTTAGGTGTTGTATGCTATATTCAATTGAAATTACATCGTTTGAATCTGCAGCAGTGACTGGAATTTCTGGTTTAGTGAGTTGTGGAATTGCTATTAGGAGTGCCATAACAACTGGAATTGCGCCAATCAAAATCATGATGGGACGAACCATTGTTTTCTACCAATTCCCATTTTTTTGTAGGTTTATTGTCATATTAACTTGAGAATTAATCTTTCCCATATGATGTTTTGAAATAATTTGTTGAACAGAATTTTGTGTAGTCGTCTTGATTGAAAATATAGAAGTAAGACAAATAAATCTTCGGCAGTTAAGTAAATTAAAATTCTAGTGCATTTATCTCACTTGCGTGGGGTCGTAGCCTAGCCAGGCATGGCGACAGGATAGATCACATGATCACCGCTAAGGGCTCCAGTGGTTTCACAAGCTTCACTGACGTAAGGATGATGTACAGTTTGGAGCTGTAGTGACCCGTGTGTCACCGGTTCAACTCCGGTCGGCCCCACCATCTCGATCCATATTTTAGCGAACAGTTATAAGCGAAAAGCAAGGTAATAAGATCCTGCATGATTATAGCTAAATTTATTTTCAACAATTTTGGAGTGATAACAAATTGAGTCGTGGTAATTTTCCAAGTTTTGGTATTTCAAAGACAGGAACATATGTTTCTGCGCTGAAAAACTACAACCTGCCACATTTTATTCTTGAAAAAGTTGCAGGAGATTGTCAATCCGATCTAATCAAAAAGGGCAGGATCGAGGATCGGTTGCAAAGCATGAATGATTCTGCTCTTGAACTTCTTCACAAGGTTTTTGTTGATTGTGAGGAAGACTCCGGCGGTGTTTTCGCTAATTATCGTTTTTGTGCCTATATCTCAAGCATGTTCCACAAGTGTGAGATTTTACTTAATGAAAGAATAGAAGGTGTTTCTGGCAAGGCTCACAAAGTACCTGTCGCGGTAAAAAATAACGGAATGTATGTAGCAGTTGGCTTTAACAAGTCAACAGGCGGTCCTATAAGCAAAAAAGAGACCATAAAATTTTATGAAATAGTAGATGACATCAAAAAAGGCGAACACGGTACTCTTTTAACAGATGGAATTTACGGATCTTCAGTAGGTTTTGAAGGCGAAGCGCTTGTAAATCTCGAGAAGTTAAGCAAGGCTCGTAAAAAGGATCCAGAAAATAAGATAGACTTCAAGACGGCAAGTTTTGAAAATAGAATATATTCAGTTACCAAGTGCTAGATTATTTTGCTTTTTTTGGGCAAAATTTAGTGTGTACGCCTTTTTCCACGTTTAAAGTAGTTTCATTTTCATGAAACATTCGTTTTCCACAATCTGGACAGGTAAATTCCGGCATGAAAAAAAATCCATACAGACCTACTTATAGTCTTTTACAGCCACCTTATGCCAGCTATTTCGTAATACTTTTCTTTTGCACGAGAATGTCGTGGTCTAACATGTAATATGGCGCTGCAACAAGGGCATTTTGATCCGCACCATCTGAAATAAACACTACAAACACTACATCTTTTTTGTCCACCCATATAACGAAACGTTGTTTTACCAAGTGATTGCTTGAATGTAGTTTTGCATTCTCCTTTACAACTTAACATGAATCAAATTTAAAATTTCAAGATTAAAAGAGATGGGTGATTCTACTATAACCGAAATTCAGACGTATCCATAGTTGAGAAAGTTGTAGGCTCGTTTGTTTTTTTAAAAGTATCATCATAGTACTCAAACGGTAATGATGCAAAAAGATGTTTTGTCCAGATCTCGTGAACAAGTTCAACATAATTTTTGTTACCTGTTTGTCTAAGAAATTCATGAGCTAACTCATGCGACACAACGGTGCAGTTTTTTTCTGCCAAAAATAAGATATCATCTTTTTTGACCCCAGGTTGCCACCAAACTATGCTAAAGTTTTCTGCGTGATAACCCTCACAGGTACAATCTGTCCACAGTGGCCTAAAATAAGTAAGGTAAAAATGGTAAACGTCTTCGCCTCTTTTTCTATGATCATTTAGAAGCGAGCCCATGTTAATTCTATGAAAGAAGGAGGAAATAACTGGCATTTGGTCTGCTTGTACCTCAATTTTTTTTGAAAATGTTTTTTCAATCCATATTTTATAAAATTGTGCCATTTGTGATATGTACTCAAACTCCCAAGTTCTTTTGTCTAGATCTTGTTTTTTTACGACAAAAATAAAATGCAGAAGCATATAGTTGCAAGAATTGAAGTTAGAGTTAAAAGCTCTTCGTATTTGAGAAATTAATATGTCAAGGTTTGATCCTAATACATACAAAAAAAGAATTATAGATACATGGAATGAATTTGCGCCAAAATATCATT
The DNA here is from genome assembly GCA_964350965.1 of uncultured Nitrosopumilaceae archaeon. Lineage (GTDB taxonomy): Archaea > Thermoproteota > Nitrososphaeria > Nitrososphaerales > Nitrosopumilaceae > UBA8516. The sequence continues at coordinate 24,203 of CAYGLP010000001.1, read as the reverse complement.
CAGATTGGGCAAGTAAAGATATAGGTCCATTTAAGAGTACATCAAAAGTAGTAAAAATTTCCAGAATTAAAACTGGAGACATGGTTCTTGATTTGGCATGTGGAACTGGCGTAGTCACAAAAAAAATCTCTTCTAAAATTGGCACTAGTGGAAAAGTAGTTGGTGTAGACATTTCTCCAGGACCTATAGAAATCGCAAAAAAATGGAACGTGAAAAAAAATGTAAGATTTCTTATTTCTGATGTTGAAAAAATGAAATTTGATGAGGAGTTTGATGTTGTAACATGTCAATACGGTTTGATGTTTTTTCCAAACGTGCAACTTGCATTAAGAAATGTTCGTAAATTTCTAAAAAAAGATGGTAGAATTACTGTTGCAGTTCATGGGAGTAAAAGAACAACGCCGTATTTTAGATGTATTTCAAGTGCAGTACTAAAATTCATACCAGACTTTCTTCCACTAGGAACTCCAACAGTACATAGATTTGGAACAAAAAATCTGTTGAGAAAGGAATTTGTAAAAGCTGGATTCAAAAAAATCAGCGTTTACGAACTTAATTTCGAATATAAGCCTGGGACGTTTGAAGATTATTGGGAAGATTACTTTACTAATCTTACAGCTCCTCTAAAAAAGAAATTCAAATCTCTCGACGCGCAGCAATTTGTAGTTATGAAGAAAATGGTGGAAAAGAATACTAGGAGATTTACAAAAAAGGGAAAAATTATTTTTCCGTGGAAGATTTTGATTCTTACTGCGGTTAATCCAAAAAAGTTAAGTGATTAACTCTGGCCTTCGATTCCCATCAGAGTTAAAGTAGAGCGAATTTTTTCTATCTTGCGAATTTTCCAAGTGATTACTTCTCTTAACGCTTCTACTGATGGCGATTCGATCTTGGCTAAAATATCATATGCGCCAAACGTACCATGTACTTCTTTTACACCATCAATGGACTTCAGTTGTCCTATGATAGCTTCTTCAGAGCCAAGTTCGCAGTTTATTAAGACATATGCTGTTGCCATAGGGTAGTTATACAAATCAAATATATCAATAGATCTGTTGTAAAGCGAATTTTGTCAGAGTCGGATTAACTATTTGATTTCTTCATTATTGCATCCCAGATGTTTTTTGGTACAGGCATCACTGATAACCGAGATATGCGTAAAAGATCCCAGTTTTTGAATAAAGAGTCTTTTTTCATCTCTTCTAATGTCACAGGTCTTTTGAGTGGTTTTACTGGTTTAACACCTACAACGACATATCTTTTGTTATCTTCCCTAGGATTAGGATACGGGTTTGATGTTATCGCAATAATTCCAACAGCTTGCTTTTCATCACCAGTATGATAGAAAAGCGCTTGGTCTCCTTTTTTCATTGAGTTTAGATATTTCAGAGCCAGGTTGTTGTGTACACCATCCCATACTGTCTTTTTTTCTTTTTCAAGAGTATCATAATTGTATACTGATGGTTCTTGTTTTACTAACCAGTAATTTACCATTTACTGATTGTGTAATCATTTACTTTATGGCTTTTTTGTTTACGAAAAATGTTCCCCGGGTCTGACCCACAAAAAGTCATTGGTAGCATTTAGCATAGCCTCATCTTTGTTCTTACACCGGGGTGCCCTGTCGCACGGCTGGGTGGACCAAAAATCATGTTTTATCATTCCAGTCCGTCTGCGTGCATTTGTGGGCATAATAATTTGGGCATCAGTCAAATATTAACCCAGTTAGTTTTGCTTCAAAACCAGCAACAGGAATTCTTAGCTTGAAATTGTCAATAATTTCTGGTGAAATTTCCCCTATTACGCCTACTGTTTTGTTGTTGATTACAATGTTAGCAGCTCTACCTTCTGAAAACATTGGATCGGATGTCATCTGTGTTGTACATTGTAAACCAAATCCTGTTTTGAAAACAGATTGTAAGATTGATTTTACTTCACTAAAACTAACATCATTATAAGCGCAAACACAAGCAAGATGAATCTCTTCTTTTATTTCATTAGAGCCTTTTGAGAATACTACACCAGTTTCAAAGAGCTTTTGAGGATATGTCTCATGTATGTTTCTTGAAAGAGTGTCAATTAATCCTGGAAGTATAGTATCACGTAAGATAGTATGTTCTTGACTTTTAGAATCAGCTGCAGATATCATCTTTGATGAGTTTTTCTTTGTTAGATCATATTGAACTTCTTTACTTACAAGACTGAAATTCATTGCTTCAAAATAACCAAGCCCAACCATGATTACGCTGATGGAATCTAATGCTTTTGTAATCTTATTTTTCTGCCCTGCAGAAACAGATTGCGGCATGGTTGGTTCCAGATTTTGTATTCCATAACCAAGAGCAACTTCTTCTACCAGATCCATTGTTCCAAAAATATCTGTTCTATATTTTGGAATGGTACATATGATTTTATTTCCCTGTGATTTTGCATCCAACCTACTTTTTCTTAGTGAAGAAACAATTGTAGAAGAAGAGAGATCAAGACCAAGTGTTTTGTTTACTAGATCAACTTCAAGAACCATTTTTCTTGAATTCAATAATGGTGTAGAATTATTTGCTCCAGAAATTTTTGTTGAGAAAATTGTAAACCCAGCATCTTGAAGTGCATTAGACACAATGGCAAGTGTATCTTCTGCAGCATTTTTATCAATTGCCGTAATTTCCACCAAAAGATTTTGTGTGTTTTTGGAAACTGCTGTAAGATTTGAGTTGATTATAGGCGGAAATGAAATAGTGTTACCACTAGAATCTAAAATAATAGGTACTTTTTGCGAATTACCAAGAATATTGCCATATTTTGTTCCCACATCTGTGTTTTGCAGTATTTCTGAAATCGATATTTCAGAGGATGATGCCAATGGAACAAATTTGTGATCTTTGTTTACTGCAGTATAGGTAAGAGGAAATTTAATTTTGTCAAGATCGTGTATTCCAATTGATGTCTTTTTTCGTCTTCTTCCTATCCCGTTATGAAGATCTTCCTGCATAGTAATTATTTGTCTTATTGTTTCATCGTCGAGTTTTCCATTTTTTGCTACTATGGATGTGATAAACGGTCTTATTTTTTTGACAGATGGATCTACTCTAATAGAATATTTTCCTCTTTTGATCTTTAATTTTGGCATTCCTGTTTTGATTCCAAGAAGACCTTGTAGACCAGACGCTATTCCATAATCTGTGGAGTAATCAGGTCTGTTTGGACTATATTCTACAGAAATATGATCTTTTGTTTGTTCTTCAATATCTAGTCCGATGAATGGGAGTGTAGAGGTGATTTTTTCATGTGGTGTTTTTTTACCAAGAAGTTTTTGCAATCTATTGAAATACAAAGTTACTACGGGCATTTTGGTACACTCCTTAACCAACCCAAGTTGTTATTGTAAAGTTCACGAACATCACCCAATGCAAATTTTAGCATGGCTATTCTTTCAATGCCCCCTCCCCAAGCAAGTACAGGGTTTGTAATTCCAAGTGGTTTAGTAACTTCTGGTCTAAATATTCCCATGCCGAAAAGCTCTACCCATTTGTCAAGTTTTTCATTATAGACCATAGATTGTAATGATGGCTCAGTATAGGGAAAGAATGTTGGCCAGAACTTGACTTTCCTAAGACCCATCTTGTAGTAAAATTCACGTTGTAGACCCATCAAGTCTCTAAGTGTAACATTTTTTCCTACAACAACTCCTTCTACCTGATTAAACTCAATAAGATGTTTGTAGCTGACCTTTTCATTTCTAAACACTCTGCCAACAGAGAATATTCTTGCCTCATCTGGATTGTTGTCTGCTAGATGTCTTATTGTTACACATGTTGTGTGTGTACGCAAAACCATTCTTTTTGCTTCTTCAAGTTTCCAGCTATAGCGCCATCCCTTTTTGTGGGATTCTGATACTTTGGCAATTTGGCTAGGTGTTGCAACTTTGTTTGCACTAGTATCCTTTAGATAGAATGTGTCTTGCATTTCTCGCGCTGGATGATCTTGTGGAGTAAAAAGAGCGTCAAAATTCCAAAAGCTTGATTGAGCAAGATTGCCAGATATTTCTGTAAATCCAAGACTGACAAAAATTTCTCTTACTTCATTTATGACATCTTGTAGTGGATGAGATCTTGCTGCAAAAACTTCTGGTGCTGTTGCTTCCACATCAATTGGTGCAAGGGATGATTCCTTCCATTTTCCACTTGTAAGCATTTCAGTAGTAAGCTTTCTTTCTCCCACTGTTTCAGACAGTTTTGCTGCAGTCTCTAATCCTTGCGAAGTGAGATTTACTACTGTAGTTTTTATCGAATCAAGCATAATAAAATCAGGTCTTTTTTTAAGAGATTCAAGTGCTGGTTTGTTCTTTATTTCTGAGACTGGAGTTCTGTTTACTAAAATAGATAACAATTCTTCTTCAGGCGATTTTGTTGTATCATCTTTAAGCGAAATGATGTTGGTATTCTGACTTTTTGTTATCTCAATCCAACCATTTTGTCTGGCATTTGAAATTGCTGCATTAAACTCTGATTCCAGAAGAGCTGTTCTTGCTCCATCAAAGCTGCAAACACGATGTTTTGCAAGATAGTTTACAAGTTTTCTCTCAGGCAGTCCTTTCTCAAGAGCTTCTTTTCCATTTTTACCAAGACTGACAAAAAATATTTCTGATTCATGAATCTCTATTAGGTTTTTGTATTTGAGCCATTCAAGACCTCTTCTTACCTGATCTATAGCAAGTTGTGCATTTTTTGAAATCTCTTCATGAGTTATGTTAGGAGTTTGTTTTAGAGTCTTGATTATTTTATGTTCAATCGGATGAAGAACTTGCGACATTATCACAAAAAGCAGAAAAGACTTTTTAAACCTTAACCTATCTGAATGATGAATGTCAGGCGACGAGTTCACAGTTACTCCATGGAGTGTTGAGGGAGACGTTGATTATGACAAACTTGTCCAGAAATTTGGTACAGAAAAAATTTCGCTAGAACTGCTTGAGAGAATAAAAAAGAAAACTGGCGAATTGCATCCAATGCTAAAGCTTGGATATTTTTTTAGCCATAGAGATTTTGACAAGGTTTTATCGGAATATGAAAAGGGAAACAAATTCTATCTTTACACAGGTAGAGGACCATCAGGCTCAATACATATGGGACATTTGCTTCCATGGATTTTTACAAAATATTTACAAGATAAATTTGATGTAAATTTGATCTTCCAGATTACAGATGATGAAAAATTTCTTTACAGCGATGAAAGATCGTTTGATGATATATCAAAATACACATATGAAAACATTTTGGACATTATTGCAGTAGGATTTGATCCCAAGAAGACAAAAATCCTAGTAGACTCAAAAGATATCAAACGAATCTATCCAATTTCTCTTGAGATTGCCAAAAGAATAACATATTCCACCGTAAAGGCAGTTTTTGGTTTTCAAAATTCAACAAACATAGGAATGATTGGATTTCCACCCATTCAGGCAGCTCCTTGTTTTCTTCCTTCAGTAATTGAGGGCAAGCCTACTCCTGTTCTCATACCTGCTGCAATAGATCAAGATCCATATTGGCGAGTGACTAGAGATATTGCAGAAAAAATAGGATATCCAAAACCTGCACAGATTCATTCTAAGTTTCTACCAGGCCTTGGAATTAAAGGAAAGATGTCTTCATCGATTCCAGAGACTGCAATATTTACAACTGATGAAGAAGGTGTGGTTGACAAAAAGATTTCAAATTCATTTACTGGAGGTCAGCCAACTATTGAACTGCAGCGCAAGCTAGGAGCTAACTTCAACATATGTCCAGTATTTTGGTATTTACGATATTTCTTTGATTCTGAAAAAGATTCTGATGAACGAGCAAGAAAATGTAAGAGTGGCGAGCTTTTGTGTGGGGAGTGCAAGTGTGATCTTAAAGATGCAACAAAACCTTTCATAATAGATTTTAAGAAAAAAAGAGAAAAGGCAAAAGATCAAGTAAATAAGTTCTTGTTTGAATAAAGACATGAAAAAAAAGATTGTATGCGAAGATGAGTATGAGGCACAGAAACTCTCTAGTTTAATTCATGTAAAACAAGACAAAGAGACATTCATCACTGGAATTTTAGAAGTTATTGAGAATGAAGTCATCATATCTGTGAAAGACAAATCGGCACATAGCATTCTGCTAAAAGACAAATTTGAGGTAGAATCATTTGCAGATTTTATACAATCGGTTGTTGAGAAAAAACACAGAATCATAGGAACTGCAATCTCTAATAATGTAGTTGAGATTACAAAAGAGTAAGCTACACCAATGATTTGTCCATTTCAGTAGTCATTATTTCTTGTACTTTAAGAAAGTACAATTTAGTGGAGTAAGGCATTTCATCCAAGTGGTTTTCTATTGCCATCATAAAATACCTCACAGCGCGTTTTGATACGTCCAAATTGAATTTCATGTGCAAAACAGGATCTTGCTTGACGTTTATCTTGTCTACAAGCCAAGGAGGGGCCATATCCTTTGCTTCTTGTATCACTTTTTTGTACCAGTAATCTATGTTTTCTGGATTGAGACCGTCTTTTAGTTCTGCTACGTCAGCAGACATTTTGTTTAGCATATGATTAGTTAGGTTTTTCATTATCAGATACTAGAATTTTTTTGTTTTATTCCAGTTACTCAAAGATAGACAAGTTGTTTGTCAATTCAACGCAAATTTCCTTCAGTATCAATTTCAGAGTTTTTAATTCGTGTTGTAGATATGCGTTTACCGTCTTTTGCGAGAATCATTGGAACACTTACAACTGCCACAGAAGAAAGATGTTTTTGAGATCGTAGTTTATTTAACACTTCACCTTGTCCTATCTTTTCTTCACTAATAACTAGAGCTTCTACCTCATTTTTCAAAACAGCAGGTCCAAAGTCGTTATCAAGTTTGCTTATTTCGTAGTTAGAATTTGGAAAATTTTTATTGATTACAGATTTCAGTGATTCGAGTCTTTGAGAATAATCGTGTAATAGTTTTTTCTCTTTTTTTATTGCAAATTCATCGCTTGTAAGACCTATAATAACTTTAGAAGATATGGAAAATCCCTGTTGTAGCAGTGCAAGGTGTCCCTTGTGTACTATATCAAATGTTCCTCCAAGGGCAACTATCTTGAATTTTGACATAAAGTACTTCTTTTTTTCTTTTAAATTAACTCTACTTTACAAGCATCACGTTTATCATAGAACTGGGACTAGACAATGCGACAGCGTTAGGATCCCACACATACACTTCGGTATAATATGCGCCATCGTTTTCAGGAACCCATGTTACAGAAGCATTCTGTTTTTCCACACCGTGAAATACACCTTCTGCTGTGCCTATGAATTCAACTCCACCACCAATGCGTTTTATCTGTACATAACAAATGTATGGTTGCTCTGTTGATTGATTAGATGCAAACTTGAGCCATATTCCACTAGTTATTTTGACTTGAGCACCTATTGGGATTGTATCATATTTGTTACCGACTTGATCTGTGATGGATGTACCAGATATTATTACAAGTTTTGTTAGTGAGCTTATTGTTGATTCCACATTTGTAACATCAGTTAGTGCAGATTGGTAATTATCAGATTCTGCAACAAGTTTGTATGATTTTGTAATTGAGTTGGGAGTAGAACTTATGGTAAAGACAGATGTTTTTCCAACACCGATATCATCTGGTTTGGGAGTTGTTGTTGCAATTCCTACAACTCTTCCAAATGCGTCGTATGAAATCAAATGGATTGTTGTACCGCTTGTAAGTATTGTTCCACCATTGATTATGGTTCCCGAAAGTACAAGTTGATCTGAGATTTCCAGAGTTCCAGGAGTGATTGTTAGTACTTGTTGTCTTGCAGGAGAGGAATTGAATCCTGTCAAATTAACTGATATGTCAGTTATGGAAGGATCCTGTTTTGAGATAATGGAAAATGGCGCTTTTCCTCCAGCTGGAATGACTTTAAGCAATGTTGTGCCAGTCTTGTATTCAAGAATTTTTCCAGTTTCGTCATAAAAAGAAACTCCTAATTTTACGCCAGTGACTGGAAAGTTGTTTTTGTTTTGTACCTCACCTATAACTACGGTAGAACCATCTTCTGCCTTGTAGCTGTATGGTGATAGGACTTCCACAGTTAGAGTATCACTTGACTTAGTGTACTGTCCCCATGCAAGACTAGACGGCAATATAGAAAACGCTAGAAATATAGCAAAAATGATTGCTTTCATTATATCAATTCTTTCCAAAAGCGATTAATCATGTACTGTATATCATAATCTAAACAACGTGGATTAGAAGGTTTTACCAACTTACGTTGAGAAACAAAATAAGAAAAAGAATGCAAAGATGTTAGTACATCTATTTTTTGGTCTTCATAGCGGTAATTGCTATCCAGTATACTAAGCCTGGTGCTAATCCCACTATCAAAGGAATGAAAACTGCGATTTCTTCTGACGGCATTTAATTTCCCTATACAGCAGAGAACCAAATGATATTTAAATCCATCTTTCATAGGCACGGATCCATTATATTTTAAAAGATGGACTGGTGGGGATTTGAACCCCAGACCCCCCGCGTGCAAGGCGGGTATTCTACCGCTGAACTACCAGCCCATCACAGGGAATTCAGGCGTGTGGATTTTAATTGTTGCCTTTGTTTAGGCAAAGATTTTATTGATATGGTTAAAACAATTTTTTATGGTATTGTTAAAATCTGAAGTTGTCTTAAAGACTGGTGACAAAGCACCCGACTTTGAGATTTTGGGAATAGATGACAAAAAGCACACACTTTCAGAATACAAAGATTACAGGGGATTGTTAGTAGTTTTCATGTGTAACCACTGTCCCTATGTGCAAGCAAAAACCAAAGCACTGGTTGAACTTTATGACAAGTTCAAGGATAAAATTGCAATTATAGGAATTAATAGTAATGATCCTACAAACTATCCCGACGATAGTTTTGAAAACATGAAAAAGTTTGCTAAGGAAAGAGGGATCAAATTTACATATCTTGTTGATGAAACTCAGCAAGTTGCAAAGAGATACGGCGCTGTTTGTACTCCAGATTCGTTCCTTTTTGACCAAGACAGGAAACTTATCTTTCATGGTAGAATAGACAACGCAATGAAGCCAGAAGACGCTGCAACAGAAAAAACAATGATTCTAAACATCGAAAAGTTCCTACAAGGAAAGAAGATAGAGAAAGACTTTGACCCATCCATGGGTTGCTCTATCAAATGGAAAAGCCAGCAAACTTAAATGACCGTTGGCTTGAAAAATTTTTGGGCCGATAGCTCAGCTTGGCTGGAGCGTTCGACTGATAAACTTATTCAGATATCGAAAGGTCGTGGGTTCGAATCCCATTCGGCCCATTTTTTAATAGAAAAGACTTATCTTATTCAGAATCCACGGACGGACAGGAACTGATGAAAGAGAAATTTGTTCAAGTCGGTACCAATAAGATTAGGTATCTTGAGGAGGGAGAATCTGACATTAATGTGGTTCTTGTGCATGGACTTGGAGCCTCGGCAGATAGATGGTTGCGTGTAATTCCACAACTTAGCAAGAAATACCATGTAATTGCGCCTGATCTCATAGGCTTTGGTTTTAGCGACAAGCCATCTGTAGATTATACGCCAGAATTTTTTTCACAGTTCATCTTTGATTTTCTAAAAACGCTTGGAGTCACCAAAACAAGTCTGATTGGATCCTCACTTGGAGGGCAGATTGTTGCTGAATTCGCAATAACACAAAGCAAGATTATTGAGAAGATAGTACTGATATCTCCTTCTGGAATTATGAAGCAATCTACTCCTACCTTAGATGCGTACATGCTAGCTGCGCTATACCCAACTCAAGACGGTGCAAAGATCGCATTTCAGTTGATGACAGGAGTTCACAAAGAAATAGATTCTGATACCATAAACGGCTTCATCCAACGCATGACACTTCCAAATGCAAAGATGGCTTTCATGTCTACAGTTTTGGGCGTTAGAAATTCAGTTCCACTCTCAGAAAGACTTACAAAGATTTCCGTACCTGCTTTGATAGTATGGGGAAAACATGATACGCTTATTCCTATCATATATTCAAAGGAATTTGTATCTTCGATCAAAAACTGTCAATTTGTAGAAATGGAAGATTCTGGTCACACCCCATATGTTGAAGAGCCAGAAAAGTTCTCCGAAATTGTGCTCAGATTTTTGAATCAACAAATGGTTGTATCTACCAGATAATGTCAATAAGCATATATAGATAAACAGACAATTGAAACCTATGACAGGCAATAGCAACCAGTATGATCCAACAACTATGTTCAAAGAGTGGATACAAAAAGGTGGAAAAGCTCAGATGGAATTTATGAAAACTTTTGGAACAATGATGGGCCAGCAAAAACAAGAGTTTGATCCGGTAGAGACACTAAAAGAGATTGCAAGTAAGGGAGCAAAGGTTCAGTCAGAAATGATGGAGAACTTTGGAAATATTCAATCTAAAGCAATGGATAGCGCTTTCAAACTTGCACAATCAATGCCACAATTTGTGTCATGGGGAGCATTCAAGACAACGGTTGGAAGTAATGGAAGAATTTCTATTCCCGAAGCAGAAAGAGGTGCTCTTGGACTAAAAGAAGGAGACTTGGTTCAAGTAGTAGTTATTCCTGTTGAGAAAAAATCAAAAAAGTAGTTCTTTTCTATTTTTCAGATCTTTCTTTTAACCACTGTCCAAGCTCTGGAAGAACAACTTTTTGTGAAAACGAGCTTGCAATCATGCCAACATGACCAGTTGGATAGATTCTAAGTGTCTTATCTTCAGTTCCTACTGCATAGTGCAAAGGCATACTACATTCAGGAGATACCAAGTGATCACCTACAGCAACCTGTGTAAATACTGGCATGGTGATGTTTCTAAGTGATATGAGTTTGTTTCCAACATACATTTTGTTTTGTATCAACACACTGTCTTGATATATATCTCGAATCCATTGTTTGAAAAGCTCACCAGGAATTGGTGGAGTTTCATTTAACCATTTTTCAATACGTAGAAAATTATCAACGTAGTTTTTGTCCTCGATATTTCTAAAAAAATTGATGTATTTTTCTATTCCTTGTTCAAATGGTTTCAAGACAGAAAATACATAGTACATGAATTCAGGAGGCATGTTACCAATGGTTTCTACCATCTTATTCACATCCATATGCTTTGCTAGGTTGCCAATAACAGTAGTATCTCGCTTGCCATCAATTACAGGTGCAGTAACTATCAAATTTTTGATTTTATTAGGATGTAATGCGGCATATATTGTGGCCAAAGTTCCACCAGTACAATAACCCTGTAATGATACCTTCTCAACAGAAGCCTCATTGCGCACAAAGTCTACACAATTATCAATGTAACCATTTACGTAATCATCGAAGCTTAGATACCTATCTATTTTAGATGGAGTTCCCCAGTCAATCATGTACACATCAAAGCCTTGAGTTAAGAGATTACGGACCCAACTTTTTTGTGGGTGGATATCCAAGATATGGTACCGATTGATCAGAGCATATGAGATCACAATTGGGACTTTATGTTGCTTTTGTGTTGGAGAATTGAAATGTAATAAACGAACCTTATCTTCTGCATATGCAACGTCATAAGGCGTCATTTCAAGATTAATTTCGCTTGGAGATGACACCATATTTGGTGCTTCAACAATATTTTTGTTAAACTTGAAAAATTCACTAACAATCTTTGGATCTATTTTTAATTCATTTTCCATCGTTGACACCTTTTTCATTTTTTTCTAATTTACTTACTCTTTTTCGTAAAGAGTGTAACTCTTTATAAACATCATCAAGATCGTTTTTAGTTGGAACATTTGCAGTTTCAAGTAAGAGAGAAAGCATGTTGTTCCAGTGTTTTGAAAGTTCTAGTTCGCTAGATATCAGTTTTCCAAAATTTTCACCAAATTTTTCCGAATCAAAAAGTTGTGTAAAATCATTTTCAAACATATCAATCCAAACACGTTTTGATGCTTCCAAGTGTTCCATGTCCTGAGGGATTTCAGGGATTTTTTTGTTAACTTTTTTCTGTGCATCAATCCATGTATCTGAGAGCTGTTTGTAATATTCAGCAAGTCTAGTGTTAAATTCTACCAAGTCTTCATTTGCTTCTATCATTTCAGTAGCAAGTTTCTTTGCTTGCATAGCAAACTTTCTCATTGGTCCTGCAGAAGTTAATGCCGATGGTTTGCTTGCCATGAGGTAGACTATATCAGTCCAGAACAGTGAGAGATGTTTGTAATATTCTAATGATTTTTTATAGTCAGCCTCTACAACCATGTTTAGACAATAGAAAGAGATCTCAATAAATAGATCGTGTAATATAATTATTCGTTGACAATTAATTTAATGAAACAAAAAATAATAGGAGCATGAGACAGTATGGATTTTGAAGCGATTTGTAAAAAAGTCATAGATTTGGATTCAAAGATTAGATTTGCAGGCATGGTAAATAATCAAGGCAGACTTGTTGCAGGAGGTATGAAAGATGGCAAAAAGCCCCTTGAGGATACAAAAGATGATGAAATGTTGTTCATGGAACTTGTTTTAAGAACAAAAATGAGAAAGGAGTTTGACAAACAACTTGGAGCAGTAAAGTTTGCAATGTCATATAGAGAAAAAGCAATAGTAATGAGTTTCCCAGTGGGTGAACATGTCATGTTGGTATCCACTGAAAGAGAAATAGATTTTGCAAAGATTCCGTTTAAGATACTGAAAATTTTAGAAAATTAAGATTGTGAGCTTTCGCATACAGTCTGGCACCATTGCAGTGTAGTTTCTAGATTTTCGGATACAAAGTCTGCTTTGGTCTTTGTCTTTTTTGCTAGTTTTGTACAAAGAACAAGATGTAATGCTTTCCCAAATTTCGTTTTGCTTGTGTTTACTGCTTCAGAAAAGAATTTGGAGCCGCTCTCCGTTGAAGAAAATATTATTATTATCATTAAACCCTGTTTTTTGGTCCAGATCTTGTTTAGAAATTTTAGTAAATCAATGTCAAACATGACATCCATAGCTGATGACATGTCACCAAGTTGTGAAATTTTCCATCCGTCAGCATGAAAAGCCGCAGAAGCAGTTTGTGCCAGAAGAGCACTATCATGATCAGTAGAAAACACAATAACATTCTTTTTTGTGTTTGTGTCTACTTCAGTTAGATTAACAATTTGAATAGAGTTTGAAATTATTTCATCCAGAAAATTTTTCTCTGATTTGCCAATTTTTCCCTTTTCATACAAGTCTCTGACTAATTCTATAGTAGGAGAAATTACTTCAGTTAATATCTTCACTGGGTTTGCATTTGAATGAATGGAGTTTCTGATCAAGCCATATGCTTCTTTATGTTCTCCCGAGAGAAGATATTCTGAATATCTAGTTTGTACCTGAAAGAAATCAGCTGGGAAATTAAAATGAGTTACTCCTTCCTCTATAAACCACAAGTTTACACTACCAATGTTTTTTTGTTTTACAAGACCTTCTGCAGCAAAGACGTTAAGATATTTTGTCATCGTTATTCTATTTATTCCAAGATTTGCTGATATTTCAACACCAGAAAGACCTGTCTTTGAATTTCTTAAAACGTCAATTAGTTTTTCTTTGAGTTTTTCCGCTTGATAACCTCGTGTCACAAATTTTGGAAATGTTCTGCAGGTATAAAGCATTACCAGATAATTTGACCAACAGTGGGCATGACATGTATGCCCAACTGTTGTCTAGGCACTTTGGTATGGTCTGTAGTTACGAGCACACTTCCTTTAACAAAGCAATTTCAATAAATAAGAAATGCGTAGAAATAATACTTAATACTTAAAAAGATATGATTTCAAAGTTTTAAGAAAAATTAAGTGTATTAAATCAGATACATATTAGAAATCTCAATCACTCCAGCGTACAAATTATTTTTGTTAACTGATTAAGGAATATTTCATTTGTGTAGATTTATCAGATGTTTAATACACTAATTTTTATGGTGTCAAACACAGAAACATTAAATACTTGTGTACTTTAAAATACGGTAATAGGTTAGTAAAATGCCAAAAGCAGGATTCAAATCAATAACAGTTGCAGAGTCGGTGTATAACAAGTTCCATGATGTTTACAAGAAGAACAAGCAAGACCTTGCAATGAAAGGCATCAATAGTTTTGCAGGCTATATCACTTACATGATGGAAGATCTGATGCAAAAAGATGAGACTTTTGCAAGATATGCACCAAAACTAGAAAAAATCGCAGTAGACGATAACAGGGTAGTTGTTAAAGACAACATCAAAAACAGAATTGCTGAAGTTGCAATTCAAAATGGTGAGCTTTATTGCATGTTGTGTGAAGAGAAAGATTGTTTCCACGTAGGTTTTGTATTTTCACTTCCTGATGTTTATGAAGTTCTAAATTCACGTGGAATCAAGCACCAAAGATAAAAAAGATGCAGGAGGTGGGATTTGAACCCACGAACCCCTAAGAGACGGGATCACCCATTTTTATGATCTTAAGTCCCGCGCGTCCAAAGGCCTAAACCTTCTTTGGCCAGGCTCGGCGACTCCTGCGTTTTATTAGCTAAAAGTTGTCTGAATTAAACGTTTTACAAAAATTTTTTTAAAAATCAAGTAAGATTAATAAGGTTACAATAAAGCGAGCTTGTCATGCTTCGATAGCTCAGCCTGGTAGAGCGTTACCTTGGTAAGGTAAAGGTCGCGGGATCGAATCCCGCTCGGAGCTTTTCAATAATTTTTTATCAAGAGTTCAGAATGTCCAGTTCTCTTTTTTGAATTTGAATTTATGAAGCGATTTGCACTGATCTCTATTATTTTATCAGAGTAATCTTCGAAAAGATCCAAGACTTCGTCTGATTTCGAATTTGAAAGCAGCACTTTACAGCCTTTGGAATCTAGCCTTTGGAATTCTAGAAACAGTCTTTCTTGATCTTCATAGCCAAAGCTGTCATTTGTGTAGCTAGTAAAGTTAGAAGTTTGGCTTACTGGTTGGTATGGCGGATCAAGATATATAAAATCATTTTTTTGCGCATCCTCAAGTGCCTTTGGAAAATCCTGACACTTTATGGAGATGTCTTTGGAATGCAACGCATGGCTTACTGCAACAAGATTTTCTTTATTTACTATGTTTGGATTTTCATATTTCCCAAGAGGTACATTGAATTTTCCTTTACTATTTACTCTGTATAATCCATTAAAACAAGTCTTGTTTAGAAAGATTAGTCTAGAGACTTTCTCAATCTGACTTTTTGGATTGCTTTCCCTTACTTCATAATAGTATTCTTTTGGACTTTTGAAATAGTTTTCAGAGTGGATTTCAAGTGCAGAGATCAATTCCTCAACTCTATCGCGGATTGTAACACAAGACAGGATCAAATTAGAATTCAAGTCAGATACAAAGCATTCTAGTTTTGGGTTTTCACTGATGAGATGAAATAGAACTGCACCGCCACCAAGAAATGGTTCAAAGTATGAATCAAATTTTTTTGGGATGTGTTTTGACAGAATTGGCATGAGTTGTCTCTTTCCACCTGCCCATTTGACAAATGGTTTTGGTGTAAGAGACAGAAGTTGTTGGTATTGTTGTTTCAATAATGATTAGTTTCAAAATTTTATTTCCTATCGTTTGACAACAAAAGATCACACAGTGTGCAATATTTTTTAATCTAAAATTATGAGACGAATTTTTCAAAATTTAGTAAATACTAGCTAGGAGCGAAAATAAAGTAAAAGGAAAGGGAAGTTTAGTCCCACTTAGACCAAGCTGCCATCCATCTATATGTCCACGTAGTCAGTTTACAACCCAATGCTGTCATCGTACAAGTTAATACAGCACTAGCACCCGCACCAAGTGCGACTGGACTGTTATAGAACTTGCCTACTTGCGGTTCTATAGGTGTCATGTATGGAGGCAATGTTGGTCTTGGATATTTGAATGCAGTCTCTAGCGGGTCTGCTACCAGCATGAGATTTATCATGTTAAACAATGGCAGAGACATTCCACATAACACACCACCCATTAAGATGAGAGAGTGCTTGTTCTTCTTTGTTGCCCAGTAAACCAAATCCATCAACATTGCTGATGGTATCCAGACAGGTGTAACAATGAAGTCATATGGATATCCTAGTGAAATCCATGCCACCTTTGCAATCCATGTATACACTGTCATTATCAGTGCATAGTAAGTCGCCGTTCCTGGAACTCCAGTAAACGTAAGGTAGTAGGCTGCACCGACTGCTAGCATGAGCGATTGCGATAATGAAAATATCACAAATGAGGTCCATGCCCAGTCTGAATAGAATATGTAGTCTCCAGCGTTAATTGTCAACAATGTAGAGTTGACTGCAACCACTACTATGAATAAGTAGTGAGTACATCGTCTTAGCCAGACCATATTCCAGTAGAGAAGAGGTGTGATATATAAAATTTTATGCATGATTGCAGATCTGATTTTCTATACTCTTGAGTAATTACTTAATAAGAAAAAGAAAAATGTGAATTGATGTCTCTAGCCGTTAACAAATATGGCAATCAATACTGTTGCTACTGCAATAGCACCTACAACACCCGCTACCAATCCATTGCTTTTCTTCGATGTACCTTCTTCGTTTACCTTGACACAGAAGATGTAACCAATAGCCTCTATGATTGTCAATACAATAAAGGCAAAGTGACCACTTGGTGCAGGATATGCCCATGGATAATAGTAGTATCCTACTGCAGTACCTCCAAAGGTTGCTAGCCAAGCAGCTATGAATGAAATGGTAACGATACCAGTCATATTCTCTACACGCCTTCCGATCATCTTATTTACGTCTGAACTAGATGCGCCGCCGCCAGAACCAAATCCTTTTGGTAAAGTCATTTGGCAATATAATAATCCGTATGCTTTTAAGTCTTTCCGGTATTTGAGAGAAAAAACTTCTGTTAAAAGATTTAAAATAAGAAAGAGTGCGCTTTTGCGCGTACTTTTCTATGGGATGGATCTGCTGTACAGTTTGCCTTCTAGGGCCATCTTGTACATTTCAGCAACATATGGATTCTCACCTGGGGTTTCTGCTCCAAGTTCGACTAGTCTTGCATATACTCTAACTACATAGGCAAGTGCGCCCATGAATGCAACGACCACACCCATATTGAACATCCAGTGGTTTGGTACTGCAAAGATTTCCTCTACATACCAGAAGTGCCACATCTCGTTGACACCAATTGTAAACATGGTTGCCAGATAACCTAGAATGGTCATCTTCAAACCAGTATTCATGGAGTTGTTTGGACCCCTAAGAATTGGTACCTTTCTATCATAGATTGATACAGCACCCCAACCTAATGGTAGTGCTACAAAGTGACTATAGAGCCACCAGTGTGCTGGCGTAAATGCACTATCTCTGATAGAAGTTTGATGTAGTGAACCATCGACAAAGTTGTCGACTTCCACGGATGCCGCTGTAGATCCCATTGATATGACGATCATCCAAATCTTTTTCAGTCTTTGGATTTCAACTTCTTTTGGAATCAGTGCCGGCATTTGTGCCATAGTGCATGTGATGTTTGTTCCATATATAAAGTATGAAGTGCTAAAATAGGCTTTTTGGTTTTATTTTATATAATAATTTATTGTATTATTGTAAAAATTCTTGTAAAGTCTTTAGTATATACGTAAAAAATATAATATCAAAAAACATCCGTACAGTGTTAATCATTGATGATGAGCTTAATTTTTCCCTCAAAGTTTTATTTGATACTAACAATCAGGGTAAAACATATATCGTTGGTCTTTCTGTCATGGAATAGTTACGGATGACTATGATAAATAAAAAATTAATCGTAGCAGCACTTGGTGTGATTGTTGCGTTGGGAGCAGTTGGCCCTACTATAGGTCAAATGATTCAACAAGCAGAAGCACACGGTGTACAGGCACAACTCCAAAGTCGTTTCGTTAGAATCGAAGATGAGACATTTTCAAGACAATCGCTGAACACAGGAGAACTTCTGACAGTGAAAGGTACCTTGGTAAGCCTCATACAACGAGACCTAAGAGGATGGCTTTCTGTTTACGGTGAATCAACAAACGCAGGTAACAGATGGGAATTCATATCACGAGATCCACCCGGCAATGTCTTTGATATTCCAGGAAATGGTGTTGTTGACTATACACTCGTAGTCAAAGCACTTGAACCAGCAGTTTATCACATGCATACACAGCTCAACATTGCTTCAATAGGTCCAGGACTTGGTCCAGGACAAACAGTCGTGGTCGAAGGCGAAAAGATACTAAAACCAATTCCGTATGGAAATATCGCATATCAGTCGATAATTATCGCAGTTGGTTATGTAGTTACATTTGCAACACGACCGTGGCAAGTGATCTAGAAACCCTCCTCCTTTTCATTTTCTTAATTGTCTGACTTAGCGATAGCCAGTTTCTATTACATCAGATTAAATACAATAGAATATCAAAAGACAAAATCATTATAACTAAAGCTGTCAGAGTGGTCATATGATTTGGCCTGGGATGGGAGATCCTGCAAAACGCAAGAAGACACTCAGATTTCTTGCCATAACAGCAGGTATCGCAGTAGCTGTAGGGTTGGCAAGTACAGCAGTGCAAAGTCAATTTAATGCTGATAATCCGTTAATACAATGTATTGACAAGAGAGATACCAAGTACAAAGTTTCTGCGATATTAGAAATCACAGTAGATGGGGAAAAAGCTGAGATACCAGCAAATATTGGTAGAAACCCCGGTTGTATACATTCTCTCTACACACTTTCAAATGACGGAACGGTTTATGCAGAGTGGGACAAAGAATATCCTTTTGAGGTAGGGCATTTTTTATGGACTTGGACCACATATCATAAAAATGGATTTCCTATGCGAGATATGGATGAGTCCAAATCGAGGGTATTGGTGAATGGTGTAGAATCACTTGACTATATCCATACCAAACTTGAAGACGGACATCATTACAAAGGAGAGTTTGTCACCAAAGGAGCAGACGCATCCAAAGAACACGATTTCCTTCCACCAGAATCCTAAGTCTGATAATTCAAATTAAAAAGTAGAAATGAAAAATAAGAAAAAATATTTTGGAGGTTTACCAGTATTTTCCGTTGTCTGGTATTAGACCAATACCTTCTTTCTCGAAGTGTTTGTCTAGTTCAGAAACCCATCTTTCTCGTGTGTCGCCGCCCAAACCGTGTACTCTCATCCAGAATGCTATGATTCCAAGTATGAATACTGCAAACATGATAGTTCCGAATATGTAGACCATCACATCATAGAAGAGTGGGTCATAAGCTGGACCTATCTGGCCTGCAAAGTTGGACAGAATACCTACGAGCAAACCGAATATAGCGCTCATCATGTATGAAAACATTTTATGTATGATATATACATTTCTGTCTCAATCAGATATGATATTTACAGTTAATACTGTATATTAAAAATAATAAAAAGGAAAAAAGTTTATTTTGCTTTTGCGAATCTGCCGCTTCTACCTTTGAGAATAAAAGCAATTGCAATTCCGCCAAATACAGCGCCTACGATTACAGAACCACCAATGACACCGCTTGCGTCAAGGTAAGGTGTACCAGATCCTATTGCTGGATTATCTGCGGCTATCTTTACTTTTGATTTGGCTAGATCTAACTGTTCCTCTAGGTTAACATTTCCTCCTCCACCAACTCCTGCGTATTGAGCAGCTGCCATTGGAATGAGGGTAGATGCAGCGAAGAGTGCCAGTATGGTTGCGCCAATTACTATAGGTTTATTCATATTATGCACCTAGACACAGAGTTACTTGCTTTGATATTTAACTTTTTTGTCAATTATCAAAAATTTTCCAGAATCGAAGTAACGTTTATGTTTTGCTCTTAGACCAAGCGGCATATGGGACGACTTCATTCACATAGACACGGACAATCACATTCGATCAGACCAGTTACACCAACTTCTCCTACATGGGTAAAACAAAATGCCCAAGAAATCGAAGAACTTGTTTTGAAATATGCAAAAGATGGTCTAACAACTAGTGAAATAGGAGTGAAACTTCGTGACCAATATGCAATCCCATTGGTTAGATCGATAACAAAAAAATCGATAACTGAGATCCTTGAACAAAAAGGAATCAAGCAAGAGATGCCAGAAGATCTAAACAATATTGTAAGAAAAGCACTTGGATTACAAAAACATCTTAAAACGCATACTTCGGATAGGAGAAATGTTCGTTCTCTCGAACTACTGGAAGCAAAAGTGCATAGATTATCATCTTACTATAAGAAAGTTGGTCGCATACCCAAAACTTGGAAATATAAGTCAGTCATTGCTCAACTTGAGTAATGGTAAACAATCTGGGTGACGCATTATCATATTTTCATGACAAAGTTTCTGATTGCATAAAAGCTGGCA
This sequence comes from uncultured Nitrosopumilaceae archaeon, assembly GCA_964350965.1. GTDB lineage: Archaea > Thermoproteota > Nitrososphaeria > Nitrososphaerales > Nitrosopumilaceae > UBA8516. The sequence goes on along the minus strand of CAYGLP010000001.1, from coordinate 3,779 downwards.
GGAACATTTCTGTAATAACTCATCTGGATTGTGATGGGATTACATCAGGAAGTATTGTTACGAAATCCCTTATCAGATCTGGCGCCAAGTGCACAGTTCGTACAGTAAATGAGTTTAGCAAGAATTTGATTGAGAGATTCGAAAATGATTCTCGTGATCTTCACATCATAACAGATCTTGGTGGAGGATTTGCAAAAGATCTTGATGCAGTATTAGATGATAATTGGATTGTTGTTGATCACCATCAAATCCCAGAAGAAGAATTTGATAACGAACGAGTGATCAATGCATGGAAATACAATGTGGATGGTGGTCTTGAAGTGTCTGCAGGTGGAATGTGTTATTTAGTTTCAAAAGCTTTGCACAAAGAAAACACAGATCTTGCATGGATTGCAGTAGTTTCAGCATTAGGCGACAGACAAGATCAGGGAGAAAAGAAATCATTTACAGGAATTAATTTAGAAATTGCTTCTACTGCAAAGAAAATTGGCCAAGTAGAAATTGATCTTGACATATTGCTGGTAGGTAGAGAAACTCGATCACTTCCTGATGCATTAGCATTTACATCACATCCGTTTATCGAAGGCCTCACATGGAATCGTGATGCGTGTCTTTCCTTGTTGAATTCATCAGGAATCAAATTAAAAGATGGTAGTAGATGGCGTGTTCCAGCTGAACTTACAGAGGATGAAAAGAGGAATTTGCTTGAAGCAATTTCTAAATTTACATCTACTAAAAATGCAACTGAAATAATGGATGAGCTTGTAGGATATACTTACACACTTTCTGGTGAAGACAAACGTAGTTTCTTGCGAGATGCAAGAGAATTTTCAACCATGCTAAATTCTTGTGGAAGAATTCGCAAGGCAGGAGTTGGAATTGCTATTTGCATTGGAGATAGAACAAAGATGCTTGAAGAGGGAGAAAACATATTGTTAGAATATCGTACATTGTTGAGAACATACATGAATACACTTGCAAGTGAACGATGGAGAGTTGTAGATAATGGTCAATATGTCATGGTAAATGGAGAAGGGCTTGTACCAGAAAACATGACTGGTGCAGTGTCTTCACTGTTGGGTGGCTCACAAAAAAACACTGGTAAAATAATCATACTTAGAACAAATGGTGATAAAGGAACAATCAAATTTTCATCTAGAAAATCTACTGGATGTAAGTCTGAAGTCAATCTCGGTTTGTTAATGAGATCATGTGCCTCTAAAGTTTCTGGAGTTGGTGGAGGTCATGCTGCTGCTGCAGGAGCCAGAATAACTAAAGACAAATTAGACGACTTTTTAGATTGCTTGGAAGGAAATGTCACTACAATGCAAGGTTCAAGTCTTTCTAAATAATCTAACACCACAAAAGGTAGATTCTATTAGAAAAGCATTAGAGCCAGACAATATAGATTTCCCAGAGAATCTTTCACTTCAGATTGAAAATGTTGACAACTCACTTGTCTTTACTTTTCAAGGTAAGAGAAATATACGAACTTTGATCTCTACTATTGATGAAGTCCTTGAACAAACACAAGTTGTACTCAGAGTGACTGGCTGATGCTTGATCCTAAAATTCTTAGAGAAAATCCAGACAAAATAAGAAAAATGCTCAAGGATAGGAATGTAGATTTTCCACTTGATGAGATCATAGAACTTGACAAAGAAAGACGGAGATTGATCATAGAAGTTGATAATTATCGTAAAACAAAAAATGAAATATCATTAGAGATTGCACAAAAGAAAAAATCAGGACAAAGTACTGATTCTCTCATATTACAAATGGGTCATGTATCAAAAGAGCTTTCAAAATTTGAAGATCAACAAAACCAAATCGAAGTAAAATACCTCACACTTTCTCTTACATTGCCTAATCTCATTCATGAGTCGGTTCCAATAGGTAAAGATGAAACTGCAAACAAGGAATTAAGAAAATGGGGAAAAATCCCGCAGTTTGATTTTAAAGTAAAAGATCACATAGACATATCACAGAATCTTGATCTTATTGATTTGGAAAGAGCCGCAAAAGTGGCTGGTGCTAGATTTTATTATTTGAAAAATGATCTTGTCAAGCTAAATCAAGCTCTGATACATTATGCATTAGATTTTCTTTCCGAGAAAAATTATACACCTATTCAAACACCATATATGATAAATCGTAGATCAATGGAGGGTGCTATCATTACAGATGATTTTGAAGATGTAATTTACAAAATTGAGGGTGATGATCTATATCTTATTGGAACTTCTGAACATGCAGTTGCATCAATGCATTCTGATGAAATTTTGGAAGGAAAAAACATACCAATAAGATATGCCGGAATTAGCCCTTGTTTTAGAAAAGAAGCTGGCGCTCATGGAAGAGATCAAAAAGGAATTTTCCGAGTTCACCAGTTTGAAAAAGTTGAACAATTTGTTTTTTCAAGACCTGAAGAATCCTGGAAAGAGCATGAAAGAATGTTATCAGTTGTGGAGGAATTTTATCAAAAACTTGAGATCCCATACAGGATAATGGTTTTGTCAAGTGTGGATCTTGGAAAAATTTCTGCAAAGACATATGATCTTGAAGCATGGATGGCGGGACAAAATAGCTATCGAGAGATTGTCTCATGCTCTAATTGTCTTGATTTTCAGGCAAGAAGACTCAAGATTAGATTTCGTGATAGGACAAATGATCAACCACAGTATCTTCATACATTAAACAGTACACTAGTAGCTACATCTAGAACCCTTGTCGCAATACTAGAAAACTTCCAGACAAAAGATGGCCATGTTGCAGTTCCAAAGATTTTGCAAAAATATGTTGGTAAAGCAACTATCTAAAAGTCGTACAACTTATATTTTGGCTTCAAACGTCGATCATAGTTGGCACGTCAAAAGACTGCAAGGGTAAAGGACAAGTGGAGAGAGAAGAAATGGGTTACAGTATTAGCTCCTTCTGCGTTTAACAGTGTTCCAGTGGCTTACATTCCAATTACTAACGATGCAAGTGCCATAGGTCGTGTAATTGAGATCACCTTATTTGATATCGTAAAAGGGGATCCTTCACAACATCAATACAAACTATATTTCCAGATAAACAAAGTTGAAGGTGATACAGCTACAACCATTTTCAAGAGATATGAATATGCAAAAGAGTTTTTGCGAAGTCTTGTAAGACGTGGTTCTTCTTTGATTAATTTCATAGGAGATTATAAGACAAAGGATGGTTACATTTTCAGAATTAAAATTATCGCACTTACACAAAAGAAACTCAATACATCTCGCAAACATGCACTTAGATTAATTGCACGAGATGTAATGTCAAAAACAATTCCAGAAATGACAATAGAACAATTCGTACAGGCCACTGCTTTTGGAAAGATAAATTCTGATATAATGGCAGCAGTTAAGAAAATAATTCATGTAAGACACGTAGGTATTGAAAAAGCAAAGATAATTAGAACTGCTGAAGCTGAGATTGCTTTACTACAAGCCTAATAGATTTATTGTCCATATAGATTCAAAATAACATGACAAATCATCTAGAGATTACTGTAGAAGTCATCATACATGCTACTGAAGATAAAAAAAAGATCCTAGATTCCATATTTGGATTGTTTGAAATAAAAGAAAATGAATTTATTGAAGAAGGACTTGTAGGTCATTTTGGAAATCCAATTTCATTATTAAAAACAAAATTAACAAAAAAAAGTGCACAAGAGTTCATTCATAAGATTATTTCAAAAATTTCAAAAGTTCAGATGAATGAACTTTTCGATAACATGGACATGCGTTTTGAAG